>JANOKC010000155.1:0-17469 GCA_031419035.1 Novosphingobium sp. | reverse complement strand
CCACGAAAGCCCCTTGCGCGGTGAGACATTCGTGACCCGCAAGATCACCCGTGCAGCAGCCGCAATCAGCTTGGGCCGGCAGGATATGCTGTTTCTGGGCAACCTCGACGCGCAGCGTGATTGGGGCCACGCCAAGGAATATGTGCATGGCATGTGGCTGATGGTTCAGGCTGACGAAGGTGACGATTATGTGCTTGCCACTGGCGCCACCACTACCGTCCGCCAATTCACCGAATGGGCCTTCGCCGATGCCGGGATCAATTTGGAGTGGCGCGGAGAGGGCACGGAAGAGCGAGGCTATTGCGAGGCTACGGGCAGCTTGCGAGTAGCAGTTGATCCGCGTTATTTTCGTCCCACCGAGGTCGATCTACTGATCGGCGATCCTGGCAAGGCCCATCAAAAGCTTGGCTGGAAGGCAGAAACCAGTGTTCGCGAACTGGTGCGTGAAATGATGCAGGCCGATCTTGAAACCATGCGCGCGGCGCCGCTGGGTCGGGGCGCTTAGTGCCATGTATTCGCTGAGCGGAAAGCGCATCTGGGTGGCAGGTCACCGCGGCATGGTTGGCAGTGCGATCACCCGCGCGCTGGCGGGCGAAGACTGCGAAGTGCTCACCATCACTCGCGCGGAACTTGATCTGACCGACCAGAAAGCGGTGCGCGACTGGATGGCGGAGAGCCGCCCGCAAGCGGTGTTCCTGGCGGCTGCTAGGGTTGGCGGGATCCTCGCCAATGATACTCATCCGGTCGATTTCCTGCGCGACAATCTGCTGATCGAAACCGCAGTCTTTACCGGGGCGCACGCCGCCGGGGTTGAGAAGCTGCTGTTCCTGGGTTCAAGCTGTATCTATCCCAAATTCGCACCTCAGCCGATCAATGAGAGCGTGCTGCTTACTGGCGCGCTTGAGCCAACCAACGAATGGTACGCAATTGCCAAGATCGCCGGGATCAAGCTGGCGCAGGCCTATCGCAAACAATATGGCTGCGACTATATCAGCGCAATGCCGACCAACCTGTATGGTCCAGGCGATAATTTTGATCTCACATCCAGCCACGTCATGCCCGCATTGATCCGCAAGATTCATGCCGCCAAGCAATCTGCCAGCACAGTGGAAGTCTGGGGGACGGGCGCCCCCTTGCGCGAGTTCCTGTTTGTCGATGACTGCGCCGATGCCTGCATCCATCTGATCAAGCATTATTCGGGCGAGGGGCATATCAACGTCGGCTCGGGCGAAGAGCTTTCGATCATGGAACTGACCCGGCTGGTGATGGAAGTGATCGGCCATGATGGCCCGGTCGTAACCGACCCCGCCAAGCCCGACGGCACTCCGCGTAAACTGATGGACAGCGCACGGCTGAAGGCGCTGGGCTGGACCCCGTCGGTTTCCCTGCGTGACGGGATCGCCCGCAGTTATCAGGCGTTTCTTGCAGGCGAGGGGCGCGGGATTTAGAGGGTAAAAGTTCCCTCCACCACAGTCACGCAATTGCCGCCCAGCCAAGCGCTGGCTCCGTCGCGGCGGCAGGTCAGGTGGCCACCCCGTTCTGATGCCTGAAATGCGGTAAAGCTTTCTCGCCCCAACAGGTCCGCCCAGAACGCGGTCAGCACCGCATGGGCAGAGCCGGTCACGCTGTCCTCGTCCACTCCGCAACCGGGAACAAATACCCGGCTGACCACGTCTGCCGTCTCGCCAGCGGCGGTTGCAATGAACTGCACATCGCCGAACGCAGCGAGCGCCCGAAAATCGGGTACCAGCGAGCGGACGTCATGCTCGCTGTCGTAGACGAATACATTATAGTGGCCATCGGGCGAGCGCCACACGTCGCTGGGCTTGCCAAGCAGCGCCGCCGCCTCTTCCCAGCCGCGCCGCTCGGTCGGAATCACCGGCAGAGCCAGCTCATAGCCAGCGCCCAGCCGCCGAACCTCAAGCACACCGGACTGGCGGGTACGAAACCGGACCCGCCCCAGCGAAGGATCGCGCGCCAGCAGCACATGGCCCGACGCCAGCGTGGCATGGCCGCACAGCCGCACTTCAAGTCCCGGAGTAAACCAGCGCAGCTCCCAATCAGCAGCATCGCTAGTATCGGGGATCAGAAACGCGGTCTCTGCGAACATGTTCTCCGCCGCGATTGCCTGAAGCAGATCGTCGTCCAGCCAATCCTCAAGCAGCATCACAGCCGCCTGATTGCCCGAAAAAGCTTCGGAGGCGAAGGCATCGACATGCCAATAGGGAATTGAACGGCTCACGTTGCAGGCTCCTGCGGAACGGGTGTTTGGGCTAGCAGATCTTTGCCGGCTGATCCGTCTTCATTTACCAGTCCTTCGGGATCGGGATGGATCAGGATTTCGATTCCGGGGAATTCGGCGAGCAGCTTGTCCTCAATATCATCCATCACCTCATGCGCCTGCGCTACGGTCATCTGAGGATCGACCCAGACGTGGAACTGAACGAAATCGCGATTGCCCGATGTCCGCGTCCGCAGATCGTGGATGCCTTTGAGTTCCGGGTGGCGAGCGACAACTTCCAGGAAGCGCGATTTCTTAGCCTCGGGCCATTCATGGTCCATCAGCTGCTCAATCGCGGCATGCGAAGCGCGCCACGCGCCCCAGCCCAGCCATACCGCAATGGCCAGGCCAAACAGCGGGTCCGCCCCTGCCAAGCCAGCATATTGGTCAAGCGCCAGCGCCGCAATCACCGCGACATTAAGGAGCAAATCCGACTTATAGTGCAAATGATCGGTCGCGATGGCGAGGCTGCCCGTTTTGCGGATAACCTGGTTCTGCCAGACCAGCAGCAACAGCGTAGCGACAATGGCGATCGCAGAAACGGCGATGCCCTCGCCCGCTGCCTCGGTCCGCGACCCTCCCAGCAGTTGCTGCACGCCGCGCGCCGCCAGCGTCAGCGCCGAGATTGAGATCAGCACCACTTGGAACATGGCTGCAAGCGCCTCGGCTTTGCCGTGGCCGAATCGGTGGTTGTCATCGGCCGGCTGGGCCGCAACCCACACCCCTGCCAATGTCGCCGCCGACGCCACCAGATCGAGCACCGTATCAGCCAGACTGCCTAGCATCGCAGTTGATCCGGTCGACCACGCGGCCCAGGCCTTTAACCCGACCAACAGCAGCGCCACCGAAATGCTGGCCAGCGCTGCACTGCGATTGAGGAAGGCAAAACTGCTGCTCATGGGTAAAGCAGCGTGCTGGACCAGTCGCCTCCTGCCTTGCGGGCAAAACGGCGGCGTTCGTGCAGACGGTGAGCGCGGTCGCACCAGAATTCGATGGCATCAGGAACCAGGCGGAAGCCGGTCCAATGCGGCGGACGCACGACATCACGCCCGGCAAATTCTTGCTCCACCGCCTCATAGCGCTCCAGAAAAGTCTCACGGCGATCCAGCGGATTTGACTGGTCTGAGGCAACCGCACCCAACTGCGAATCGCGGCTGCGGCTGGCGAAATACGCGTCGGCCAAGGCCGCATCTACCGGGGCGAGTACGCCTTCGATCCGGATCTGGCGGCGCAATGATTTCCAGTGAAACAGCAGCGCCGCGCTGGGATTTCCCAGAATCTCCCCGCCCTTGCGGCTATGGCTATTGGTGTAGAAGATGAAGCCATCGGGACCATGTCCTTTCAGCAGCACCATCCGCACCGAGGGCCGCCCATCGGGGGTTGAGGTGGCAAGCGCCATGGCGTTTGAATCATTGGGTTCGCTGACCCGCGCCTCGGCGAACCAGCTTTCGAACAATCCAAACGGATCACCAGTGGGGATCACTTCGCTGTTGGTATCAATACTCAAGGGGCGGTTCCGTTCAAGAATGTGCCCCACCGCATAGCGCCGTCACAGTGCAGATGAAAGCGGCGGCTTGCCGTATTGTGCTTGCGCACCTAGCTAGGGTCAGATGGCTGATCCTTATTCGATCCTGGGCGTGGCCCGCAACGCAACCGAGAAGGACATAAAGTCCGCCTATCGCAAGCTTGCGAAGGAGCTGCACCCCGATCGCAACACCAATAATCCCAAGGCAACCGAGCGCTTCAGTGAAGTGACGCAGGCCTATGATTTGCTGACCGACAAGGACAAGCGCGCCCGGTTTGACCGCGGCGAGATTGATGGCGACGGCAATCCGGCAGCGCCATTCGGCTTTGGCGGTGGCGGCAGCGCGCCGGGCGGAGGGTTCGGCGGTGGCGGCCCGCGCGGCGGCTTTGGCGGTGACGAAGGCATTGATATAAACGATATTTTCGACGGCCTCTTCGGTGGTCGCGGAGGAATGGGCGGAGCACCTGGCCGGGGCCGGGCTGCTCCAAAGGGAGCTAGTGTCCAATACCGGCTGGCGGTCAGCCTGCCCGATGCGGCAGCGCGGGCGACGCAGCGGATTACGCTGTCGGATGGCAAGACGATTGATCTGAAGCTCCCGGCCGGAGCGGAAGATGGTACCCAGATGCGTCTGGCCGGCAAAGGTGAGGCTGGCCCAGGCGGTGCGGGCGATGCGATCGTGACGATCCAGCTGCAACCGCACGCTTTCTACCGGCGTGATGGCGATAACATTCGGCTCGATCTGCCAATCACCGTGGACGAGGCGATGAACGGAGCCAAAGTCAAAGTTCCAACTGCCGAAGGCGCAGTTATGCTGACGCTCGCGCCCGGCAGCAGCTCGGGCAAGACGCTTCGGCTCAAGGGCAAGGGCTTTACCCGCAAGGACGGAACCCGCGGCGATCAGTTGATCACGCTGGAGATCCAACTGCCCGAGGATGAGGCCTGGGCCGAGCTTACCAAGCGGCTGGAAGGCTGGAGCGATCCGCGTGCCTTGCGCAGCCGCTTCGGCGTCTGAGGCTGAGCCGCGGCCATGGAAGAGCGGGACCCAGAGAAAGCTGACCTGCCGCCGCTGACCGTGCCCGATCTCTCGCCCGAAGCCCGCCGCAAACAGGCGCTTCGCTGGCGGGCTGGGCTGCAAGAGCAGGTGGAACAGCGCGTCGGCCCGCGCGGCACCTTCTGGGCAACCCGGCTTTACCGCATCGTCACCCGGATCTGGACCGGTGCCTATAATGATGGCTTCATCCATGCGGGCAATCTGGCCTATATGTCGATCCTGGCGCTGTTTCCCTTTTTCATCACGGTCGGGGCAATCTTTTCGTTGCTGGGTGAGGCGGGCCAGCGTGAGGCTTCGATCCGCACCTTTCTGCTGGCAGTGCCCCCGGTGGTGGCCAGCGCGATCGAGCCGGTGGCGCGCGATGTCATCTCTGCCCGCAGCGGGTGGCTGTTATGGGTCGGAGGGTTGATCGGGCTGTGGACGGTGGGCAGCCTGATCGAGACGATCCGCGACATCTTGCACCGGGCCTATGGCACTCGCTCTGCCGCTGCGTACTGGCGCTATCGTCTGATTTCCAGCGCGGTCATTGTGATTGCAGTGGTGGCGCTGCTGTTTTCGCTGTTCGCGCAAGTCGCCATCGGCGCGGCAGAAGAGGTCATTGCCGCCTGGTTTCCGCGCTTTGCGAACTGGGCGGATACGTTGGCTACAAGCAGGCTGGTGCCTGCGGGCATTCTGTTCGTTTCGCTTTACCTGCTGTTTTATACACTGACCCCAAGCGCTTACCGCGCCCGGCGCTATCCCAAATGGCCCGGTGCGCTGCTGGTGACGGTCTGGTGGGTTGCGGTCATGATCGCGCTGCCCGGGGTTTTAGCGCGGTTTTTCACCTATGATTTGACCTATGGAAGTCTGGCAGGGGTGATGATCGCGCTTTTCTTTTTCTGGCTGGTCGGACTAGGTATGGTTGTGGGGGCGGAATTGAATGCGGCGCTGGCTGTTACGCCTGAAGAAAGCGATATGACCGGGCACCATCCTCATCAAACTGGCGGCCACCAACAAACAAGCGGGAATGAACAGTAATGACGGGATTGATGCAGGGAAAGCGCGGCCTGATCATGGGGCTGGCCAATGACAAGTCGCTGGCGTGGGGAATTGCGCAGAAGCTGGCGGAGCACGGGGCGGAGCTGGCGTTTTCGTTTCAGGGGGAGGCGCTGGAAAAGCGGGTGCGCCCGCTGGCGGCGAGCCTTGGCAGCGATTTTCTGATCGATTGCGATGTGTCTGAAATGGGCGCGCTGGACCGGGCCTTTGCTGCGCTGGCTGCGCGCTGGCCAGTGATTGATTTTGTGGTTCATGCGATCGGCTTTTCGGACAAGGCAGAGCTGCGCGGGAAATATGTTGATACCAGCCTCGAAAACTTCCTGATGACCATGAATATCTCGGCCTACAGCCTGGTTGCTGTGACCCAGCGTGCTGCCGCCATGATGCCCGAAGCTGGCGGTTCGATCCTGACGCTAAGCTATTATGGCGCTGAAAAAGTCATTCCACATTACAATGTGATGGGCGTGGCCAAGGCAGCGCTGGAAACCAGCGTCAAATATCTCGCCAATGATCTGGGCCCAGCCAATATCCGGGTCAACGCGATTTCCGCGGGCCCGATCAAGACACTGGCCGCCAGCGGGATCGGCGATTTCCGCTATATTCTGAAATGGAACGAGCTCAACGCGCCGATGCGCCGCAATGTGACGATCGAGGACGTTGGCGGCAGCGCGCTGTATCTGCTGTCAGACCTGGCATCAGGGGTTACCGGCGAGGTCCACCATGTTGATGCGGGCTATAACGTTATCGGCATGAAGCAAGAAGATGCGCCTGATATTGCGCTGAGCTAATATCAACCTGCGGTGAATTTTACTAGCAGGGGGACGTCAAGCCCCTCCCAAAAGGGGGCTCAAATTTCTATATATCATCGCTCATTCAATGATTCCGACACAGTTTTCATTATCGGCTTGGTTAGATACCGAAACACTGTTGATGCACCGGTTTTTATCTCGGCAGTTAGAGTCATCCCGGGCTGGATAGCGATCACCTCATTGGCTTTTTGAGATCGCATACTTTGTATGTTCACTTCCAGATCAACTCTGTAATACACATTTGACGTCCCATCAGGACGCTGCTCGCTCAGAGTATCAGGGCTTATATAGGTGACTTTGCCATTTCCAGAACCATAGATACTTGAATCATAAGTATCAAATTTCACTGAAGCAGTCTGGCCGATTTTTACAAAAGCAATGTCACGTGGTGTGATTTGAGCTTCGACAATCAATCTCTCGCCTGTTGGTACAATTTGCAGGACCTCGTCGCCTGGACGTAGGACGCCGCCAACGGTAGTAAGTCGAACGTTCTTAACAATTCCATCTGTTGGAGCTACTAGAACTGCTGATTGCAGGGAATCAGCCCTCTGGGCAAAAATCTGCTCTGCAGTGACCAAATCCTCTTCGGTCTTGGCATAATCGGTCTGTAGATCCTGAATGTACTTTGCGCGCTTGCTTGCCATCTGGCCGTCGACATCCACGATTCCACGCTGCATTCGTATGATTTCAGAACGTGCGACATCTCCACTGGCCAGGAGTGGCAAATTCAGGTTAAGCTCTTGCTGCATCAAGGATTTCATAGCCCGGAGATTGGTCAGCTCAGATTGAATAGAATACCTTCTGCGCTCGTACAGTTCCCGCTGGTTGGCGGTGAAATCTGAAAATGTAGTAATATCTTGCGGGAACTGGAGCGGCTTGTCGAACAGTTCGGCATCTATACGCGCTTTCTGACTCTTCAGCGCGGCAACCTTAGCTCGTGACTCATCTACAGCTGCTTGCAGTTTGACCTTGTCCAGAACAACGAGCGGCTGCCCGCGCTTGACCAAATCACCTTCTTTAATGTTGATCTGCTCGATCACTCCCCCGTCTGCACTTTGGACAATCTGCACCCGCCCAATTGGAATTACCTTGCCCGGAGCACGGGTGATTTGATCAAGTTCGGCCCACAGCGACCATGCCACTACTGAAACAAGCAGAAGGCCAATGGCCCCAACAATCCAAGTCGCCGGACGAAAAGACTTAAACATCTGACTTATCTTTCAAATTCTGGCTCATCTCGAAGCCCCGCCGGCAACTGGCGAAATGGTTCTTGATGCGACGGTTTTTGACGGAGCGTCGGGCTTAGCCTGGATCCGCGCAAGAACATCTGCTGACGGTCCATCAAGCACTATCCGTCCTTTATCCATCACGATAACTCTATGAAATGCTGGCAGTAGCTGCAATTTATGCGTGACGAAAACCAGCGTGTGTCCGGGAACCACAGCCTTATCCAAAGCGCTCAAGATGGCGCCCTCTGAATTTTGATCGAGATTGGCGGTAGGTTCATCGAGAAGCCAAACTGACGGATTTGCCATCAGCAGTCTTGTAATGCCGACCAGGCACCTCTGACCTCCCGACAACCCTCTCCCGCCTTCCTGAATCTGCAGGTCCATCCCCATCGGATGTGACGCGATGACCTGATCGAGACCGGTCCTTTGCAAAGCAGCCAGTACCGCATCATCGCTGGAACCACCAAGGCCCATGAGCAGATTTTCCCGCAATGTTCCGTTGACGAGCCGGAAGTCTTGCGGAAGATAGCCAACATGACGCCTCAAGACATCTTCCGCTAGCTGCGCCATATCAAGGCCGCCGAGTTTTACTGAACCGGCTTGAGGGTGGTAAATGCCGGCCAGAATTCGCAACAATGTGGTTTTTCCAGACCCAATTCCCCCAATTATCGCAACCCGCTCGCCCGGACGAATTTCCAATTTTGATAATTCGAGACCCTCGCGCGCTCCTGGATAGGCAAAACGGATCCCATCGGCTTGCAACGGCCCAGACATATTTTCAGGCCGCAATGCAATCTCACCAGAGGTTCGATCCAAGGGAAGTGATAGGATACTGTCCAATGCCCGAAGCGAGGAGCGCGAATAGCCCCACTGCACAATAAAGTTGGGCAACATCGCCACCAGCGGCCCATTGATCCGGCCCGCAATAATCGAACAAGCAAGGAGGCCGCCTGCGGTCATGTTTCCCTGGCCGACTTCAATGGCGCCAACCGCCATCAGGGCGACATACGCCAACTGCTGCAAATTCGAAAATAGCGAATTCGCGACAGCCGACGTGTTCTTTACGGGGTCTTCGTAATGATGAACTTCCCGAACCAGACGATTCCATCGACCGAGCATGAACCATCCGCCGCGATTTGCTTTCACGGTCTCGGCAGCGTCCAGCGATTCTACCAGCAAGCCATTTTTGCGATTGCCACTCACCTGGGCTCTGTCAGTGCCGGTCCTGATCATTCGCGCTAAAATAAGCGCCATCACCAATGCGATAGGCAAGCTGAGGATCGGCACGATTGCAACCACGCCGCCGATGCTGGCGATAAAAATAATGAAGATGATTGCGAAGGGAAGGTCGGCCAATAGGAATAGCGAGGCCGATGACATCAATCCACGAACCTGCTCGAGTCCGCGCAATTGCGCCGCCATTGTCCCTACCCCTGGCGGGCGGGCGTCGAGCCGAACTGCTTGCGATCGGGCGAAAAAGTATTCCGAGACCTCAGCGTCGATTTCAGCTGATTCGCGCTCGATCATTAGTGACCGGGCGGTCCGCAATATGAAGTCCAAAATGAGAGCGATCACAGCCCCAACAGTTAGAACAAATAAAGTCGAATAGCTTGCCAGCGGGATGACCCGGTCAAATAGCTGCATGGAGTAGAGAGAGGTCGCCAGCGCTAGCAGATTAACGAATACTGTCGCAATTCCAGCTGTAACAAGGACGTGCTTTCGGCGCATTATGGCGCGCCAGAAAACGGATATGGCCTTGGGCACCACCTCACCCCGGAGCGGGTCAGGAAACGTCACATCAAAGAATACATGCTCGGATTCATAATTTAGCAGCGGCAGATGCAGGCCTGACAATCTGATCTGTGAGTCATTTTCCCACTGCTCCGCTACGACCCAGCCTAGCTCACGATCCAGAACGATAAGGGGCAACTGATCGGGGCGCGGGCGGCCATGGAGAGGGACGGGGACCGGCCAGCCGCCTTTGGCGCAGACCTGCGCGATATCTGTAGCCCCACCCTCTAGTTCATGGGGGTCGATATCATCTGTCCAGTTCGGGGCCAGTGCAATGCCCTTGCTCTGAGCCAGCAGCTCCAGAACCTCAAAAATTGACGCTGTTTCACTCATCTCAATCAGTCCACCTGCTCTTGCTTCAAACCAGCTGGTTGCCAGGCGCAGGTCCGCAGTGTTATTTTTGTTGCCGCTGCCATCGCTGTAATCTCAGCTTCGGCTTCGCTCAATTGGGAACTCATAGCTTCTCTTACGGCGTTCATCACATCGAGCCATGTTCTGCGACCGGCAATAAACTGCCGCTTGTACGATTCTGTTACAAGAGTGGATGAAGTGGATGCCCGCCCGCCGGATTCAATTCTGTTTCGGGCAGCCTCATAGCTTAGGACGTCAACGCGGACTTGTTCGCGAATTTCGCGTTGAGCTGTTGAAATAGCGAAACTGGCGCTTTCAATTTTAGATTCGGCGGTGCTGACAGCTGAGAATTGAGACAAGCCATTGCCAGTCTGGAGTCTTAACGCAAATCCCGCGCGGCTGCCAGTTATCTCATTGTGTGAAGCCTGGACAACCAGTTGCGGAAAAAGTGCGCCTCTGGCGATCTTCCTGTCGGCCTCTGCCGCCAATCGCTCGTAACCGAGGCGCTCAAGCGTTGGACTACACGCCAATGTAAGGGCAACAATCTCGCTGGATTCTCCAACCGTAAGCGCCGGATCAAACGCCGGTACATTACCCAGCTCAATTGATTCCGAACCGATCAATTCAAGTAATTGGCTATAGCTGGTAGCCCGCTGGCCTTCAACCCCAGCCAGCTCTTGTTCGATCTGCGCGGTTCGCGACTTGCCCAGTTCGAGATCAGCTCGCGGGGAAACCTCTTGGTCAACCCTGCGTCCAATCGTTCCAAGAAGTTCGCGATGATCATCAAGGCTTGCCATCAGAATCACACTCCGCTTGCTGGCAAGTGCAAGCTCATAGTACGTTTGTACTGTTCGCAGAGCTATCTCGAGCTCTGTCTCTCTGATCGCGCTGTTGCTTGCGAGCAAACTTGCCTTTGCCCGCCCAATCGTTCCGGCGATCTTGCCGCCAGCCCAAAGCGGCTGCTCCAACACCAGATTGGCGGCAGCTCCATTGCCATTGACGTTTGAACTTCCACCGGTGAGCGCAAGCGCTTCCACGGAGACGCTGGGGAAGCTAAGCCACTTTGCGCCCCGCAACTCAGACTTTCGCGCATTGCGTTCGGACGTCGATCGCTTGATTGTAGGATAGTTTCGCGTAGCAATCTCAGTCGCCTGCACCAGCGCCGGAGGCAGCCCTGGCGGTGTCTCCAAAGGAACGGCTATCGTTGTAGCGATTTCTTCTGGCTTGGGTGGGCCGTAGGCAGCATTACCCTCTGCCGCCTGGCCTGGGGTATGCGCTATCATTACCGCCGCGATGATTGATGCTAGCCGGTGTTTGTTGTGCATTATTCCTGCCCGATTAATCAGTTATCAGATTTTGGTGCGCGCTGGATCATCCGTTGGGGATTGGCTAGCTGAAACGAAACTATCTCGCAAGTTCTCGGCGACCCCCTCCTTGCTCCGGGGCGGGTTAGAGTTCGCCTCTAGAGCCGGGTCTTGCTGACCCTTGGGTGAACAGAACCGAGTGATGGCTACCGCGGTTACACCACCGATTGTGCATGGTCGACAAGGCTGTTTCCGCCAATTCTGGCTTTATGTCAGGATCTGCTGCGTGAACTAAAGCTGCTTGTCACTCCCAATTGAATGCAATGGTCCCTGGCCTCAATTAAGATCGGTCGACTGCGCTGGACCCGCAGCGATAGCTTGATCAAGCTTCTTGACCAGTGCTTCTAGTGTATCGGCAACTATCTGGATCCGGTTGAGCGGGATAACCAGATCTTCCCCTCGGATGTCCTCACCCTTTGCGTCACGATACAGGACCTCGATCCTGACCAGGCCATTCGCGACTGACGTCGAGCCCAATCCTTCAATCAACATAATCAACTTTTCCTATGGCTCGCTGAGCAGCAAATTTCTCCAATCACCCTTACCTCTGCTCCAAGCGGACAGCAGTTGAGGGAGCAATCAAGTGCGTGCACGCCCTGCCACCGGGTAGCCTGGGTGGCAAGATAAAACCCCCGCATTTGCTAGAAATGCGGGGGTTCTAAATTCCAATTAAGGAATCATAGTTTGATTGGTATTTGGATCACGCAAAGGCCACGTTAGCCGCCGTGAGATCGATCGCACCGGTGAGCTTGATAATCACATCAACCCCATCTTCAAATTCCGCTGCGTTGCTGTTGTTTTGCACCACATAGGTATCACCTTGCCAAGCGAACCAGTGCACCTTGCCGTCTGCCGCAGCATTTGCCGCCTGGTCCAGATAATCCTGGAAGGTTGCGGTTGGCTCAAGTGTCTGGTCACGAAGGGCCACAAACGAACCAGCCGCGTCGAAGTGTAGGACGTCCTTGGAAAGTGACAATGCGCTCGAGGTAAAGTCAGTGATCGTGCTGTAGTCATTACCACCATCGCCAACTCCGACGTTCACCACATCCAGACCGCCACCAAGAGTGATGGTCGCCCGGGCAGTTCCGATATTACCCAAAGTCACCTCATCAGCCCCTGCACCACCGAGGAAGACAATCGGTGCCAGACCGGAAAGCGTGATCGCGCTCAGATCAACATCACTACCGCCAGTGCCGGTCGAGATAGTGATCGGATTGGCCGTATTGGCGTCGGCTGTCCAAGTCAGCTTAGCGCTCAGCCCGCTGGCATTCAGGGTCTGAATGACCGTGCTGTCGGTATCAAGCGTCAGCCCGTCTGTTCCTGTGATGGTAATTGTTTTTGCAGCGGCATCACTCAGGACAAGCGTATCAGTACCGCCGGCAAAGTTGCCGCTAGTATTGATATTAACGGTTTCAAAGTTCGGCGCAGTCACCGAACCGTGATTGCCATCGGTCGATAGGTTCAGGTTGAACACATCAGCGGCTGTATTGGTATTCAGATTGACAGTGTGCGTGCCGTTCGGCGACTCGAGTGTCAGCGTAGCGCCGGAGGTGAAGTTGTTGAGCACCACCGAACTGGTCGAACCCTGGGTTGTAACGGTGACACCGACTGATGGGGTCCCGATGTTAGTGTCATCACCGAACACAAAGTTCGCCGCGGTTAGGGGGGCTAGATTAGCATCTGCAATCGATTGTAGAATTACCACTCCACCCAGTCCAGCCGAGGCGTTATAAGTCCGGCCTGCTTCTGCATTGTACTGGCTGATGAACGTATTGCGCAGTGCGGTGGGGTTGGCTTCAGCACCGGTAAAGGTCACTGTGATGTTGTCAAACGTCAGTGTGTCATTGCCAGTAGCGAAGCCATCAAGGACAAAGAAGGCGTCCTCGTCATCACCAGCTATCGCCGTTACACCCTGCGTGGTTGCAGCGAAGCTGTAAGTATCCAGCGCATCGAGACCGGTGCCGCTAAGGACAAGATCAGCCCGTGCACCGGGTGAACTTGCTGTGAACACAACATTTTGACCGACTACCGTAGCCGTCCAAAGGGCGGAGAAGTCTGGATCCGCATTCGCGGCATCCCGGACTGCATCCGCCAAGGCTCCGCCAGCCTGAGTGAAGTTTCCGCCTAGCGCAGGTGGCGCAAAGGTAAAGGAATGAGCCCCACCGGTGGATCCGGTGATCGTGACTGTTTCACCACCAAGTACCGTTGCCGAAGTCAGCGTCAGCTGGAACACTTCGGTGACGCCTGTCACTGGAGCGTTGCCATCATCCACATTGTCCGGGTTGTTTGGCAGAAGGAGGCTTATCGTCTCCAGGGTCGGCTTACCGACTGTTTGCGCGTCCGTGAATGTGAAAGCGCCCGCGGTGAGATCCGTGGCGAAACCTGAACCAACACGGGTCATCTGCACGACACCGCCGCCCAGATTGACGAATGATGTCCAGTTGGTTGTCGATCCACCAGTCTGCGCAATAAAGGCGGCAGCCATCATTGCAGGTGTACTGTTGTCAACGAAGTTTACCGTTTCACCTTGGAAGGTGACCTGGTCAGTCGAAGTTGCAACACCGTTGAAGCTGACATTGACCACTTCGGTAACCGGCGCAGCGGGTCCAATAAACGAAACGACGTTGGTCAGATTGCCGCTGAAGCCGGCGTTGGCGAGGTTGATGGTATCGGTCTTGCCAATTGCCTGGAACGTAAGCACCAGCTCCTCAAAATTGGAAGTGGCCGTTGCCACGCTGGTGAAGGACGCCGCGTTATTCGATTCCATGCGGAGACGGTCATATTGAGCACCGCCATCGAGCGAACCGTTCACACCCAGTGTAGCGCTGTTGAGCGTGACATTATCGTCGCCACCGCCGAAGCTGTTGGCCCGGTTCGATGCGCCAAATTGGAGAAAATCGCTACCGGTATCGCCTGAGCCATTGAACTGGGTGTTGTTGCCCAGCTGGTTGTCGACATAGACGCCGCCAGCGTTTGTTGCGGTGATGGTCGTGCCGGACGGGCCGCCTGCCTCCACGACGGTACCAATATACGCATAACCAGCGTCGGTGATGTCAATTGTCAGGTTGTTTGCATTGGAGCCATCAATGGTATTGATATAGGCTTGCCATCCGTTGGTGAGATTGATGTTGACATCACGCAGATCAGAACCCTGCACAAGATCAAAGCTAAAACCACCACCCATATCATTAAGTGTGGCTGTTGCACCAACCCCATTAACGTTCAGATCATCGAAGTACAGATAGCCATTGGTCGAGTTAACTGTAGCATTCGATCCGTTCGCAGTCAGATCATCCAGTCCGGAGATGGAGTTGCCATCTGCATTCACAATCAGATTGTTCGACGCCGTAACATCAAGATCGCCGACGCTGATACCGGTCAGATTGACGGTTGGATTTGAGGCTGAAATGTTGACGTCGCGGTAGAACGAGCCCCCGGAGAGATTGCTGACATTGACCGTCGCGATGGCGGAGCCAAACAAATTGGCATCATCATCGAACCCGTTGAGATTGATGGTGGCCAGCTCTTGATTGCCAGTGTCGGTGATGGCGATATCATCTCCGCCATTCACCGTTATCGCGGCAAAAACATTATTGGTCCCAGTCTGGCCAACATTAACATTGCCATCCGTCGATGCATTAATCGTTAACCCGCCAGCGCCGCCATTTACATTCACATCGCCGTCACCAGCGTTGGTAATGAGCATGTCGGTCATCGCGGTGGATGAGGTTATTGTTTGTGCGCTATTCGAGACGACTTGAACGATAAGCGTCTGAAGACCCGTCCAGCCTGACGTGTTCAAGGAACCACCAGCTAGGCCGCGGAGTGAGGTATATTCAAAATTTTCGACATTCGCGACAGTTACATTGGTGAAGCTGGGAGCAGATGTGAAGGGGGCTCCATTATCGAGCACTTCGAAACTATCGTTGCCGGCGCCGGCATTGATATTATCGAAAATGTTAACGGTGCCCAGGAGGTTCAGAAATCCGGTGCCGTTGGTGCCCAGAATACGGTCGTTGCCGACGGTGCTGGCGCTTCCTTCGGAGCCGATGAGGTCACTGGGGACGCCGTTGCCCACGCGGTCGATGCCAGTGGTCAGAACAAAGGTCTGCCCAACATTGTTGGCATCGGCAATCAGGCCAGTGGTTGTGGCGACCTGCTGGGCGCCCTTGAAAACCTGAACGCCAAGGCCTTCGATTCCCTCGACAGCATTATCAACGTTAAGATTTACGGTGATAACCGCTGTAGCGACACCGACAGCAAAGTTGATGGTACTGCCAGCAGCCGTGAAATCGGTCCCGGCCGTTGCGGCGTTGACAGTCCCGCCATTGGTGTTGCCGCCAACCGAATAGGTCAGCGATTCAGCGCTGGACGTGTCAGTGCGGGTAACGGTGAAGGTATAGGCAGTGCCTTCGATATGCTGGGCAGCATCACCTGCCACCGTGTAGGTGCCGGGGCCTGCCGTCACAGCGGCGGCGACCGTGCCGATTACCTGCGCGCCCAAAACATATTGACCAAGGCCATTGATAACCAGCGATCGCGTATCGCCGTTGTCAAATACTATGGTGTTGGCTGTCGTGCCAACCGGGATCGTGACGGAAATTCCGTCGATCGAGCTGGTCAGGATAACGTTTGAGCCTGAGCGGGAAACGACGAAGTCCGACGCTGTGCCGGTGAGGCGAATGGCATCGCCGCCAGAGTTAAAGCCACTGCGGAAGGTGACAACCGATCCGTCGATTACAGTGACTGACTGGACGCCTGCCGTACCAAAAATCTCGGTAGTGCCGCCGACGGTGATGGTTTCGCCGCTTGCAAGTGTTACACGTGCCATTTTATTTTACCCCTTAGTTCTCGAGCAAATCGAGTGGATGTTTAATGTCTAGGTTTATGCGAATTGGAAGAAGTCGAAGCCCAGTTCTTGCTGTGCCGAATCATAGTCGAAGGGCGGTGTAGGATCGGCCGGGTTAAGAACATCGTTCAAGATGATGGTTGTAATCTTGCCCGTGTCAACATCGAAATAATCAATCCGCAGGTCACCTGGATCGACGGCGTCCGCCGAAAAGCTGATGTCGCCGGGATTAGCATTGGCGAAGCTGATCCGGTCATCGTTGCGGAAGTTGTTGATAACCAAATCATTGTCAGCATCCCCGTCGATGAGGAAGGTCGCGGACACGCCCGAAGCATTGGAGGTTGTCGTGCCAACAAGAGTGACGTTTGCCGCCACTGCTGAACCGCGCAGGTAATTTGCAGCACCTAGCGCAGCGTCAAGGGCAGCGTCGGCTGTTGCCTCATCAAAGACGGTCGCCCCTGGATCGATTGCACCAAGGAGAACGATCGAGTTGACAGCAAAATTATCGTCGAGACGTGTGATCGAGAGATTACCAGCGTCATTGATGAAGGTGTAGTCATCGGGATCCAGCCCAGTGAAGAAGAGGAAATCATTCGAGGTGAAATTTGTGATTTCAACATTGCTTTCAGCAGCGCTCGTGTCCGTGAATTGGAAATTGGTGTTCGTCTCACCCACCGCCTGAATACCAGCATTGAGTGTGACGACCCCACCGAAGTTGCCTTGGTCAAGATTGGCCAGGTCAATCTGGTCGGTCACTGTGAGTGTCACCGCTTGGCTGGCTGAAAGGGTCGGAGTGGCGGACCCGGGGATGCCATTGTCGGTCGCGGTGACCGTGAAGGCATAGCTCGTCTTGGCTTCAAAGTTGGCCGAGGCATTGAGTGTGACTGCGCCGGTTGCGCTGTTGATGGTCATCAATGCTGCATCCGCACCCGAGAGGCTGTAGGTCAGCACTGTCGAGGCATCCACATCGGTTGCCGTCGCGGTGTAAACCACCGTTGAGGCCGCTGCGTTTTCCAGAACCGAAGCGGTCGCAGCCGAGGTGATCACTGGCGCTTCGTTCACGTTGGTGACCGAAAGCACAACCGCTTGGCTGGCTGAAAGGGTCGGAGTGGCGGACCCGGGGATACCATTGTCGGTCGCGGTGACCGTGAAGGCATAGCTCGTCTTGGCTTCAAAGTTGGCCG
>JANOKC010000154.1:0-6346 GCA_031419035.1 Novosphingobium sp. | reverse complement strand
GCAGCCTAACCCCCTTCCCCCGCCGCGCGATTCCCACTAAGGACGCGCGCAGAGTTCAATTTCAGGAGATTCTACTATAGCACCCCCACCCCGGCGTATGCTGCAGCCCCCCGTCAAGAGCGGGCCGCGCTTCAATACCATGATCACCTCTGACAAAGTTCGCGTCATCGACGAAACCGGCGAGAATATCGGCGTGATGTACACCCGCGAGGCGATTGAACAGGCCGCCGGCGTTGGCCTTGATCTGGTTGAGGTATCGCCCAACGCTGATCCGCCGGTGTGCAAGTTCCTCGATGTTGGCAAGTTCCGCTACGAGGCGCAGAAAAAGGCTAATCTGGCGCGCAAATCGCAGAAGACGCAGGAGATCAAAGAGATCAAGATGCGCCCCAATATCGATGATCACGATTACGATGTGAAGATGCGCAGCGTAAGCCGCTTCATCGACGAGGGTGACAAGGTCAAGATCACGCTCCGTTTTCGTGGCCGCGAACTTTCACACCAGCAGCTCGGCATGAATCTGCTCAAGCGGGTCCAGGACGACATCGCCGAGGTTGCCAAGGTCGAAGCCTGGCCACGCATGGAAGGCCGCCAGATGCTGATGGTGCTGTCACCAAAGTAGGATGCTTCGCGTCGGAGTAATATATTGAGATCGCAACGGCTTGACCGAGTGCAGCGTCTTTTGTTTACTGTGACGCTCTTAAGCGGAGCAATAGGCCTCGGTGCGAAATCAAATCTTGCCCTTACACCCGAAGCCGGAGCCTACATTCAGTTCGGATATTGGTTCAATCATATCGATGAGGCTGGCTTGCAAGCCTGGCTCTACTGGCTGGCAACAGGCTTTTTTCTGAGTTCCTTGCTCGTCTTAATGAGCATCGAAGCGCTCCAACAACGCAGAAAATAGTCTGAATTCTGACAAAATCGCTAAGTTGTAGATGGTTCCCATAATTCGATGCCATTGCCTTCCGGGTCGTGAATCCGGGCGAATCTGCCGACGGCAGGGTCGTCCCATTCGGCGCGGAGCTCCGCCGCAATTCCTGCCCCGGCAAGCCGCGCCACCAGCGCATCCAGGCCGCTGACCCGAAAATTGATCATGAAGGCTTTGTCGGCGGCGAAGTAGTCGGTATCCAGCGCGAACGGGGCGAATACCGTATCGCCGCCAGCAGCACTCCAGGTCCATTCACCAGCGGGTTCGTCGGTGCCCGAACAGCCTGCTCCCACACCCAGCATATCGCGGTACCAGGTGTTCAGCGCATCGGGATCGCGGGCCCGGAAGAATAGTCCGCCGATCCCAAGCACTTTGCCCGTCACATTGTTCGCCATGTCGGCCTTTCTTTTCGCTGCTGCGGCGATAAGGCTAGGCGCGAGGCGGAACCGCGCCAAGGGGAATCGAAATGTCTGCACGCCGCATCGGCTTCTGGCTGGGTATCGCCGGGTTCCTGCTCACGCAGCTTCTCGCCCCGCCCGCCGGGATGCCCCACACGGCCTGGTCCACCGCGGGCCTCGTCTGGTGGATGGCGGCATGGTGGATGAGCGAGGCTTTGCCGCTTTCGGCCACGGCCTTCCTACCCTTTCTGGTTCTGCCGTTGATCGGCGTGGCCGATGCCAACAAAACCGCTGCGGCCTATTATTCGCCGATCATGTTCCTGTTCCTGGGCGGAGCGTTCCTCGCGCTGGCGATCGAGCGGACCGGGCTGCACCGCAGGCTTGCCCATGCGATTCTCGGACTGGCGGGAACCAAGAGCTGGCAATTGCTGCTGGCGGTGATGAGCGCCACCGCGCTGATTTCGATGTTCATTTCCAACACCTCAACCGCGCTGATCATGATGCCGATGGCGCTGGCGATGCTGGCTTCGGGCGGGGTCAAACAAGGCGAAACACTTGGGATTGGCGGCGCGCTGCCGATGGGAATTGCCTTTGCCGCCTCGATCGGCGGGCTTGGCACCATGGTCGGCTCACCCACCAATGCGATTGCTGCCGGACTCCTCGACAAGAGCCTTGGAGTGAAAATCAGCTTTGCCGAGTGGAGCCTCTACGGCATCCCCATCGTCATCCTTGCCGTGCCCCTGGCGGCGCTGATCATCGCCCGCGTCCAGCATCTGCACGAAGACCGCTTCGATCCCGTCGCCGCCCGCGCCTCGATCGCACAAAGTCCGGCCTGGTCGGTCCCAGAAAAGCGTCTGGTCCCGGTTTTCGTGCTGACCGTGCTGGCCTGGGTGACGCTGCCGATCACCGCCGGCTATTTCCCCAAGGATAGTCTGGTTGACGGGACCATTGCAGCTATCGCTGGGCTTGCATTGTTCGTGATCCCCGACGGAACCGGCCGCAAGATGCTGAACTGGAACGAAGCAAATCGCGCGCCCTGGGATGTCGTACTGATGTTCGGCGGGGGCCTCGCCCTGGCGATGGGCATGACTGCATCAGGCCTGGCCGACTGGCTCGGGCTGATGCTGCTGCCGCTCAAGTCCGTGCCTCTACCGATTGTCGCGCTGATGCTGGTCGGATTTGTGGTGCTGGTGACAGAATTTGCCAGCAACGTCGCCGCAGCCAGCGGGATCATGCCGGTGGTTGGCGCGCTGGTTTTCGCGCTGGGGGCAGACCCGATCTTGCTCGCGTTACCCGCTGCGCTCGCCGCCAGTTGGGGCTTCATGCTGCCCTCGGGCACCGGACCCAACGCTATTGCCTGGGCTACCGGGCATATCGCCATGCCCCGGGTGGTGCGCGCCGGGTTGCTACTGGATATTGCCGGGGTGTTCCTGCTAGTCGGGGTGGTCTGGGGGATTACCGCGCTGCGCTGACTGAGTAGGTGAGAGTTCCTTGCAGTGGGGCGGCCTTTCTGCTGATAGGTCGCCATGTCCGAAATGCCCCACGACAAGCTCCAGCCCGATCAATCACCACTGCGTCCCGGCCTCAGCCCGGTTGCCGCTGGCCCCTGGGCAGGCTGGTATCACTGGGAGCCGGTTGACAGTTTCGAAGAGCTGGCGGGACCATTTTACTGCAAACCAGAGGACGGCGGCATCCTCTGCGGATTCCTGCCCGAAACCAAGAATTGCAATGGCGGTGGCAGCATCCATGGCGGGGCTCTGATGACTTTCGCCGATTTTGCCCTGTTCATGATCGCGGGCGGGATGGAGACAGCAGTCCACGGCGTGACAGTAACAATGAACTGCGAATTCGTCGGAGCCGCGCAGCCGGGCAAGTTGCTGCTGGCGCGCGGCGAAGTTGTCTACGCCGGGGGCAGCCTTGTGTTCGTGCGCGGGATCATCAGCGACGATGGCCGCACAGTGCTTACGTTTTCTGCCACGATCAAACGGCTGAGGCGACCCGCAGCCTAAATCCGCATCGGCTGACACTTCCAGTAAGTCAGCGAGCGCCACAGCCATTCAAACGGCCCAAAGCGGAAGCGGGCCAGCCACAGAGGGCTCCACACCAGTTCGATCAGCCAGATGGTGCCAACTACGCCGTAAAGCTGATAGCGCTCAAACTGGCCAAACAGGCCAAGTCCAAAGCCGAAGTCGTAGAACAATATTGTGCAGATGATGGTCTGCATCAGATAGTTGGTCAGCGCCATTTGGCCGACTGACCCCAGTGCACGCTGAAGTAAGCCGAACACGCCAGAGCGGATGAACAGCAGCAGCAGACCCAGATGCCCGATCACCATCGCCAGACGGCTGATCTGATAGGTCTGATTTGCCTCGCTGGCTGACAGCGCCGAAAAATTGTCGGTAAGGACGATATCCAGCTCATAGATGCCCAGCGGAATGCCTATTGCATATCCTCCCAGAGCCATCAGCAGGTAGGTCCGCTCCGAAAGGCCCGCACCCAATACGCCCAGCTTTAACAAGGCCATACCGATCAGCATGAACGGGATCATATCGAACAGCAATCCCGGAGGGGCACCGATCCACTGGAACCGATAGCTGTCCGGAAGCTGGCCGGAAACCGCATTGCCATAAGATCCCGAGTGCCAGCTACGCTGCTCTTGGATTGCCTCGATATCGGGCATCCGGTGCGAGAGAACATCGTCCCAGTTCTCGATCGCTTCGTCTTGTTCGGTGGTCAGTTTGGCGCCGCTGGTCTTGGCCTGCTGTGCCGAACTGGCTGCGGCCTCGGCTCCGATCACTGATTGATGGTCAGCGACCGAAAACAGCGCCGCCAGCAGGATCAGAATTCCGCCGATCTTCAGATGGGTCCGCACTGGCAGCTTGCGCAGCGCGAACAACAACATCCCGCATAGCGAATAGGCAAACAGGATTTCCCCGATCCACAGCATCAACGTCCAGTGGATGATCCCGGCCAGCATCATCCACAGCATCCGCCTGAAATGGATTTCAGCAGCCATAAGCCCGGCACCAGCCTGCTCCATCCGTTCGGTCAGCAGCACGATGCCGGCTCCGAACAGCAGCGAGAATATCCCTCGCATGGTACCCTCAAAACCGACGTTGATGATCTTGTAAGCCAGCAGGTTGAGCCCGGTGGCACCGCCATCGGCCAACGGATTATCATAGGCCTGGAACAACAGACCAAAAGCGGTGATGTTCATCATCAGGATGCCGAACACGGCGATCCCCCGCAATATGTCGAGCGATTCGACCCGCGCGGCTTGCGTCACGGGTACGGTGCTGGATGCTTCAACTGCGTCGCTGGTCAAGGCTTTCCCCCCAGGCTGAAAGAAGTTGCGACCCATCGAAACAAACCCCCGCATCGTCCCAGCCTTTTTGGCTATGCGCTTGGATGCTAGCGATGATCCGGGAAGGTGGCAATGGAGCGGCTACTTCACCAAGGTCCGAAACCTAACCCTTCCACTCACGCCTTTCTTCGGCGGCGCGCAGCACTTCATAAGCCAATTGCAGCGCCTGAAAGGCCTTTGCCGCATCATCATCCCCAGGGCGAAGATCGGGATGGACTATCTTCGCCTTTGTTCGGTAACTTTTCTTGATTGCATCAAAATCTGCGTCCGGCGTCAGGTCGAGCAATTCGAGCGCCCGCAACTCGTCACGGTTGCGGGTTCCATCGCCCGATCCGCCCCAGCCATAATGCGCAGCTTCCTTGTAGCCTGAGTTGTCGCGGGTTTCACTGGCCTCGCGCTCGGCAGCCTCTTCTTTGTTCAAGCCCTCAAAATAGTCCCAACCCTGATTGTATTCAGCCGCGTGGCGCTGACAGAAATACCAGCGATCGGGGTTATTGGGCGTTTTGGGTGCGGGGCAAATCCCCGGGTCGGTGCAGAGGTGACGATCACATAGCCGCACGGTTACCGCGTCGCGCGCGCCAGCATAGCCGCCCCATCGCGGGAAACCCCAATTATCAGATCTGCGGACACGGCTCATCGCGCCCCGATATGCGGGTTTGGGGCCTCAACGCAAGCTGCCTGAAAAAAATACGAAATATTAAGTTTCATTTGGCAATGCTGCATTGCAAAATTTGGTACGACTTCTTATAACCGGTGTTACCAATTCCAGGATTGAACCTATGATGAGCAAGCAACTCGCCCTGTCTTCGGCCCTTTCAGTGATAGCCATGTCGGCTTTCGCGCTGTTCAGCGATGCATCGGTGGATAGCTTGGCCGCAGGGGCTTCTGCGCCAATCGCTATCAAAGCATCGACCCAGCTGCCAACGGCAACCTCATTCCTGCCAAGCCTGCGCTGACCCTTAATCGATCGTAACGGTCACTGCGCGACGATTCTTGGCCCAGCTTGATTCGTCACTGCCCAGTGCCAGGGGACGTTCTTTACCATAGCTGACTGTGGCGAGCCGCGCGGCATCAACGCCCTGGCTGACCAGATAATTCTTCGCCGCATTGGCGCGCCGCTCTCCCAACGCAAGGTTGTAGTCGCGGGTGCCGCGTTCATCGCAGTGTCCTTCGACAGTAGCGTTCTTGGCCGGATACTTTTGCAGCCACTGCGCCTGCGCAGCCAGCGCCGTCATGTCCGCAGAATCGATATTATAGCGGTCAGTATCAAAGTAGATCGCATCCTGGCCCATCAGCGTGACGACAAAATCTGCCTGACTGCCCGGCACTGCCCCCTGCAAAGTCCCTTGCGATGTATCGGTGGAGGCCGCGCCGCCGGGATCAGGCGGAAGCTGCTTGGGTGCCTTGCTGGCACAGGCAGACAGCGCAGCGCTGGCTACCAATGCCAGTGCAAGCGACGTGAGACGGAAATTGGCGGACATAATAGGTATCTCCTTATGCATTGGTCAGGTTCAACGTTACAACCGCGCGAGGGTCTTGTCAGACTAAAATTGCCGAGGGAGGAGGCAAGCGGTAAATCGGGTGGATGACCAAGTCCGACAAACCGTTTCGCTATTTCAACTCGTCACCTGAGGTGATCCGCCTGGTTGTGATGATGTA
>JANOKC010000153.1:0-15231 GCA_031419035.1 Novosphingobium sp. | reverse complement strand
CAGCTTGCGGCCCCGCCCCAGTTCCAACCCGACATGACGATTGCGACTGAGCGGGCTGGTGCAGGTGGCGATAAGATCGCCCATCCCGGTGAGGCCAGAGAATGTCTCGGCCCGGCCGCCCATCGCTACGCCCAGCCGGGTAATTTCCGAGAGGCCACGGGTAATCAGCGCCGAGCGGGTATTGTCGCCAGCGCCTTGTCCATCGCCCATCCCCACCGCAATCGCGATGATGTTTTTCAGCACCCCGCCCAGCTCGCAACCGATCAGATCGGTATTAGTGTAGACCCGGAACAGCCCCGAATGGAACAGGGTCTGGAGCCGTTTGAGGATGATCTCATCCTCCATTGAAAGGACTGTCGCGGCGGCCTGGCCCTGCATGATCTCGCGCGCCAGATTGGGGCCGGTCAGCACCCCTACCGGATGGCCGGGCAGGCATTCGACGATCAATTCAGACATCCGTTTTCCCGAGGCCAGTTCCAGCCCTTTTGTCAGGCTGATGACCGGAACCCAAGGGCGGATATGCTTTGCCACCTCTTCCAGAACAGGGCGAAAGCTGTGGCTGGGCACGCCCATCACCACCACATCGGCGCTGCCCACAGCTTCGCCCAGATCGGTCGTCGCGCGCAAGGCTGCGGGCAGGGTAATATCGGGCAGATAGCGGCTGTTGCGGCGGTTGTGGTTGATATCGTCCGCCGTCGCCGCGTCGCGCGCCCACAGCGTGATCGGCGCATTGCGCGACACCATCGAGGCGACCGTGGTCCCCCAACTTCCTCCGCCCAGCAAGGCCACCCGCAACATCATCTTCAAATCCCCCGGGTCCCATTATCAGCTGACGCTGCTGATCGGGAAACTGGCGCGAATTTCAATGCTTGGCAAGGAAAGCCAGATGGTGCCGCGCAGTTTCGGCGGGCTTTTCGATCATCGGAATATGGCCAACATCTTCAAAGATCACCAGCTCGCTGCCCTTGATCCCGGCATGCTGGACTATAGCACAGCTGACATCGATAAGCTGATCGTGGCGGCCCCAGATGATCTGGGTCGGCGTGGTAACATCATCCAGGCGGTCATTCAGCGGCCGATGCTGCATCTCATCGACAAGCTGGTCGAAAATCTGGTCGAGCAAGGCCAGATGGGGCCGGTTCTCCTCTAGCATTACCTTTTTGAACTGCCCTGGAAGATAGCGCTGCTTGTGGACCACCAGGCCCGCCAACTGGTCTATCTCAGCAAGAGTGCGCGGCACCAGCGGGGTTGCACCCGTTGCTGCTTCTACGATCATCTGCAGCTTGCTTTCGCCCGGGCCAAGCACACCGGCATTGTTGGACAGGGTCAGCGAGCGAAGCCGGTCCGGGAACTCCAGCGCAAAGTGCAGCGCGATTAAACCGCCCATCGAATTGCCACCAAGGTGGCATTTCTCCACCCCCAGAACATCGAGGAAATCGCGCAAACGGGCCGCCTGCAAAGTCGCGGCATGATCAATATCGAGCCGCCGGGCGTTATCGCCAAAGCCAGGAAGATCGGGGCAGATCAGCCGGTATTCGCCGGTCATATAGGGCGCGTAGAATGCCCAATTGTCCTTGTCGCCGCCAAACCCGTGGACCAGCACCACCGCCTGGCCATCAGGATTGCCGCCCTCAAGATAGGGCCAGGTCAGATCGTCAACCTTAACCGATTTCAGCGTCAAGCCGCCTTTGCGGCGCAGCAATCTGCGCATCTGGTTGAACAGCACCCGCGGGAACAGCAGATATGCGCCGATCCCGCCCGCCAGCAGCGCCAGCACGATCCACAGCAAAAGTTTCATCGATTCAAAGTCCTTGGGGCAAATGCGCTTCAAGCCAGCGGGTCACATCGCCCAGCACCTCGCGCTGTTCTGGCTCGTTGAAAATCTCGTGATAGAGGCCGGGATAGATCGTGAGCGTCTTGTCCGCACTGCCCAGATGAGCGTTCAGATATTCCGATCCTTTGGCTGCGGTAACTCTGTCTTTCTGGCCATGCAGCAGCAGCATGGGCAGAGTGATATTCCCTGCCCCGGCGCGCGCTGCCGCCATCGCGTCAAACATTTCCTTGGCCAACCGCGCTCCCATCTTGCCGGAATAGACCAGTGGATCGGCGATATAGTCCGCCACCACCTGCGGATCGCGGCTCACCCCATTTACATCAAACTGAAGAACGCCCAGCCGCGGGGCGATCCGCGACAGCAGCCGGCTGATCCAGATCATGAAGATCGACGGCTCTTGTGCTGCGAGAATTGCCGGGCCGGACAAGACTGCGCCAGCATAATGGCTCTGATGCGTTGCAAGATGGAGCGGCGCTATCAGTCCGCCCATCGAATGGCCGATCAGAAACAGCGGAAGCCCAGGATGGTCCGCCTCGGCCTGCGCCAACAATAGCTCAACCCCATCGGTAAAGGCAGAAAACGCCGGAACAAACCCCGGTGTTCCATCAGATTTGCCGTGCCCCCAGTGATCCAGCGCATAGACCCCGAAACCTTTGTCGGTCAGCGCAGCGGCGACGTGCTCATACCGGCCAAGATGTTCGGCATAGCCATGGACCAGTAAAACGATGGCGCGCGGCGCGGTTTCGGGCAGCCAGCGATGCCAGTGCAGGGCCGCTCCCGCGCCGGATGAGTTGGCGGGCAATGTCAGGCGATGTTCGCTCATGCCAGCTTCTTCTTCATGGCGCGAAACGCCGGCTCCACATCGGCATGTTCATATTCGGCCAGAATCCGCTCCAGCGTTTGGCTGATCCGGGTCTGGACGCGGACCATCTCCACCTTGGGCCAGGTTGCGTGTTCGCCCAGCTCGACCAGTTCGGTGACTTCATCGAGCGACAGATTGCTGAGCATCTTGGCTGGCGACCACAACATGACCGGGCGAATGATGTTGATATCGCCGGAATAATCCTGATTGATCACCGACATCGACATCCGCGCCAGGCTGTGCAGCTGGGGGAACAGCGACAGCGGCTTGTCCCACAGCTGCATATTGGCGTTGAGCCAAGCCTTGACGGTTGAAACCGAGGCGCGGCGGATTGCCGCATAGGGTGTGGCCAGCTGAGTTACGTCACTGGCGAAAGGCGTGATCAGCGGGTTGGCCTGGCTGACGATATGGTGGTTGACCCCGTAGAGCCGCGACAATCGCTTTGAGGGAAGATCATGGGTGACCGAGCCATCGACCCATTTGCGGCCCGGCAGATAAGGCACCCGCCGCCCTTCGTGATCCCGCGCCATCAGCGTGACCGGATCATAGATCCCCGGAACCGCGCAAGAGGCCAGCACTGCCTCGCGAATGAACACATTGGGCGAGGTGATCGCGTTGAGCAACCGGCCGGTCTGGTGCTTTTCGGCTGGTGCCACCGAGATGTTAAGGTGCCGCCCGGTAACTTCAAAAGCCTCCTGAAAAGTCAGGTCGGGAATGATCTCAGCCAGTCGTTCCTCGATCTGGATCTGGCTCATCCGCTTGGCTGGGCCCAGCGGGTTGAAGATGGTCTGGCCTTCTTCGTTCTCATATTCTCGAACCAGCACAGCGGGATCGAAGAACGGCCCCAGCTCATCGTCGGGGCGAGTGCAGACCAGCGCGCCGATCACTGAGCCGCCGCTTGAGCCCGAAATGATCGAAGGCAACAGCCCCTCAGCCCATAGCGCCTTGACCACGCCAGCATGGAAGAACAGGAACGCGCCCGATCCGCTCATCAGCAAGGCGGAGCTGCCATAACAATGTTGGGCACGGCGGAAGAAATCGCGCTTTTCCTCAAACGGAATGTCCGTAATTTCCGCGCTGGCGAGATGTTCGAGCGCTCCGGCCACCGCATTCACATAATCATGGATCAACTGCTTGGTGCCGAAGCGGGTCTCGCGCCACAATTGATCACTGGCAATCCCGTCCATATTGCCGTGGATGCCCTCATTGAGCGTAAACAGCAGCCCTTTGCTGTCACCGGCTTCGCGCAGCTCGATCAGCCGCTCAAGTCGGCGCCGGATCGAACGGTAATCGAAATGCTCGCTGGCATCGGCTTCACGCCAGCGCTGCTTGCCCGAACGGCGGTCCAGATCGCGCGCCGCATCGGCCCATTGGCTATAGGTTGTAGCCTTTGCGAGGGTCGTTTCGGATTTCAAACTCGGGCTTTCCATCATGCGATGTGCTCACTTCAATCGGGTCCAAAGAGGGAAAATCAGCCCTTCCTGCCCTTCGGCGCGCGACTTTGTCCGGTTTTTCTCGATTTTGCGACAGCTTTGCGCGGTTTTATCGCCGCTTTTTTACGGATCACGGAAACCGTAGCGTCAACCGGCACCGCTTTTTTGATAGGGCTCGGCTTTTCAGCGGGAAGTGGTTGGGCCGCCAGCAATTCGCGGAACGAGGCCTCGATACATTCGCGAAAGAATGCAACGTCCGGCATGATGCTCCGCTCGGAAGTGACGCAAAAGCTCATCCGCCCGTTGTAGCTTGGGGTCGCGATGAACAGGCCCATGTTGTTTGCCAAAGGTGCCAGCCCATATTGGTGCGTGATCGTTGCGCCATTGATGTAAAGCGGCTGTTGCGGGCCCGGAACATTGGAAATAAACACATTGGTCTGCCGGGGGGCAAAGCGCGGACTGGTGATTATCCGCGCTACCCCAGCCATGGTTGCACCGGGGATATGCTTGGTAAGGTCAGTCATCACCCGTGCAGAAATGCCGGTCTTGGCAGCCTTGGCATCCACCGTATAGCGACGGATCGCGGCCAGCCGTGCCGCCGGATCGGCCAGATGGGTGGCAAGTTCGACCGACATGGCCGAGATATTGTTTCCGGGCACTTCCGCCTCACCCTTGGCACTGCGCAGATTGATCGGAGCAACCGCGACCAGTGTTTCTGCTGGCAGTTCGCCGTGGTGGAGCAGATAGGCCCGCAGCGCGCCCGAACAGATTGCCAGCACCACATCATTGACTGTCGCGCCATCCACTAGCTTACGAATTCGGGCCAGATCGGCCAGTGAAAACTCGGCAGCATCGAACATCCGGTGGGTGGAAATCGGCGCGTTGAAACGGGTGTCCGGCACTCCCGAACGCGCTCCCTTTTGTTCGCGCATACTCTTGCCCGCCGCGACAACCAGAGCTGGTGACATTTTCAGCAGCGTGTTCATGAACTTGACAGGCGAGGTCATGTTAGACTGGATCGCCCTAGCCAGAAACTGCGCCGGAGTGGGCATTTCGCCCAATTTGGCACTGGCCGGACCAAGCGGGATTGCAGGCGTACCGCTGGCGTCGCTGTCGCTTAGCGCAACAAACATATGCGCTGCCGAAGCGCCGTCGATCGCGGCGTGGTGTATCCTGGTAAGCATCGCGTAACTGCCCGGCGCAATACCCGGAATCCGGTCCAGCCCTTCCAGCACATAAATGTCCCACAACGGCCGGCTCATATCCATCTGGCGGCTGAAATGGCGCGCCACCTGAATGCAAAACTGCCGCCAGTCGCCCGGCTCAGGCAGCCGGGCATGGGTGACATGGGCTTCAAGCTCGAAGTCGGTATCTTCGACCCAATAGGGATGATCAAGGTCAAACGGCAGCCGGAACAGCTTGCGCTTGAACACCGGTGAGGTATCGATCCGGTTGGCAATGTGGGCGACAATATCCTTGAAGCGAACCTGTCCGCCTGGTGCGGTCGAGGGGTCGCAGATGTTGATCCCCATAACATGGGTCAGGGTGTTGCCATTCTGGATGTACAGGAATTGCGCGTCCTGTGCACTTAGCTGCTGGCTCATGTCCGTAGCTCCAAATCCAAAGTCCGTTCCGCCTCTTCCAGCACTTCGATCCGCATCCGCTCCATCCGGCGGGCAAGTGCGCGGAATTCGGCGAGCAGCGCGCGGCGGCTGGCAATGGTTGCATCATCACTCTCACCCGCCAGCCCCAGATGCGCTGCCAGCTTATAACCGTTCTCGAACAATATCTTGCCGATCGAGGCTTCGCTGCTGATCCGGCGTAGCAGATAGGCCTGTCGTCCCTCGATCAAACCTTGTTCGACACATTCGGCCTGGTTCAACACTTCGCCCGGAGCAAGCCGCACCAGCTGTTCCAGCACCACGGTATAGGCTTCTACGAATGGCAGCAGCGCTGCATGTCCAAGCAGGGGCTGGAACCGGCGGATTAACGCTTTCACCCCGCTTTGGCCTTGCCGCAGCCGTGCCGACCACTGGCCATCGCTGCGATCAAGCTCGGCCTCCAGATCTTTGCGGAATTGGTCGCGCGGCGGGTAAAAAAACTCAAACTTGAACAGGCTGCGCAGCCGGACAGTCTCGGCCCAGAACGCCATACTCGCGTCTTCGTCCTGTCCCTCCTGCACCTTGAACAGCGCCAGCTCGATGATCGTTTTATCGAGGAAGTGGTGGATGATCGTATTGCGATAATAGCTCGCCATGGCGTGCTTGCCGGGCAGGATCGTATAGACTGTGGCGCTGCCCGCATCGTCGCGCAGGATCAGGCCGGAGTTGACCAGCGTATCGGCCCGCCTGCGCAAAGCATCTCGATCAAGCGATTCCAGCTCTTCGGACAGGCGTATCCCGCGCGCCCTGGCCCATTCGACCAGAAAGCGGGTCGCCCGGGCCAGCTCCTCGGCGGTTGCTCCGCGCGGCGCGGTGCCAAGCAGGATCAGGCACATCACAGCAGTAACCGTCAGCGGCGTCACCAGATTGGCGCTGACCGAGGCGTCAAAGGCGATCCGGGCCAGTGCCTGTTTGTCATCAGGATCGGGCAAACGGGTTACCACAACGGGCTTGCCCAGATCGATCCGCACCCGACCCATCGGCTCGCGCAGGCTCTTCAGATAGCCGATGAACCAGCCCAGCGATTCGGCCTGCTTGACCCGCCCGGCCTGCTCGGCGGCATATTCCTCGACATCGCGGATCAGATCGAAGCTGGTCACGAACGGGACGATGTGGACATCCTCAATCCCGCCATCATGTGCCGCATCAAGGACATATTTGAGGATGCCATAACGCGGTGGCATCAGCTTTCCGAGGCGAGAGCGGGTGCCCTCCAGCGCCCAGGACATCGGAAAGCGCTTTTCCAGCAGATAGGCAATATACTGACGCAGAACGACTTTATAGACTGGCGTGTCCGAGAAACTGCGGCGGATGAAGATCATCCCCGAGCGGCGGAACAGCGTGCCGATCCCAAAGAAGTCCAGATTGATCCCGCCAAAGCTGTGCAGCATCGTCATATCATTATCGTAAAACAGCGCGTTGGGCGTCACCCCGTCAAGGTAGGTCTTGTGGGTGAACAGCAACACGGTTGGCTTTGTGCGGATCAGCTGGCGCAGTCCCTCCAGTTCGGCCGGATCATACAAGAAGCCCTTGTCATAACCCTGCGTCATCATGAAACGTTCCAGCCGCGCGCGCAGATCGAGGAACAGCGCGCTAGGGGTGGAAATCAGCTCCTTCATATAGCGGCGGGCTTCAGGCAACAGATCAGCTGGCTTTTTGCCGAGTTCGCTGGCCAGGGCGGCCAGCGCGCCGCGAAAACCGGGGCTGGCAGCGAGACTATCGGCCACAAATCGCGGCACCTTATAGCGGGTACCCCGCACGCCGCGCTCTTGCACTTCAAGCGTCAAGGTTGCCTGCCGCGCAACGAAAGCCGCAAAGCCGGTCGCTGGATCGGCATCGGGGGATCCGATGTCTTCGGCGAACCTTGCCCGCAGTGTGGCCACGCTGGCCGGTTCGCCCAGCAGGCATTGCGCCCGGCGCCTGTCGCGCAGCAGGATCGACCAGGCGCGCAGACTGCCCGGCATCCGCGGATCGCCGAAAACCAGATCGCGGAGCCTGAGTTTGCGGTCCTGATCGAAGCGGGGAATCCGCCAGGCCACCCGCACCGGAATTACCAGACAATCATCCGCCCTATCGAGCCCGGCGGCCAGCATCTCAAGCCTTAGTGGTGCGGTTTCATCGGACAGATCCAGCGTGATCCATTCGCTGTCGGTAATGGCACCCCAGGTACCATGCAGCCAGTCGAGCAAATGGCGCTGCTCGATCCGGTTGCGCGCATCAATGATGAACAGCTTTGGGCCGGTATGGCGCAGCGGATCTCCTGCCCAGATCGCGGTTGCCCCTGCCACCGCCTGCTACCCGCCGCGCTTTCGAGCAGGCTTTGCCTTAGGCTTTCCTTTGGGTTTGGGTTTTGGCTTCACCTTCGCGTCAGAAGAAAAATCATCCTCGTCTTCCTCAACCGATGCTTCTGCCGGCTCTTCGGGCTGGCCAAGGCACTTGAGGAACATGTTACGCACCTCAGTAACATGGCGATTGATCGTCCTTGGCGTCCACGCGCTGGTATCGATTGGCGGCAACACATCGACGCGCACGGTTGCGGCGCGCATCACAAACTCGTTCTTGGGCGCGACATCGCCGGCGTTGTGGATCACCACCGGAACGATCGGCACGCCGGCTTGCATCGCCAGATGAAACGCGCCCTTCTTGAACGGGGCAAGCGTGGGCGATAGCGTGCGGGTGCCCTCTGGAGCGATGACGATCGACTTGCCTTCTTTCAGGATCGCATCGACCAGCGGCTCCATTGCCTTGATCGCGCTGGCACCGTCCTTGCGATCTATGAACACTGTGCCGGCCCATTCCATCAGCCTGCCCAGCACCGGGATTTTCTTGATCTCTTGCTTGCCGACCCCGCCCATGTCCTTGCGGATCAGCTTGGCCATGATCACTACATCAGCCTTGGATTGGTGATTGAAGATGAATATGCAGGGGCGCGCGGCCCACAGGTTCTTTTCGCCGTAAACGTCAAGCTCCATTCCCACCATCGCGGCAGCAAAATCGCCGAACAACCCGGTCGAAAAATTGGTCGCCTCGCGCTTTGATCCGGTCAGCGCCCAGATCGGCAGACCTGCCCAGAACGCCCCGATCAACGAAGTGGTCGCGGTGATCGTACGGGCGTAATCCATCGGTTTGGGCGTACCGCGGCTGCCGTAATCTTCGATCGGCCAATTGCGGTCCTTGGCAATGGTGCGCAGCTTACCGTTCGGGTTAAGGACACACGGAATACCGACCCGTTCCAACAATTCCAGATCATCGCTGCTGTCGGAATAGAAGTAGCTCTTGCCAAGGTCAGCGCCGGTTTCTGCAGCGAGCTTTTCGGCCGCCATCACCTTGCCCTCGCCAAAACACAACGGACGGATGATGTTGCCGGTGAACTCGCCGTTCTCGACCTCATATTGCGAACAGAGGATATGCTTGATGTCGAGATCGCGCGCGGTTGGTTCGATCTGGTAAATCGTCGCCGAGGAAATGATAGCTACCGTATGGCCCTTGGCCTGATGCGCGCGAATGATCTCGCGGGTTTCGGGATAGACCTTGCGGGCGATATGTTTGACGTAAAGCTCTTCGCCAAACTTGCGGAAACTGTCTTCGCTCACGCCTTTCATGAACTTTGCTGCCCCGGTCATCAGCCCGGAAAAGCCAATGCTGCCCATGGTGTACTGGCTCATCACATTGGCGGTCTCGATAATCTCCTCGAGCCCCATTTCGCGGCGCTTGAATTTCTCCTGGAGCAGCGCAGTGGCCGAATACCCGGCGATGATCGTGCCATCGAAATCAAACAGCGCAGCGATATGCGGCCCGCTTTCGGAAGCCTCGATCTGATCCAGATACCCTTGCGCTTTGGCCAAACCCGCCTCCCTGTCCTTTGTTCTTAGGGTCAGTCCTATCTATATCGCCGCAGGAACGCCATTCAATTCCGGGGGACGCGAAGCACCGCAACTCCGGCCGGCTGAAGCCTTGCTTCGCCAAGCTCGATCTCGCCTGCCAGCGCCTTGGGAAGTTTGATCGATTGGCTGGAGTAGTTGAACGCAAAACATCGGCTGCCGGCCCGGCGCAGGCGAAGACCTGCGGGCAACACATGCGTTTCCAAGCCCGCATCTTTGGCCGCCCGAGCGAGCAGTTCCCCGACTATACTGGTGGTCGGCCAAGCCGCAAGATAGCGGACCGAGCCGCGCCGCCAGCTGGCGACTATGCCATCATCGGCCACCAGTTCGGGCATAGCATCAGTCTCCAGATGTTCGATCCAGCGCTCGATCTCCCATCCCTCACCTTGATGGATCAGCCCGGGCCGCAGGCTTTCAACCCGGCTGACCAAGGCCGGAAACAGCGCCTGCAATGGCCCGGGCGGCAATTCAGGCGGGATCATGAAATCAACGTCGCGACTGCCCGAGCGGGGACCAATGACTATTTGCCCCGCAAAGAGCGTCAAGCTCTCCACCAGGGCTGGCGGTACGATCGGCAGGCACGGGATGACACACAGCTTGTAGCCATCCAGCGCCGCATCGGGCGGCACGATGTCGACATCCAGCCCCAGCCGCCGCAGCGCTGAATAGCATTCAAATGCCGCCCATAACGCCGACAACCCGGCTCCCTGCGGCTGGATCCTCGTGATCCAATCGGCATCATAAGCAAACACCAGCGCGACGCTTTTGGGCGGATCGCCAACAGGACCAAGCGCTGCAATATCCTGTGCGGCCTGAGCTGCCTCGCCCAGCCCCGGTGCTGGCTCACTATCAGGGCGCAGCAATCCGGCGTGGAGCTGCTCCTGCCCGAAGAGCGCTTGCCGCCAACGAAAATAACTGACCAATTCAGCGCCATGCGCCATCGCCTCCAGCGTCCACAGGCGAACCATTCCGGGCAATGGAGCGGGGTTGTGGCGGGCCCAATTGACCGGACCGGGCTGTTGTTCAAGCACCCACCAGCGCCCGCCTTTGGCGCAACCCCGGTAAAGATCGTGGTGAAACGCGGCGATATCAGGGTGGCCTTGCCGGGCGTAGGAAATCTTGTCTGCCTCGCTGAACGAAAAGCTGTCGAGGAACCCCAGCGGGTAGCTGTCCCAACCGACCGCATCGAGATCGCGCGCCACCGCATGATGATCGAACTCAGTAAAGAAGCCCATGAAATTATGGACAATATCGTGGCCCGGTGAAAATTCTCGGAGGATCTCAACCTGCGCCTGGTTGAAGGCCACCACCTCGTCCGAGGCAAACCGGCGATAGGCCAGCCAGTGTGCTGGATTGGCCTCGGTGACGGTCAGATTGGGCAGGTCAACCTCGGCAAAGGAGCGGTATTCCATGCTCCAGAAGACATTGCCCCAGGCTACGTTGAGCTTTGCAATCGTGCCATACCGCGCCGCGAGCCAGATGCGAAATGCCGCTGCAGCGGCACTGCAAAAGCTTTGCACCGTATCATGGCAGCCATACTCATTGTCGGTTTGCCAGGCTGTTACGGCTGGATGATTGCCATAGCGCTGCGCCATCGCCCGGGTAATTCGCGCGGCTTCGGCGCGGTAGCCGGAATGGCTGAAGGAATAGTGGCGGCGCGAACCAAATTTGCGCGGGCGCCCTTCAAAATCCACGGCGACCATATCGGGCATCTGATCGACCAGCCATTTGGGCGGAGTAGCCGTCGATGTGCCCAAGATGACCCCGAGACCAGCCCGCTCCAGCACCGCAATCGCCCGGTCCAGCCAGCCCCAGTCGTACTGGCCGGGCTCAGGCTCGATCCTGCTCCAGGCAAATTCGCCGATCCGGACCCTGGTTAGCCCCGCTTCCACCATCCGGCGGGCGTCCTCGGCCCAAAGTTGCTCGGGCCAGTGCTCGGGGTAATAGCAGACGCCCAGGCGCATCGGCGGTTTGATGTTTGATTCGGATAGCTGGCTCATCGGCTAAAAGTGTTGCTGCAAGTGGCCGGACCGTCAACCTTGCAATTGACGGCATGCTCAATAAACTCGGCGACAAGGCGCACTGGTGCATTGGTCTGTGCCAGCAGGGCAAGAAGGGCGAAGCGGCTGATCTTGACATCCCTTCAATTATTGTAACATTAGTCAGCACCTATGGGCGGACCCATAAGAGGCAAAATGATCGCCGGATTGGATCCACTGGCACCCTATCCTCAAACTGCTAGGCTGCCCCGCAATGCCAACCGTTGCCGCCAAAACCCGCCAGCGCCTCAGCCCCGAAAAGCGCCGTTCGCTGATCCTGGATTGCGTGGCCGAGATTGTCGCGCGCGACGGCGTTGCAGCCTTGTCGATGGAACGGATCGGGCGCGAGGCAGGGATCAGCAAATCACTGGTCTACAACTATTTCCCAGGCATGACCGAGTTGCTCAGCACCCTATTGGAGCGTGAGCTGAAGCGGTTGCGGCGGTTGCAAACCGATGCAGCCGAAAAGGCCCAGACGTTTGAGGCGCTGGTCCGCGGTATTACACATGTCTACCTGAAATACATCGACGAGCGCGGTCTGCTGATCGAGCGGCTGCAATCCGAACCATCGCTTAGCGCGGCGCATGATCCCACTGAATATGGCCGCGAGGCTGCGGTTGATTACCTGGCCGAGATAGTCATCCGCCATTTCGGTCTGCCGCCTGAAATCGCCCGCGCTGCAACTGACATCAGCTTTGGTCTGCCCGCTTCGGCTGGAGCCTATCTGCTGCGCCACAAGCTGCCGCGCCAGACGCTGGAGGATCTGACGGTGACGATGATTCTGGGCACAATCACCGAACTGAAGCGCGAATATGTTGCCCGCCGCCAACCGCTGCGCCCCGGGATCAGCACTGCTGAATGAAGCCGATATTGACCGCCTGGTTGCTAAAGTTCCAGCGGCCCATGCTGGATATTCGGCAGCACATGGCGGCTGAACAGATCAGCTTCGGCAGCGTGGGGATAGCCTGACAGGATGAAGGCCTCGATCCCTTCGGCCTGATAGGCGCGCAGCTTGGCCAGCACCTGATCAGGATCACCCACGATCGCCGCGCCGCAGCCAGACCGCGCGCGGCCGACGCCGGTCCACAGATTCTCCTCGACAAAGCCGTCACCGCCCGCCGCGCCGCGCAGTTCGGCCTGGCGCTGGACGCCATAGTTTTTGGCATCAAGCGACTTTTCGCGGATCGCGCGGCCGGCTTCGTCATCCAGCTTGGACAGCAGCCGATCAGCATAGGCCCGCGCCTCTTCCTCGGATTCGCGGACGATGACATGGGCGCGGTAGCCGAACTTCAGGGTGCGGCCATAGCGAGCAGCACGGGCGGTCATATCGGCCACCGTCTCGCGCACCTTGTCCATCGTATCGGGCCACATCAGGTAAACATCGCAGCCTTCCGCGGCGCATTCCCGCGCTTCATGGCTAAGCCCGCCGAAGTAAAATGCCGGGGCCTTGCCCGACAGGGTGGTGATCCGCGCCGGATCAAGCTTGAGGTTGTAAAACTCGCCCTGATGGTCAAGATGTTCGCCATTGAGCAAGGTCTTGAGGATCTTCACCACCTCGGTCGCGCGGGCATAGCGCGGGCCGCTGGCAATGGTCTGACCCGGCATGTCGGACGAGATGATATTGACGTTTAGCCGCCCGCCGGTTCCAGCGGCATTGGGCCCGAGAATCCGGTCCAGCGTGGCGATCCGCCGCGCCAGCTGCGGCGGCCAATCCTCGCCAATCCGGGTTGCCCACAGCAGCTTGATCCGGCGGAGCAGCGGCGCCATCGCGGCGGCGAACACGGTGGTATCAAGGCCGAGGCTGTAGCCCGAGGGCAGCAATATATTGTCAAACCCGCCCTTTTCGGCCTGCATCACAATGTTGCGGCAATGCTCCCAGCTGGATTGCAGCTGGGGATCTGGCACGCCGAGGAATTCGTAATCATCGTCGCACAGGGCTGAGAACCAGGCGATTTCGCATTGCTGTGTCGTGGCGAGGGGTTGTGTCATGGCAGCGGTTCTCCTCTGGCGGCGACCAGTACCGCATACCAATCTTCGCGGCTCCAGCGCAGTTTGACCGAAGCAGCCCCCTCTGCGATCCGATCGGCCTGTTGCGAACCGATGATCGGGATGATCCCGGCCGGATGCGCCATCAGCCAGCTATAGGCAGCAGACGAGCGCGAGACGCCTTGCGCATTGGCATATGTATCGAGCACGGCGGCCACCGCCTTGTCATGTGCGCTTTCCGGTGAGAGCAACCGCCCACCGCCCAGCGGCGACCAAGCCAGCGGGGCGAGCCCCAGCATCATCGCCTGATCCAGCTCGCCGTTCTCGAAGCAATCGATCCGCAGCGGATTGATCTCGGGCTGAGTTGAGACCAGCTTGTTGCCGAGAAAGTGATTAAGCACTGTGATCTGATGGACCGTGCAGTTCGAGACGCCCAGCATCGCGATCTTGCCCGCCGCAACGGCATCATCCAGTGACCGGGCGACCTCCTGCGGGTGAACCAGAATATCGGGGCGATGAATCTGCCATAGGTCGATCTGTTCAACCCGCAACCGGCTTAGTGAGGCGTCGATCGCTGCGGCCAGATAGGCAGCGCTCTGATCATAAGGCAGCGGCGGCATGATGCCGCCCTTGCTCGACAGCACCATCCGGCCGCGCAATGCTGGTTCCGCCGCGAGCACTTGACCCAGCAGCGCCTCGGCATCACCGAACCCGCCTGTGCCGTTGAAGCCATAGATGTCCGCCGTATCGAGCAGATTGATCCCGGCATCGAGCGCGGCATGGACCAGCCGCGCCGCCTGTGCGCCGGTGCGGCCATTTTCGGCCAGTCGCCACATCCCCCAGGCGATTGGTGCAACTGATACGCCACTTGGACCCAGCTTGCGGGCGGCGGGCGGCGGCGGCAAAAGGCTCATAGCGGTTTCCTGACTGGGGGAGTGATCGAGGCACGCTCGACAAGGGTGTGAGGCAAGCGGCGATGCGTAAGATCGCCGCCCGCGATCAGCAGGTCGGTGGCGGTGCGCGCCAGCTCCTGCATCGGTTGGTGGATCGTTGTGAGCGGCGGCCAGACGGTGCGGGCCAGCGTGGTATCGTCAAACCCGCCAACCGAAAGCTGGCCGGGCAGATCAATCCCCCGATCATGCGCCACTGCCAGCACACCGGCGGCCATATCATCATTGGCGGCAAAGATCGCGGTGGGCGGATTGGCCATATCGAGGAAATAGCGCCCTGCACGGGTGCCGCTGTCGAAATCAAACTCGCCATCGGCAACCAGCTGCGGCTCATAGGCAATTCCGGCCCGGTCCAGCGCGCGGCGATAGCCAAACAGGCGGTCGCCCGAAGCCATGTGATTGGAATGACCTTTGATAAAGCCGATCCGGCGGTGCCCCATGTTAATCATATGGGTGGTCATGTCATCGGCGGCCTGGGCATCGTCCATGAACACCGAACTGGTCAGCGCATGATTGGTGCCGGGCGAAATCCGCACGAACGGCACATCCATCGCCTCCAGCGCGCGCAGCACCGGATCGCAATCG
>JANOKC010000152.1:0-5163 GCA_031419035.1 Novosphingobium sp. | reverse complement strand
TCATCGTCGTCGATATAGGCGATGGCCTGTTCAAGGGTCATCACGCGCGGCGGGGTGAGGCGGATAGCGTCGTCTTTGCCGGTTGAGCGGAAGTTGGTCAGCTGCTTGGACTTCATCGGATTGACTTCAAGATCATCCGGCTTGGCATTCTCTCCGATCAGCATGCCCTCATAGACCTTTTCCTGCGGCCGCACGAACAGGCTGCCACGTTCTTCCAGCATGTTGAGTGCATAGCCGACTGCTTCGCCTGTGCCGTTGGAGATCAGCACGCCCACCGGGCGGCCTTCGATCACGCCCTTGTAGGGGCCGTATTTTTCGAACAGGCGGTTCATGATCCCGGTGCCGCGGGTATCAGACAGGAATTCGCCGTGATAGCCGATCAACCCCCGGCTGGGCGCGCTGAAGGTGATCCGGGTCTTGCCGCCGCCGCTGGGGCGCATGTCGGTCATCTCGCCCTTGCGGATCGCCATCTTCTCAACCACGGTGCCGGCATATTCCTCGTCCACGTCGATAACAGTGACCTCGTAAGGCTCGGTCTGCTTGCCGTTTTCGTCGGTGCTATAGAGCACGCGCGGGCGGCTGATGCCCAGTTCAAAGCCCTCGCGGCGCATCGTTTCGATCAGCACACCCAGCTGCAATTCGCCGCGTCCGGCCACTTCGAAGCTGTCCTTGTCGGCGCTTTCGGTGACGCGGATGGCAACGTTGCTTTCAGCCTCGCGCTCCAGCCGGTCGCGGATCATGCGGCTGGTCACCTTGGTGCCCTCGCGGCCCGCAAACGGGCTGTCGTTTACCGCAAAGCGCATCGACAGCGTCGGCGGATCGATCGGCTGGGCGTGGAGCGGCTCGGTCACCGAAGGGTCGGCGATGGTGTTGGAAACGGTAGCGGTGGTGAGGCCCGCGATCGAGATGATATCGCCCGCGCGGGCCTCGTCCACCGGAACCCGCTCAAGCCCCCGGAAGGCCATGATTTTGGAGGCGCGGCCGGTCTCAACGATCTTGCCGTCATTATCCAGCGCGTGGATCGGCATGTTGACCTTGATCGTACCGCTGGCAACCTTGCCGGTCAGGATCCGGCCGAGGAAGTTGTCGCGATCGAGCAGAGTGACGAGGAACTTGAACGGCCCATCCACATCGGCTGCGGGGGCGGGCACATGGTCGATGATCTTCTGGAACAGCGGGGTCAGATCGCCCGAGCGGGCGTCCATATCGTCGCTGGCATAGCCATTGCGGCCTGAGGCGTAGAGCACCGGGAAATCGAGCTGCTCGTCGGTCGCGTCAAGGCTGACGAACAGATCGAACACCTCGTCCAGCACTTCCTGCGCGCGGCCATCCTGGCGGTCGATCTTGTTGACCACCACGATTGGCCTCAGCCCCAGAGCGAGCGCCTTGCCGGTAACGAATTTGGTCTGCGGCATTGCGCCTTCACTGCTGTCGACCAGCAGGATAACGCCATCGACCATCGAAAGGATCCGCTCAACCTCGCCGCCGAAATCGGCGTGACCGGGGGTGTCGACAATATTGATGTGGGTGGTGTGACCATGATGATCATCCCATTCGACCGAGGTGCATTTGGCCAGAATCGTGATGCCGCGTTCTTTTTCCAGATCGTTGGAATCCATCGCCCGTTCTTCCACCCGCTGATTGTCACGGAAGGTGCCGGACTGGCGGAACAGCTGGTCAACCAGCGTGGTTTTGCCATGGTCGACGTGCGCGATAATAGCGATATTGCGCAAGGGCAGAGAGGCGGACATCGGGAAACTTCCAGTCAAAAACGGGGACGGGCGGGCACGTGCTGCGCCGCAACATGCGCGCGCCCCTAGCGGATATGGTGCCAGCGGGCAAGCGGTGCGGCGGAAGGCTTGGTTGGAAGCTGGTGTGACGGATTGGCAACAGCCTTGCGAGCAAGCTTACAAGTTCAATGATTACAATTGTGCGAAGCCCGTGTGGTTCCTATGCAGGGCGCAAGAAAAATAGGGTTGTTGATCAGGCAGGCAAACTTGCCTTGGCAGCGACCCATGCTTGGAGAGGGCACCAGACACATGAATTTCACACACACTCGCGCCAGCCTTTTGGTTGGAGCTGCCGTAGTCAGCCTGACCCTGCCCAGCGTAGCTTTTGCCCAGGACACCGCCGAAGAAGCGCAGCCGGCAACGGATGCTGCGGCTGAGCAAGATGATTCCGCGATGGGTAATGAGATTATCATTACCGCGACCAAGCGTGAACAGACGCTGCAATCGACCCCGGTTGCGGTCAGTGTGACCACTGCCCAGACGATTGAACGCGCCCAGATCCGCGACATCGCCGATCTCGTATCCGTCGTTCCCTCGCTCCGCGTCAGCCAGAGCCAGAGCGCATTTGCGACAACCTATTCAATCCGCGGTTTTGGCACCAGCGGCAACAACCTTGGGCTTGAGCCTTCGGTCGCGGTGTTTGTCGATGGGGTCTATCGCAGCCGTTCGATCGCGCAGATCAGCGATCTGCCGGATATTCAGAGGATCGAAGTGCTGCGTGGGCCGCAGTCCACCCTGTTTGGCAAGAATGCCTCTGCCGGCGTTATCTCGATTGTCAGCAAGAAGCCCTCGTACAATCTGGGCGGCAGTGTTGAGGCGTCATACGGCAATTACAATGCTATCGTTGGCAAGGCCTATATCACTGGCCCGATCGGCGACACGATCGCCGCCAGCTTTGCCGCGGGTATCAACAAGCGCGATGGCTATATTACCAACGCCTTTAATGGTGATGACATTACTAACCGCAACCGCTGGTTCGCCCGCGGACAGATGCTGTTCGAACCCAGTGATCAGCTTACAATCCGCCTGATCGCCGATTATGACAAGCTTGATGAAAAATGCTGCGCAGTGTTCAACTTGCGCCGTTCGGCAGCTTCGGGCGCGATCCTTGCGGTTGGCGGCCAGCTGAATAATCCGGCCACGCCCTTTGCGGATGTGGTCTACAACGATGTAGTGCCGTCCAGTGAAGTTCGCAATTATGGCTTCTCGGGCCAGATTGATTATGAAATCGGACCGATCACGCTAACCTCGATCACCGCCTATCGCGACACAAAGATGGATGCCAATCAGGACGTTGATTTCACCAGCGCACGGATCGCCACTGGTGCCAACATCGGTCAGGCCCGGCTCAAGACCTTCACCGAGGAATTCCGGATCGCCACCGATCTGGAAGGGCCGCTCAACCTGCTGGTCGGCGGCTATTACTTCAAGGAAAAGGTCGAATCAGCGGATCAGATTGTATTTGGTCCTGATTTTCGACCCTACGTCGATCTGCTGATCCGCGGCCTGAGCGCCAACGCCCTTAATGCGAACAGCCTGGAAGCCACGATGGGCGCTGCTCCCAACAGCTTCTGGCAGTCTGGCCAAGGGTTCTTCAACAAGTTCAAGCAGGATAACGAGGCTTACTCGCTGTTCGGAAATGCCGATTTCAAGGTATCTGACCGTCTGACCCTGACATTGGGGGCCAACTATACTCACGATTCGAAGAACGTGTCTTCAAACTCGATCAGCACCGATAGGTTCTCTGCCGTTGATATTCCGGGTCGGATCGTTCAGCTTACCCAAGGCGGGATTTCGCAGACCGTGGCCGGTTTCCTTGGCCTCCCGCCAGGAAGTTTTGCTTCGCCCGCCCAAATCGCCTTCTTCCAATCGATCCAGCCAGCCGCTTACAATGCCATCGTAGCTGGCGTGAGTGCGCAAACGGCACCGTTGATCGGGTTCCAGGCGCTGCAATTCCTGAAGCCCATCCTCAACATTCCCAATGCGATCGAGAATGGCCAGAGCCGTGACGGCGATTGGTCTTATGTGGCGCGGCTTGCCTATGAGGTGAACGATCGGCTTAACGTCTATGCCAGCTGGGCAACAGGTTTCAAGGCCACCTCGTGGAACCTATCGCGCGATAGTAGGCCACTGGCATCTGATCTGGCAGCAATTCGGTCTGCCGGTATCGCAACGCCAAATCTGGGGTCTGGAACCCGCTTTGCCCGGCCTGAAAACTCCGAAGTCTTCGAACTGGGGATCAAGGGCAACTGGGGCATCGCCTCGGCCAACCTTACGGTCTTCAAGCAGAAGATCACGGATTTCCAGGAGAATGCCTTCATCGGAACCGGCTTCGTCTTTGCCAATGCCGGCAAGCAATCGACCTTTGGCGTGGAATTCGACGGACGGTTCAACCCCACCCCGGAACTTACCCTAATGATGGCGATGACCTATACTGAGCCTAAGTATGACAGCTTTGTTGGTTCGCTTTTCGGGGATGTTTCGGGCCAAACAATCGGTGATCGCACGAAGCTCAGCTCTACTTTTGGGGTGCAGTGGGACAAGGAACTGGCCAGCGGGGATCATCTGATCCTGTCGGGCGACTTTCACTATGAAGCCCCCGTTCAGGTTGATCCGGGCCTGGTGGATTATATCACCACCAATCCCAACGGTTCACCTAATTACGCCACGGCCATTGCCGCGGCGCGAGAGTTCCGGCGCGAGGTCAACGATCTCAACGCCTCGATCACCTATGCCTTCGATATGGGGCTGGAACTGACCGTATGGGGCCGCAATCTGCTGGATCACCGCTATGTCTCGGATGTTTTCGATTCGGTGGTGCAGAGACAGTCCGTCTCGGGCTATACCAACCAGCCGCGCACCTATGGCGTGGCCGCAAGGTTCCGCTTCTGACGGCTTAAGCCTTCAAGGGTTACGGAAAGGGGATCGGGCAACCGGTCCCCTTTTTGTTTGCCAGTTTGGCAATTGTATGATGATTTCCGGTTCTTGGCCGGATTCTAGGCCATTGCCGCCAAGTGGGAAAGACCATGCTTGACTGGATGCTGATGCCATACCGCCGCTACGCCGATTTTTCCGGCCGTTCGCAGCGTATGGAATATTGGATGTTCACGCTGTTTGCGGTGCTCGTCACTTTGGTTGTCTTGGCGCTAATGTTCAGCGGCATGCCAGCCACGGACGAATATGGTAATCCCGGCGATCCGGGTACGATGTTTTATGTCGGCATCGGCCTGCTGGTGCTGTTTGGTTTGGGGTCGATTGTCCCATCAATCGCGGTGCAGGTGCGGCGCTTTCACGATCAGGACAAATCGGGCTGGTTCGTGCTGCTGGGCCTCATCCCCTATGTCGGCGGGATTGTGGTGTTCGTGTTCATGTG
>JANOKC010000151.1:0-23658 GCA_031419035.1 Novosphingobium sp. | reverse complement strand
CATCGGCGAGCTTGAATTGCTTCGCTGCCGATTTTGCCTGCCGAATCGCAATATCTGTCAGTGCCATGGCTTGACCTCGCATACCCCCAAGGCAGCGCATCATACCCCCTGCCTCTCTCGGCTTCCCCCAATCATACCCCCAACATTTGGCGGCTAGATATGGACGCGGGCGAACGTATGCGGCCTGAGTTGCCACCTATACCTTGGATTTGCGGGGTTTGTCCATACACATACGGACGCGGCTGGACAGGGATTTGGAGCGGGTAAGGGGAATCGAACCCCTCTAGCTAGCTTGGAAGGCTAGTGCATTACCACTATGCTATACCCGCTCATTGGCGCTGCCCTATGCGGCAGGTCGCGCGGCGGGTCAATCACTTGCCTTTTATCGTGGTTACTTATTGCTTTACCTTCAGCCAGAGCTGGCGCAGCTTTCATTTGCCGCACCAAGTCGGCAAATGGAGGGAACCATGAAAAGCATGAACAGCCTTGTTGCAGAGGCATTTGGAACATTCTGGCTGGTCTTTGGCGGCTGCGGCGCGGCAGTGCTGGCGGCCGGCGTCCCGGATGTCGGGATCGGTTATCTGGGCGTCAGCCTAGCGTTCGGCCTTACGGTTATGACTATGGCTTATGCTGTCGGCCATGTCTCGGGCGGCCATTTCAACCCGGCGGTAACGGTTGGCCTGTGGGCCGGAGGGCGCTTTGCCGCCAAGGATGTGCTGCCTTATATCGTGGCGCAAGTGGTCGGCGGGATCATCGCCGCTTTCACCCTATATGTTGTTGCCAGCGGCAAGGCAGGCTGGGATGTCGCGGCCACGGGACTGGCCAGCAATGGCGTTGGTGCCCATTCGCCCGGCGGATATAGTCTGATGTCGGGCTTCATCATCGAGATATTGCTGACGGCCTTTTTCCTGCTGATCATCATGGGCGCAACCCATGGGCGCGCCGCAGCAGGCTTTGCTCCGATCGCAATCGGACTGGGATTGACCTTGATCCATCTGATCTCGATTCCGGTGACGAACACTTCGGTCAACCCGGCCCGCAGCACTGGTCCTGCGCTGGTTGAAGGCGGAATCGCCTTGCAGCAGCTGTGGGTTTTCTGGCTGGCCCCGCTGATCGGCGGCGCGCTGGGCGGCTGGCTTTACCGGACAATGATAGCTGACAACGATTAATCGGCGTCTCTGCACAAACAAAAACGCCCCTTGCACCGCGCGATGCAAGGGGCGTTCTGTTTGGGTTTAGGACGCGGCTTAATGCTTCTTGCCAGCCCAGATGTTGCGATACGACATGTAAGCTAGGATCGTGGCGAACAGCAGGAAGCCGACAACCGGCCAACCCGTCTGCTTGCGCTTGTCGAGCGTGGGCTCAGCGGTCCAGACGAGGAACGCCGAGACATCCTGCGCCATCCGGTCAACCGTCGGCTTGGTGCCATCGCCATAGGTCACCTGGCCTTCGACAGTCAGCGGCGGGGCCATGGCGAGGTTTAGATTGGCGAAATAGGGGTTGAAATGCAGCCCCGGACCAGTCTTGGCGTCAGGAAAATCCTTGAGCAGCTTGGCGGGCTGGCTCTGATAGCCGCTCAGCAGCGAATAGACATAGGCTGCGCCATCATTGCGTGCCTTGGTCATCAGCGAGAGATCGGGCGGGATCGCGTTGTTGTTGGCAGCGCCAGCCGCAATGTCATTGGCGTAGGGCTTGGGGAAGTAATCGGTGGCAACCCCGGCGCGCATATTGGCCTCGCCAGTGGCCTGATCGGTCCCGGGCACCTGGAAGCCGGCGGCAATCGCCTTTACCTCGTCCTCATTGTAGCCCAGCGCCTTGAGATCGCGGAAAGCGACCAGCCGGAGCGAGTGACAGGCCGAGCAGACCTCCTTGTAAACCTGAAAACCGCGCTGAAGCTGCTGCTTGTCAAACTTTCCAAACACGCCGTTGCTGGCAAGCGCCAGCTCCTTGGGGTGTTTGTGGAAAGCCAGCTCAACCGAATGCGGCATGCCTTCTTCGGCAAAATTCGCAACGCCTTTGACAAGCGAAATAATCAGCGCGACCGAAAAGAAAATTCCGGCGAGGATGGAGAAGATGCGGATCATGGGTATCTCTTTTCCGTCTCTCGGGGTTCAGGCCGAAGCCGCTGGGGCCGAAGCCGTGGCACTCAGCACGGCCTGATTATCTTTACCAAGTACCGATTCCGTGATCGAAAACGGCAGCGGCTCGGGCCGCTCAATCGAAGAGATGAGCGGCAGGATCACCAGGAAGTGCAGGAAGTAATAGAGCGAGGCAATCTGGCTGAGCATAACATAAGGCTCCTCAGCTGGTGCGCCGCCACAATAGAACAGCAAAGCCATCGCCGGGATCAGGCCAAACCAGAAGAACTTTCTGAACACCGGGCGATAATGGCCTGAGCGGACCGGAGAGCGATCGAGCCACGGCAGCAGGAACCAGATCAGAATTGCGCTGAACATCGCCATCACGCCTAGCAGCTTGGCAGGAACCAGCACGATGCCGGTAAATGGAATGGTCAGATCAGAAGTAAAGGCACGCAGGATCGCGTAGAATGGCCAGAAGTACCAGTCTGGCACGATATGCGCAGGCGTGCTCATCGGATTGGCCGGAATATAATTGTCCGGATGGCCCAGCGCATTGGGCGCGAAGAACACCACTGCGAAATAGAGGAACAGGAAGGCAAATACGCCCCAGCCGTCTTTCGCGGTGTAATAGGGGTGGAACGGAACCGTATCGCTTTCGCTTTTCACTTCGACCCCGGTCGGGTTTGACGAGCCGGGGATGTGCAGCGCCCAGACGTGAAGGACAACCACCCCAAGGATCACGAACGGCAGCAGGAAGTGCAGGCTGAAAAAGCGGTTGAGCGTAGCATTATTGGGCGCGAAACCGCCCAGCAGCCACTGTTGAAGCGGCTCGCCCACCAGCGGAATGGCACTGAACAGCCCGGTAATCACCTTGGCAGCCCAGAAGCTCATCTGGCCCCAAGGCAGAACGTAACCCATGAAGGCAGTTGCCATCATCAGCAGGAAGATAACCACGCCAAGCAGCCAGATCATCTCACGCGGAGCTTTGTAGGAGCTGTAATAAAAGCCGCGGAAAATATGGACATAGATCACCACGAAGAAGGCCGAAGCGCCGTTGGCATGCATATAGCGCATCAGCCAGCCCCAGTTGACGTCGCGCATGATATGCTCGGTAGAATCAAACGCAACCAACTGGTTAGAAGCATAATGCATCGCCAGCACAACGCCGGTAACGATCTGGAGCACCAGACAGATCCCGGCAAGGAAGCCAAAGTTCCAGAAATAGTTCAGATTGCACGGCACCGGATAGCCGGCCCCAACCGCATTGAAAACCAGACGCGGAAGCGGCAGCTTCTCGTCCAGCCACTTCATCAGCGGCGCTTGCGGCTTGTATTCTTGGGCCCAGGGGAAACTCATTTTATGTAACCTCAGCCGATCTTGACGACAGTGTCGGAAATGAAGGCGTAGTCCGGAACCTCAAGGTTCTTGGGCGCGGGGCCCTTGCGGACACGCGCGGCGGTATCGTAATAGGAACCGTGACAGGGGCAGAAATAGCCGCCAAACTCTCCCTTCACCTCACCCGTGCCCGCGCCCAGCGGCACACAGCCCAGATGGGTGCAGACCCCCATGGTGATGAGCCAGTTTTCATGGCCTTCCTTGGTCCGCTCGGCCAGGGTTTGCGGATCGCGCAGGCTGGCAATGTCAACTTTGCCGGCTGCCGCAATTTCGGCCGCGGTCAGATTGCGGATGAACACCGGCTGCTCTCGAAACATCGCCTTGATCGCTTGGCCCGGCTGGATGGCGCTGACGTCAATCTCGGTCGAGCTGGCGGCGAGCACATCGGCCGACGCCGACATCTGGCTCAGCAACGGGATCAGCGAAGCAGCAGCGCCGACGCCAGCGGCGCTAACCGCTGCAATATTGATGAAATCGCGCCGCCGCACGCCCTCAGAGCCCAAAGACTGGCCCGAAAGCTCCTCCGAATGTCCCGGAGTGTCGATGCCCGCATCATGTGACATGGTGAACCGTATCCTGCTCTAACTGATTTTCATGCACCGCGCTTTACAGTGCCGCAAATCGTCCGTGTTTCCTACAATCAGGAAGCCCCTGTTGTTCGTTATCCCCGAGGTTAAAGACCATAAGGGATGCCGACTTGGCGCGCCTGATAGACGCAAGGTCGCCCCATGCCAACCGCCATTTTTGCATGAGCCGTTGCGAACTGTGCACAGCTGTCAACCTAGCCCGATCAGCGAGATTTGCCGCCCATAGCTGGCTTGCTTGCGGTGGGTCGCGCGGCGGAAGGAAAAGAAGCTGTCCTGCGCTGCATAAGTGTCGAGGCCAAGTTGCTCAATCTGGCTAACTCCGGCCATCGCCAGCCGCGAAGCGACATAGCCGGACAGATCGAACTGGCAGTGGCCCGCCGCGCCCGGGGCAAAAAATCTCTCGTTAGCAGGGTCTTCGTCGCCGAACCGCGCTGCAAAAGCGGCGTCAACTTCATAGCTGGGCTGGGCGATACACGGCCCAACCGCCGCCACAATCCGATCGCGGCGGGCGCCGAGCGCCTCCATCGCTGCCACAGCGGCGTCGGTTACTCCGCCCAGCGCGCCCTTCCATCCAGCATGAGCAGCCCCCACCACCCCCGCCTCCGGATCAGCCAGCAACACCGGGGCACAATCAGCAGTGACGATCCCCAGCAGCAGTCCCGGCGTGGTTGTCACCAGCGCGTCGGCATGGGGCCGCAAGGCATCGGGCCAGGGCTTGGTCGTCTCCACGCAGTCGGACGAATGGACCTGATAGACTGTGGCCAGCGCCGCGCCGGGCAGAACCGCAGCCACGGCCCGCGCCCGGTTTTCCGTCACTGCCGCATCATCGTCTCCGGCTCCCAACCCGACATTGAGGCCAGCCACCGCCCCTGTCGAGACACCGCCGCGCCGCCCAAGGTAGCCGTGCGGGACGCCGTCCAGAATTTTGGCGCGCCACACTTCAACCAAGGCTTTTGCTCACTTGCTCAAAGCTGTCGCGCGACAATTTGGGCGCAGCAACGATTCGTTCAAGCTGTGCCCGCATCAGTGCGGACCGCGCCGGCTCAATCCGCCGCCACCGGCCAAGCGGAGCGACAAACCGCGCCGCTGTCTGCGCATTGAGCGGATCGAGGCTCAGGATCAGATCGGCAATCATCCGGTAGCCTTCGCCACTGGCCGCATGGAAGGCCTGCGGATTGGCTGCCAGCGCCATATACAGTGCGCGGACCCGGTTGGGATTGGTCATGGTATAGTCGGGGTGCCCGGCCAGTTCGCGGATATGATCGAGCGCGCGGGGATGGAGTGAGCCGGCCTGAAGCGAAAACCATTTGTCGATCACCAATGGGTTTTCGGCATAGCGAGCATGAAAATGCTCCAGTTTCTTGGTCCGCTCCTGAGTTTCAAGCCCGCACAGCACCATCAGAGCGCCTTGCCGGTCGGTCATATTATCAGCCGCGTCATATTGGGCGGCGGCCCTCGTGGCGGCCAGTTCCGGCGCTCCGGCAGCAAGATAGGACAGCGCCAGAGTCTTAAGCTTGCGGCTGCCTTTGGCAGCAAGCCCAAGGCCATAGGGCACAGCGCAAACCCTGTCATGCAAGCCGAGCAGCTGATCCTTGAGGGCGCGGCCGAGGAAGGCTTTCAGTCCCTCACGCTCGCTATGGATCGCCCCGGGATCGGCAATCAGGAACTGATCGGCAAGGTAAGTCTCGCCCGGCAGGATCATCAACTCGCCGCGCATCAGATCGTCAAGCCCCGGATCGGCGATGATCGCCGCGAAGGCTCCGCAAATGGCAGTGCGGCCCGCCTCACGCTGGACTCCGCCGATAGCCCCGCTGATCACGGCAACTAAGTGCTGCACCACCAGCTGCTGCATCGCTTCATAACGGGCAAACGGATCATCATCATGCGCGGCAAGGAACACCAGATCTTCGGTGCTGGCGTCGAACTCAATTACCACTGGCGCGGAAAAGCCCCGGTTGAGTGAAACGACCGGGCAAGCGCTAAATCCAGCAAAGCTGAAGTCTGCTTGAGGTTCGCTTAACGTAACTGTCTGTTCACCATGGTGTTTCCCGGTTTTTCGATCGAATAGCGCTAGGCGCAGCGGAATCGGCACCGGTTGTTTTACGCTCTGGCCCGGGGTTGCCGGAACGCTTTGGCTGAGTCGCAGTGTCGCAGTATCGCGGGCGTGAGACAACGATGCCGTCACCCGGGGCGTTCCCGCCTGACTGTACCAGCGCCGAAACTGGGTCAGATCCAGCCCCGCCCCATCCTCGATTGCGCAAATGAAATCCTCGCAGGTCGCCGCCTCGCCGTCGTGGCGCGCAAAATAGAGATCGGTGCCGCTGCGGAACCGCTCCGGCCCCGCCAGCGTGCGCATCATCCGGATCACTTCGGCGCCCTTGTTATAGACCGTCGCGGTGTAGAAGTTGGAGATCTCCTGATAGCTATCGGGCCGGATCGGATGGGCCAGCGGGCCTGAATCTTCGGGGAACTGGGACGAGCGCAGAACACGGACATCCTCGATCCGCTTGACCGCAGCACTTCCCATGTCCTGGCTGAACAGCTGGTCGCGCAACACCGTGAAGCCTTCCTTAAGGCTCAGCTGGAACCAATCGCGGCAGGTAACCCGGTTTCCGGACCAATTGTGGAAATACTCATGCGCAACCACGCCCTCGATCCCGTCATAATCGCCGTCGGTCGCGGTGTCCGGATCGGCGAGGATGTAGCGGGTGTTGAACACGTTCAGCCCTTTGTTTTCCATCGCCCCCATGTTGAAATCGCTGACCGCAACGATGTTGAACAGATCAAGGTCATACTCGCGGCCGAACATTTCCTCGTCCCATTTCATGGAATCCTTCAGCGCCTTCATCGCATGATGGGTCCGGTCCTCGTCGCCTGCCCGGACCCAGATGCCCAGATCAACCTTGCGCCCGGTGCAGGTAGTGAAGCTGTCCGTATTGGCTACCAAATCGCCAGCTACCAGCGCGAACAGGTAACTCGGCTTGGGCCAGGGATCGTGCCACTCAGCCCAATGCGTGCCGCCTTCTCCATCCCCGTTGGCGGTGCAATTGCCATTGGATAGCATTACCGGAAATGCCGCGCGCGGCCCCTCCATCCGCACCGAGTAGACCGACAGAACATCAGGCCGATCGGGGAAAAATGTGATCCGCCGGAACCCTTCGGCCTCGCATTGGGTGCAAAGCATCCCGCCTGACGCATAGAGCCCCATGAGCTGGCTGTTGGCAGCCGGATTGACCGTGGTTTCGACCGTCACCACATGCGCCTCGCCGGGCAGGTCGATCAACAGGTCACTGCCCTCCATCCGCCAGTCGTTTGACGCCTTGCCGTCGACCAGCACCGAGCGTGCGGCAATCCCATCGCCATTGAGGCGCAGTGTCGCAGCCCCCGATCCAGCCGGGTTGCGGCGGACAACAAGCGCGGTGGTAACCTGCGTCTCATCCAGCCCCAGCTTGAAATCCAGCCTCACCGTCGGAACCAACCATTCAGGCGGGCGATAATCCTGGGCGCGGATGATGGGGGGCAAGGCTTCGGGGGTTGCAATCATATCCATGGTCATCCCCATACCCGTTGGTGCCTGGCGAAGTCGAGCCACTGCACGCATCGCTTCTCGACTTCGCCAAGCACCAACGGCAAGAAGGGGCGGTGAGACGCATGTTCATCTTCGGGCTGGGTTATACCGCCAGCTTTATCGCCGCTGCGCTGAAGCCGCTGGGCTGGGAAGTGATCTCGACCGGGCGCGACGGCACGCTCTCATTTGACGATAGCGGCAGCGTGCGGCTGGCACTGGCAGACGCCAGCCATGTGCTGTCCTCCGTCCCGCCGGGTGCAGACGGAGACCCGGTGCTGGAACGCTATGGCGACGCGCTTTCCGCCAAGTGGCTTGGCTATCTCTCCTCAACCGGGGTCTATGGCGATACGGGCGGCGCATGGGTTGATGAAACTGCAGACGTTGGAGGTGGCCGCCGCCTTGCCCGGTCCGATGCGGACACTGCCTGGCTGGCGCGCGATGCGCGGGTGCTGCGGCTTCCGGGCATTTACGGACCGGGCCGCTGCGCTCTGGACCGGGTCCATGAAGGCAAAGCGCACCGGATTGATCTGCCCGACCAGGTTTTCAGCCGAATCCATGTCACCGATATTGTCTCTGGCGTGATTGCCTCGCTTGATGGTCCACCGGGAACCTACAATCTTTCCGATGATGCCCCGTGCAGCCAGAATGCGGTGATCGAGGAGGCCTGTCGGCTGCTGGGCCTTGTGCCGCCGCCATTGCAATCGCTCGATGAGGCTGGCCTTTCGCCCATGGCGCGGGGTTTTTATGCCGAAAACCGCCGGGTCGCGAATGGGAAGGCCAAGCGTCTGCTGGGCTGGAACCTGCGCTATCCCAGCTACCGCGAGGGGCTGGCTGCGTTATTTGCGTCCGCTCAGCGCAATTAATAGTCCGATCATCGCCAGCACCGCGCCGCTGGCAGCCAGCAGGCTCCAGCTATAGTCCTCAAACAGCGTCGACAGCGCCATCGCCACCACCGGCACAGCGACGCCATTATAGGCCGCCTTGCCCGGCCCCCAATCACGGATCAGCGCGAAATAGAGCGGGAAGGTAACAACCGAACCCGCGATCGCCAGATAGGCAATGCCAGCCAGCGAAGTCAGCTGCGTGTCGATCACCGGCGGGCCGGATATAGTCAGAGCGATAGCGGCATTGGCCACCGCGCCCCATAACATCGACCAGGCCACCAGCGGAACCAGCGGCTGGCGGCGCGCGATTTGCGAAGCCTGCGTGACATTCGCAACCGAAACACTCAGCACTGCGCCAATCGCCAGGGCAATGCCCACCAGCACTCCGCCGCCCAGCACTCCGGCACCCGCCACTCCGGCACCCAGCACCGCTGCCCGGTATTCGTGCAGCAGCAGCATGGCGATACCGGCCAGCGCCACCATCGAGCCAACCATGAACCGCTGGCTAAGCGGTGCCGCCACGAAAATCCGGCCCAGCAGTGCGTTGGGAACCAGCACCAGAGCAAAGATCACCGCCACGAGCCCCGACGTCAAATAGCTTTCGGAAGCATAGACCAGCTGGAAATTGGTCGAAAACTGGAGCACGCCGATCACCACCGCCAGCCGCATACCCTCTGGAGAAATCAGCAGTTTTTCGCCGCGAACTGCTGCCAGCGCGAACATTGCAGGAGCCGCCAGCACGAACCGCCAGGTTACTGACCAGCTGGATGGCATCGCCGCAATCTGGTCCTTGATCACCAGCCAGGTCGAACCCCAGATCAGCGATAGCAGAACGAAGGAGGCGATACTGGCAGCGCGCGATTGCGTCTTATGGTGGTTCACAGGGCAGCAATTGCGCGGGCCAGCGCCGCGACATGGATAGGATCGCTGTTCCACGCCGTGATCAGCCGTGCGACATCGCGGCCCCAGTCATAAAAGCTGAAACCCTGCGCTCGCAATGCTGCGCGCTCTGCCTGAGAGATTGTCAGGAAAATCTCGTTCACCTCGACCGGGTGGAGCAGCCGTGATCGCGCAGAAGCTGCAATCTCCTGCGCTGCGGCATTGGCATGGCGCGCGTTGTCCAGCCACAACCCGCTATCCACCATCGCCAGCAGCTGCGCCGCCAGATAGCGGCCCTTGGACTGAAGATGCCCGGCGCGCTTGCGGGACAAGCGGGCGACATCAGCCAGACTTTCATCAAAGTATACCAGCGCCTCGGCGTTCATCCCGCCGTTCTTGATAAAGCCAAAGCTGAGCGCATCCGCCCTGGCGCAAGCGTCAATCGGCGAGCAACCGAGATGCGCCACCGCATTGGCAAACCGCGCGCCATCGACATGCAGCCGCAGGCCCCGCTCCCCGGCCAAAGCCCTAATCGCGGCGACTTCGGTGGGCGTATAAACCCGGCCATATTCGCTCGCCTGGGTGATCGAGATCGCGTGGGGCTGAACCTGATGAACATCATCGCGGATCGAATCGAGCAACGCGGCGACCGCTTCAGCGCTGATCCTCGCGCCTTCGCCATCGAGCAGCATCAGCTTGGCCCCATGCGTAAAAAAACCCGGAGCGCCGCCTTCATCGACCTCGATATGCGCTTCGCGGTGGCAGATAATCCCCCCGTGGGGTGGGGCCATGCTCGCCAGCGCCAGACAATAGGCTGCGGTGCCAGTTGCGGTCCACAGGACAGTGCAAGGCTGGCCGAACAGCTCCGAGAAAGTCTCGTCCAGCCGGTTACTCAAGCCATCGCCATCATAGGGCTTATCGGCGGCATCGGCGGCCTGCATCGCGCGCCACACGGCGGGATGGACTGCGGCGGCATTGTCGGACAGGAACTGCATCACCGTGGTGCATGGGTGGAGCCAATCTCCGCGTCAAGCGGCTGGAGCGTAATATGGACGAAGTGAAGATCACCCGGCACGATTCCGGCGCCTCGGGCGAATACCATGCACATGTTGCAGGCAGCCGTCATATCGGTCGGTTGACCTGGGTTCTGCGCGGCACCGTCAGGGTTGCCGAACATACTCTGGTGCCTGCCGAAATTGGTAGGCGCGGCGTTGCTGGGAAACTCGTCGCGGCGTTGATGGCTGATGCGCAGGAGCTAGGCTTCACTGTCTATCCTCAGTGCAGCTATGTCGCAGCGGCATTTCGCAAACACCCGGAATGGGCCGGATTTCAAGCTTAACGTAATGCCCCTCACTGCTTACCGATGTTTCGAACCCGGCGCTAACCATGGCTCGCTACAATCAACCCTGACCAGAGAACCCAATGCATAAGGAGCAAGCCAATGCGTTACGTCATTCTCGCGGTTGCGGCAGTCCTTGCCGCGGTAGGCTGGCTCAACAGCGCTGATGGACGGCGCACCAAGCAGCACCTGATGGAGCCGCGCGACGCCCAGAATTGGTTCGTCGCTGAGGGCTAGCGCCAGAACCTGTCCGCCGCGCCGCAAACGGTTCATTTCGGCCAGCAAAAGGGAATGGTGCGCGACGCAGTCCGGAGCGAGCCCGTCTCACTGCCAAATTCCCTGTTATACGGGAATTTGCAGGGAATTTTTCGCAATTTGGGTGATTTTCTGCGCCGCACGCGGAGCCAAGGCCCCGAATTCCCACCGTTTTTTAATGATATTCCCTACTCCAAAGAACAGGGAAATTTTTCAGAATAACAGGGAAAATATTCCTCGGAACAGGGTGACGCAATCCAGGATCAGGGAAGTAACTTTCCGGGGAAACCCTGCGCAGAACTTGATTTTTGCGCCTACTCTGCTATGGAAATGCTGTTCGTCGGGAGATGAATGGTCCGGATCGGGCTGCGCCTGATCCAAGGCCGAGGCTAGGCCTCAAAGCCGAGGCTAGGCCTCAAAGCTGGGGCTAGGCTCCACCCTTGAACCATGACGGGATTTGTCCGGCTGCGCCTGCGTGTCTGCTCGTGGTTTTCGCTTCACCATTCTCCCTCACGATCAAGGCTTCTCATCATGCGTAATTCGATTCCTGCACCACAAATCCGTCTGCCCGAGCCATGGCTCAGTCGCATTGACCAACTCGCGCCTGCCCCGCGCAATTCGCGCACCCACTCAAAGAAGTGCTCCCCGTCAGCACCTATGAGACAGATTTGGAGTATTGAGCAGAGGAGGGATGGAGATGAGATTGGTGCAGATCAACGGCTTTTGAACGGCGGGCTGGAAGACGTCAATCAATGTAAAATCGAGCCGCATGCAGATCGGACTGATCATATTCGAAGGAGGCTAGTCGGTCTTTGGAGTGACTGATGACAATCCCGCTGCGCTTAAGGCATGGTTGACCAGACGGGTTGATAAAGCAGTTTTGCCTTGGAGAGCGGCGCCGATGGCTGGGAAATTGGGACATTCAAAGATTAACTTGCAGCCTCGGCCTAGCGGTTTTGGTGCGGAGGTGACCGGCGTCACCTTCGCAGACTTGCAGCCCGCAGAAACACTCGCGGACCTGCGAACAGCGCTCGCTGAGCATGGCATGCTCTGGTTTGCGGATCAGCCCTTATCTCACAGTGGCTTCGAAGCCTTGGCCAGACAACTCGGTCAGTTGGGAATAAACCCTTTCGTCCAAGCCCTGCCAGACTATCCCGATATCGTCGAAGTCCGCCGCGATCCTGACGAACGCGCTGTTGTGTTCGGTGGCGGCTGGCATTCCGACTGGAGCTTCCTGGCGGAGCCGCCGCTTGCGACACTACTGCACGCCAAGGTTGTTCCGCCAAGCGGGGGCGATACCCTCTTTTGCGATACGCGGCGCGCTTTCGAAGAGCTCAGTAAGCCGTTCCAGACGATGCTGGCCAACTTGCGCGCAAGCCATACAGCTGCCGGGCCCTATGGCAGTGAAGGATACTTTGCCAAGGAGAGTGGCCGAAGCGGCATGCAGATCGTGACCGGTCCCGAAGCTGATGCTTTGCAGGTCCATCCGGTTGCGCCAATACATCCCTCAAGCCAGCAGAGGGCGCTGTTCGTAAGCCCCGGTTACACCGTGGCAATTGAGGGCTGGAGCAGGGCAGAGAGTGATGCGCTGCTGCAGTTCCTTGCCGCCCATATGACGAATGAGCGATTTGTTTACCGGCACATTTGGCAACCAGACATGCTGGTCATCTGGGACAACCGATTGGTCCTCCATTGTGCGACAGGGGGTTATGATGGCCATTTGCGCATGATGCATCGCATTGTCCTGGCTGGAGGCAGGCCTTCATGAATGCGCCTCCGCTTACTCGTTCGACCAAGCTGGCCTATGGCGTGGGTGCAGTTGCACTGGGCCTAAAGGACAACGGCTTTTCCTACCTACTGCTCCTCTACTACAATCAGATTGTCGGCCTGCCGGCAGCGACTGTTGGCCTTGCGATCATGATCGCGCTGGTTGCTGACGCTATGCTCGACCCGATCATCGGCCATGTCAGCGACAATTGGCGTTCGCGCTGGGGCAGACGGCATCCCTTCATGTATCTTTCGGCAGCTCCCGTGGCGCTGAGCTATTTCATGCTCTGGCATCCACCGATGGATTGGTCGCATGAGGCGTTGTTTCTCTACCTCATCGTTTTTGCCATGATCGTCCGCACCTTTCTGGCGATGTTCGAGATACCCAGTTCGGCATTGGGAGCAGAACTGACCTCGGACTACCATGCCCGTACAGACCTCGCGGCATGGCGGGCGGCTTTCAATTGGTATGGAGGGCTGGTCATGGTAATTCTGACCTTCCAGGTCTTCCTGACATCTACGGCGGAACACCCCGTCGCGCAGCTCAATCCAGATGGTTATGCGCGCTATGGTCTGGTGTCGGCTGCAGTCATGTTTATCGTGATACTTGCCTCCTCATTGGGGACACAACACCGCATACCATGGTTACGTCAGCCGCCTGCCCACCGCAGCGGCCTGGCCAAGGGGCTGGGCGACATGTTCAAGGCCATTACCAACCGCGCACTGCTGCCGATGCTCGGTGCTGGCATGTTCAATGCCATGGCTTACGGTCTCAGTGTAGCTTTGTCGCTCTACTTCAATACGTATTTCTGGGGTTTCAGTGCTGATCAGGTTTCGTTGTTCATCCTCATGCAGTTTGGCTCATCTGCACTGGCAATTTGGATTTCCGCTCCGCTTTCGCACCGGCTAGGTAAGCGGAACGCGGCGATACTGTGCAAGGTTCTGGCGCCCGCGTTCGGGTTGACGCCTATCGTACTGCGGCTGCTCGATCTCTTCCCAGCCAATGAATCGCTAGTACTGTTGCCGGTTATGCTGATATTTCACTTACTATCAGTAACTGCCGCGAGCATTGTTGCAATCCTTGTTGGCTCGATGTCTGCCGATGTGGTCGAAGATCACGAACTGCAGACCGGACGCAGGGCCGAGGGTGTCATGGCTGCTGCCAACATCTTCGTTGCGAAAACGACATCGGGCATGGGTATTTTCGCCTCCAGCATGTTGCTGACCTTCATCGCGTTTCCGGAAAATGCATCTCCGGAAGCGCTGGACCCCAGAATCTTGCGTGATCTGGCATTATACTATGTCCCAGCGGTTGCGACGATGCATGCCTGCGCGATTTTGTTCATCCTGCGCTATCGGATCACCCGTGAGAGCCACGCAGAGACCCTAGCCCTCCTTGCTGAGCGCCATTTGGCCGCGCGAGCTAATCCATGATCTTGTGCTGTCGGGAGCGGCGGGAAAAGCGCCAAAGTCTGAATTGTAACATAATGAATCAAATTAATAACTTCGAATTCGATCAGTCGATTTCAAACTTGGATAGCGAGAATTGCGAGGACGGGTAGACGCGAAATGGCCCTCCACTAGGCTCATGACGTCCGGACCGAATGCAGCCAAAAAATAAAGCTGCAAGGCCGACCAAAAATACTTTGAGGAGAGTATAATGCTAACCTTCCGAAACAAGACTGTGCTCATGGGGGCGGCGTCACTCATGACTGTTGCGGTCGCTTGTGCTGCACCGCCGGCGCTCGCCCAGACTGAGCCCCAGACCGGGCCAGAGAACTCTCCCGGGTCAGAGATCGTGGTGACTGGTTCCAAGCTACTCACTGTAGGTCAGGCTGACGCCCTGCCACTGCGGGCCATCACCAGTGAAGACCTGATCAAGCAGGGTTCTCCTCCACTCCTTGATGTGATTCGCGCATTACCCGAGGCGATGGGATCTATCGGTAACTCAAACTCATCGCAGCCGGGGAAGGGCCAAGGCTTCGAAGGCTCAGAAAGCGTAAACCTGCGAGGACTTGGCCCCGATCGCAACCTTGTGCTCCTAAATGGCAAGCGCCTTCCGCTGGCCAGCGGCTATTTTGTGAATACCCGCAACATCCCGGCATCGGCAATCGGACGCATCGAGATCCTCAAGGATGCAGCGTCGACCACTTACGGCTCGGACGCGATGACCGGTGTCGTGAACTTCATCACCAAGCGCGGCTTCAATGGTCTTGAAATCGGTGGTGACTACACGCTGATCGACGATACTGAAGGGGACTGGCGCGTCGATGCCACATTCGGCAAGAGCGGCGACAATTGGGACTTCCTGCTTTCCGGCGGCTACCAGAAGCGCGCGCAATTGCGGGTGAAGGACCGCCCATGGTCGACGCCGCCTTATTCGGTCAACCCGGATGCGGGCTGGAACTTCTCGGCAAACCCGGCGCAATTCATCCCCGTTGGGCCGATCGGGCCAGGCGGCGTGCTTGCAGCCACTGGCGCCCGCGCGGTCGATGTCGGGTGTTCGGCGCTTGGCGGGATCCAGCCGTTTGCCGGATTCTGCGTCAACAATGTGCAGCTCTGGCAGGACCTCGTTGCTCCGGCCAAGACCTGGCAGGTCTATAGTGAGTTCAACTATGATTTCGGCGGGACCGAACTTCACCTGGAAGGCTACTATTCCAGAATGGATGCGATCGTCCATTATCCGCCTTCGTTCAACCAGCCAAAGCCGATCACTGAGACGGTTCTGCCAGGTAACATCAACCCGGCGTCCTATGCTCCGGGAACAAATCCGCGGTTGTTCAACAACTGGTTCGTGCCCATTACCAACCCCGGTTTGGCAGCCTATGCTGGAGCAAATCCCAGCCAGTTTCCAGCAGGCACAAGTGGTGTATTTATCCCGATCGGCCAGTGGCGGCCGTATCTTGTAGGGGGCAACCCCTTCTACGGCGATGCCTCTACGCCGGGCTACCAGGGGCGCGAGCAGCGCGAGTTCAGGCTCAGTGCTGGGCTGAAGGGCGAATTTTCAGGCGAAATTAATTGGAATGCCGATGTCACCTATGGCCGCAACAGCCACTATCTGTATGGCTGGGATTCAAGCGGCGTCATGATTGAGCTGGCCCTGCGCGGTCTGGGCGGAGCTGGTTGCCAGTGGCAAACTGCGGCACCGGGCAGCGCAGGCTGCCTGTGGCTGAACCCGATGTCCAATGCGATCCAGAGTGCGCCGATCAATGGTGTGGCGAGCAACCCGGGCTACAATGCCGCAGTTGCCAACACCAAGGAGCTGGCGGACTGGTTGATGATCAAGCAGGAACGGTTCCTGACGAGCCAGTTTGCAGAAGCAAATTTCGGCCTGGATGGGGCCCTTCAAGCGGTCGATATGGGGGCAGGAGCGCTCAAATGGGCAGTCGGTGCCCAGTACCGCTGGATCGCCTTTGAGGAACACGATTCGAAGTATGCCGATCGAACCCAGGTTCCCTGTCTCAATTCTCCGCTCGACATTCCCGGCGCCAATGTCTGTACGCCGACACCCTATACGCCGCTGGGTCTCTCGGCGGCCTTCGCGCCGACAGATATCAAAACCAATGTGTTCGCTGTATTTGCAGAAGCGGTGCTTCCAATCACGGATAACAGTAACCTGACGCTCGGGGCACGCTATGAGGACTATGGCAAAGATGGCGGTGGCAGCTTCAATCCGCAGGCGCGAGCCAAGCTGCAGCTTCTTAACTGGCTTGCCGTCCGTGGTTCAGTTGGCACGACTTTCCGGGCCCCGCCGCAAAGTTCGCTGGCACCTAATCCCACCGCTTCGATCCCCACTATTCTGGGGCGGGCAACGGCACTTGATCTGGTCGGCAATCCTGATCTCAAATCCGAGAGGGCCACGACTTACAGCTTTGGCATAATGGCCAATTATTCCGGTTTCGACGCGGCGATCGACTATTACCACTATGACATCAAAGACATCCTCACCACCGAACCGCAGAACGCCATCGTCAATGCGCTATTCCCGAACGGTGCTGCCGGAGCGAACAATTGTGCAACACTTGATCCGGGATTCATAAATTCGCATTTTGTCTTTAACGGCAATTGTAGCGCCGCTAACCTTTCAAAGGTTCTGCTGCTCCGCATAAACGGGCCAAAGGCGCGTTTCTCGGGGATAGATGCTCGTGCTTCCTACAGGACTGGTGGAGTTTTCGGCGGTGCGTTGACGGTTGGCGGCGTCGCCACTGTGACGCTGACTTATGCCTTCGACCCGTTCCAGGTTGCTGGACTGCCGGTTGCTGGGCTTGATGCGGTAGGCAAACTCAATGCCGGCACTCTGGCGCATACCGTGCCGAAGTGGAAGCTGAACGGCTATGTCAATTACGAGAATGGGCCATTCAACATCCGTTGGACTGGGCGCTACTATTCCTCATATATTGACCAACGCCAGGCGGCGACTGCGGTAGGTTATAGCATAGCCGGTCAGTTCCTCCATGATGTCGCGCTCAACGTCGAATTGCCATCGGACATCAACTTCACGTTCGCGATCACCAACCTGTTCGACAAGGACCCGCCGCTTGCGCGGTTGCCCGAAGGTTATGATGCCATGACCTCGGACCCGTTGGGACGGACTTTCCGACTAGGCCTGCGCAAAAAGTTCTGACGGAACTGGCTGGGCGTCCCTGCGGCCATTGCGCAGCGACGCCCATTCCACTGTCAAGAATGGAGGAGTTGGCGATGAATGAGGCTTGGCCCGGCACGATCGGCCGGACCCATCAACAATCTGTTCCCTGGATCGAGCCCTTGCCTCGGCCGCAAGTTGGAGCGCCCAATGTAGTGCTGATCGTTCTGGACGATGTCGGCTTCGCGCACTTGGGCTGTTACGGCTCGAGTATCGCCACGCCGCAGATTGATCGTCTGGCCAAGGGCGGGAGACGCTACACCAACTTCCATACAACGGCGATGTGCTCTCCGACCCGAGCCTCACTGCTGACGGGGCGCAACCACCATGCTGCAGGCATGGGAATCATTGCGGATATGTGCACCGGCTATCCCGGTTACCTCGGCCAGGTAAGCGACCGCGCCGCGATGCTGCCAGAGATGTTGGTGCCGGCCGGTTACAGTGCCTTTGCGATCGGCAAATGGCACCTGACCCGTGCCCGCGATATGACAGCCGCCGGTCCATTCGGGCAATGGCCCCTCGGCCGCGGCTTCGAGCGATATTATGGCTTCCTCTATTCGCTGGTCGACCAGTGGCACCCGGAGCTTGTCAGCGACAACCATTTCATCCCGACGCCGCGTGATCCGGGTTACCATCTAAGCGAAGATCTAGCCGCGCAGACGATTGGCATGATTCGCGACGCCAAGGCCGCGGATCCCAAGCGCCCGTTCTTTGCCTATCTTGCCTTTGGCGCCTGTCATTCGCCTCACCAGGCCCCCAAGGACTGGATCGATCCTTATCGCGGAGCCTTCGACGAAGGCTGGGACGTTTTCCGCGAGCGCTGGCTGGCACGGCAGATCGAGCTTGGCATTGCTCCTGCCGATACGCAGCTTACGGCGCGCAACTCCGAAGTCATGCCTTGGGAGCAAATGTCCGCCGAAGAACAGCGCGTTTGTGCTCGCCACCAGGAAGTCTTCGCCGGTTTTTTGAGCCATACCGATGCGCAGGTCGGTCGTGTGGTCGATTACCTCGAGGCTCAGAGGATGATAGACAATACACTGATCATTCTGCTTTCGGACAATGGTGCGTCTGCCGAAGGCGGTGCGTTGGGGAGCCTCAATTTGCGCCGCCACTTCCAGCACCACGAAGAGACGCTGCAGGAGCACACGGCTGCGCTTGAGGAGCTAGGTTCAGACATGCACTGGAACAACTATCCTGCTGGTTGGGGACACGCCGGCAACACGCCGCACAAATGGTTCAAGATGCAGACCCATGGCGGCGGTGTCCGCGATCCGTTGATCGTGCACTGGCCGGAGCGGATCCGGGATGCTGGCTCAATAAGCAGGCAGTTCTGCCATTGCGCTGACATCACGCCTACCATTCTGGAAGCGACGGGATGCGAAGCTCCGGACGTACTGAAGGGACTTGCCCAGATACCGATGCACGGAATCAGCTTTGCCTATACTTTCGACGAGCCGCTCGCCACGACGCGCAAGCATGTCCAGTATTTTGAGCTGATGGGTAATCGCGGGATATGGGCAGACGGATGGAAGGCGGTCACCCGTCACTTCCCCGGTGATGACTATGAGACCGAGCGGTGGGAGCTTTACCATCTTGATAGTGACTTCTCGGAAGCTGAAAATCTTGCGGAGCGCCATCCCGAAAAGCTTGCCGAGCTGATTTCGCAGTGGGAGCATGAGGCAGCGCAGAACAACGTTTTCCCGCTTGATGATCGCAATATCGATCGCCTCCCATTCACTTACTATCTCGACCCTCGCCGCCGCTGGACTTTTGAACAAGGAATGGCGCGGGTTTCAGGCTACGCCTCGCCAGCAATTGCCAATCGGTCCTACCGCATCGTTGCCGAGGTCGAGCTTGGCCTTGATACAGCCGGGGTAATCCTTGCGGTTGGCAGCAAAGCCGGGGGTTATGTGCTGTTTGTCCAGGATGGACGGCTTGTTCATGAATATGTTGGGCCCGGGCGGCGTCAAGTGCTGGAATCCGAACTCACCTTGCCGGCCGGACGCCATGTGCTGACCTTCGCGTTTGGCAAGACCGGCGACAAGCAGGGCCGCGCACAGCTGCTTTGCGACGGAATCGTCATAGGCAGTCAGGACATGGACGACATGTGGTCAGCCAGCCCGGCTGGCGGAGGTGGTACGTGCGGCTATGATGATGCCAGCCCGGTGAGCGACCGCTACGCTATGCCTGGCCAATTTACCGGTACTATCCACAAGGTCACGGTCGAGGCGGACGAAGACTTCCGGATTGACCCTGCGCTACTGACAAGCATCGCACTGAGCGAGGACTGAGCTACAGATCACGAGAGGTTTGAAGCCAGCACAATTAGACCAACTTGATCGCTGCTTCCGTCTCGCTTGGACTTTGCTTAGCTGCCCAGCTTGCTTGGGATTCAGCCCGGTACTCGCTTGGAGTCATCCCGGTCTCGCCCCTGAATGCCCGGTTGAATGGCGCCAGCGAATGGAAACCGCAGTCGATCGCAATTGTCGAGATGGGAACCAATAACTGTTCCGGGTCGCGGAGTGCTTCTTTGGCCTCGGCAATGCGCCATTGGCCGATATAAGCGTTGAAGTTGCGATGCCCCAATCCGTAGTTGAGCAATTGCCGAAGTCGATGCTCGGGAACACGAAGCCGGGCAGCAAGTGCAGTAATGCTGAGGCCTTGGGTCCGAAACATCCGCTCCGTCTTCATCAGATCCTCCAGTGCCGAGACCAGCGCTAGGTCGGCCATCGAAAGCTCCTTTGGCACCTGATGGCGGGCAGCGGTCGTTTTCTCGATCGGCTCTACCTCGTCACCAAACAGAACTGAACCAAACTGCCCGAAAACCGTAATTGCGAGAAGGCTGGAAAAGAGCAGGATGGTTGCATTGATCATCGAAGGGTGGCGCGGAATACCCTCGATCAGTCGCACGTTCTCGATAAAACCCAGGCCAATGCTATATAGCGCAGCGACCACGAACACTGGTGTTGCGATGAACCTTCGGCGATCTACCAGATCGTTGCGCCAGCTGAATGCCAAAACCATCAAGAGGTGTGCCATCAAAGCAACTGTTGCAAAAGCGTGCAACAGCCATAGCGCCTTGGCGACGTCTGGCGGTGAAGCCGCTGCTGCCACGACGATGGCAAAAACGGCCAGAACCGGCACCAAGCGCAACTTGTCAAATTTACGATGATCACTGAACAGTTCGACGCCAAATAGCCAAGTCAACGCCGACCCCATTGTGGCAAAAAACATGACCACCGGGGCAAACGATCCAATCATCACCAGCACTGGCGGGAAATGGAGGATTGTGTGGGATGCCTTTGAAAGATAAGCTAGTGTGCCCGCGAAGCGAGCTGAAGAAACACGCCAGCGAAAGATCACGATCGCGCTCGCCAGGTAGAAACCGACTGTCACGAAGCGGATAGCAGCCTCTAGGACAAGATTACCTTCCAGACTTGCGTGCACGGTCTAATTCTCCCCTTTTCGCTGGCCGGTATGGCCTTCGCAAATCCAGCGCCTCTGCGATCGATTTTGCGCTTCCTTGAAGAAGATGACAAGCAGACCTGCAGGGGCCGAATTCCCCAATGCCTTCTAATCGTTGTTGCACGGGCACCAAGCACTAAATGCGAAACCTCGGTTCAATCAAATAATTGAAATACATATCGTTTTTATCAGCTGATCAATCGAATCCAGAAACGATTAGCCGATCTTTGAAACTGACCGGCCGTTACGTTGATGCCTTGCCAATATGGTTGCATCTCATTGTCTCAAGAGTCGCTTGGGCGCCGGGCGACAACGGGGATTGGGAATGTCTGAGGAATTCGATTTCATCATCATTGGTGCCGGATCCGCAGGATGCGTTTTGGCCAACAGGCTTACCGCCTGCGGCAAGTATCGCGTGCTCTTGCTAGAAGCGGGCGGGACCCACAAGCGGCTGTTTGTTGAAATGCCGGCGGGCCTGGGTGAGGTGTTCTACGATCCGTCTCTCAACTGGTGTTACGAAACCGAACCGGATCAGAGAATGGCCGGACGTGCTGATTTCTGGCCTCGCGGCAAATTGCTGGGCGGGTCAAGTTCGATCAATGGAATGGTCTATATTCGCGGCCAGCGACAAGACTTTGACGACTGGGCGCAGATTGGCAATCCGGGCTGGGGATATGAAGATGTCCTCCCCTATTTTCGGATGTCCGAGGATAATGACGAGGGCGCAGATCATTGGCGCGGTGCCGGTGGTCCGTGGAAGATCTCCAGTATCAAGGGCCGCGAACAACCGATTGTCGACCTCGCCCTGCAAGCGGCGATTGCTCAGGGCTGGTCCGAGAACCCTGACTTTAATGGTGCAACGCAGGAAGGTGTTGGTCTCTATCAGTTCAGCTTCAGCAAAGGACGCCGGACCAATGGTGCCACGGCCTTCCTCGATCCCATCAGGAAGCGATCAAACTTGACTATAGCGACCCAGTCGCTTGCCACGCGCATCCTGTTTGAGCAGCGGGCCGCCGTCGGAGTGGCATATCGCCAGAATGGCCGCAATATCGAGGCACGTGCGCGGCGCGAGGTCATACTGTCTGGCGGCACCATCAATTCACCCACACTGCTCCAGCAATCAGGAGTCGGTCCTGCCGCGCTACTCAAGCTCCACGGAATCGAGGTGATTCACCACAGCCCGGCAGTGGGTGAGAACCTGCAGGATCATGTCTTTACCGGCTTTTCCTACCGAACTTCGGTGCCGACGCTCAACGACCAGATCAACAGCTGGCCCAAGTTGCTGCTTCAAGGGGCACGATACCTGTTCACGCGCACTGGTCCGCTAACCCTTGGGATCAATCAGGGCGGAGCATTTGTCCGAAGCCGGACCGAGGGAGCGCGGCCAGATACGCAGCTCTATTTTATTCCGCTTAGCTTTCAGGCGCCGCCAAAAGGACAGACGAAAGGCCTGCGGGCACATCGGTTCAGCGCCATGACCATCAACGCGAGCCCATGTCGCCCCGAAAGCCGCGGTACAATCCGGATCCGCTCGGCTGATCCCGAAGCGACGCCGGTGATCCACCCCAACTACCTTAGTACCGACAATGACATGCAACTGATGATCGACAGTTTGCGGCTTGCCGATACGATCAGCCAAACCCAGCCGCTTGGCAACGTCATCGAAGAACGCCTGTTCTTGCCTCCGGGTCCGCTCAGTGATGCACAGCTGGAGCAATGGGCGCGCCAGACCGGACGGACGACCTACCATCCAACCAGCACCTGCACGATGGGACCTGATCCCGCTACTGCGGTGGTGGATGCCAGGCTCAGGGTCCACGGTCTCGAACGTCTGCGCGTTATCGATGCATCGATCATGCCCCTCATCGTTTCCGGCAATACCAACGCCGCCGCGACGATGATCGGTGAAAAGGGCGCAGCCTTGGTGCTCGCCGATCACAAATGAACAGGAAGGCAAACACAATGGCCAATATCCGCGATGCGATCGCTTCAATCGAGACGCTGTCCTGCTCGGCAGGCTGGCGGAACTATTATTTCGTCAAGCTGACCACCGCTGATGGCGTGGTGGGGTGGAGCGAATTTGACGAGGGTTTCGGAAATCCGGGCATTTCCGATATCATCCGCCAGATCACGCCGCGTCTCCTTGGTGAAGCTGTTGGCGATCATGAGAGGGTTCATGCCATCCTGCGCGGCGTCACCCGGCCGGGAACTGGTGGAGTGATCGGCCAGGCACTGGGCGCGATCGAGAATGCCCTGCTGGACGCGAAAGCCAAGATTCTAGGCGTGCCCTGCGCGCAATTGCTGGGTGGGCGCATCCGGGATCGCGTCCCGGTTTACTGGTCGCATTGCGGCACCTGGCGGATGAGCCGTAAGCCTTGGTACGAGGGCCATATCGATCATATCGACGGCGTAAAGGCGCTCGGCCGTGAAGTGCGTGACAGCGGTTTCAAAGCACTCAAAACCAATGTCTATCGTTACGAAGATGGCCGACCGATCGGCTGGGCGACCGGCTTCGGCATTCCATTCGAGCCCGGCCTGAATGTGGATCGCAAGGTGATCCGCGGTGTCGTTGAACATCTGGAAGCACTGCGCGATGGTGCCGGGCCTGATGTAGAGATCCTGCTGGATCTCAACTTCAATGCCAAGACCGAGGGGTATCTCGAAATCCTTCGCGCGATTGCGGATCAGGAGTTGCTGTGGGTCGAACTTGATACATTCGATGCATCGGCGCTCGCTTATATTCGCGATCATAGCTCGCACCCGATAGCTTCTTGCGAGACACTTGTGGGACTAGGC
>JANOKC010000150.1:0-22959 GCA_031419035.1 Novosphingobium sp. | reverse complement strand
CTGGACCACTTGCGCGGTCGCATCATAGGCCATTTCGCACATCGCCCGATATTCGTCGGAACCGACCCCGAACGGCGCGTAAACGGCAAACTGGCAGCGCGTCTTGCCGACCCCATCGGGGAACAGGCGAAACACCTGGGTAAAGAAGCTGTCGACCCCGACCGAACCAAAGAACACGACCGTATTGGGAAAAATATAGTGCACCCCGCCATACTCGGTGTCAGGCCATTCGCTCTCCGGAACCCCTACCAGATCTCCAACGCCAAAATCTGGAAATCCAACCCGGTGGTGTCTGCCATAACGGTCTACCGCCGAGATATCGCTGTAGTTTGTCTTCCCAATCGTCGAGGCATGAAGCGAGGCAAAGTGATATCCTTCGGCATAAGTATCCAGCGCGAATTTCCAGTTTGAATCGGCGGTCATAATCCCCTTCTTGACCGGCTCGGCGCGGTGGAGTTCAAGCGCGGCAAGCACATCGGCGAAGTCACCAATATGCGCAGCTGCATCAATTGGATCGCCGCCGCCGGGGCGGACAAAGATCAGGCCCAGATATTCAGCGCAAGGCCGCTCGATTAGATTGCGTGCGCCAATCTCGCAGCCTGCAAAGCTCTCCTTGGATGGTTGCCCGATCAGCTTGCCGGTTGAATCAAAGGTCCAGGCATGGAACGGGCAGGTAACCCGCGCCCGGTGATCCGAAAACGGTTCGCTCTCTTCAACCAGCTTTGCTCCGCGGTGGGTGCACATGTTGAGGAATGCGCGCGCGACGCCGTCCTTGCCGCGGGTTACGATAATCGAGGGGCCAGCGGCATCAAAGACAAACAGATCGCCGGGGTTTGGGATGTCGCCAGAGAGACCCGCAACTATGGGCTGGCCAAGAAACAGCTTCAATCGCTCAGCCTCAAACCGAACGGGATCGATATATATTCCTTTATGCAGCGGCAATGGACCATCGGTTCGCTCGGTATCGTGCCGCTCAACCAGTGGAATCATGCGCTTCAGCCCGGCACGCGCCATCGTGCGGCGCTTGGCCCGCCAGTTTTTGGCAATTTGGGGATCAGCTTCGCTCATGGCCTCTCAAAACTCCCAGTGTCGTTCTGCCAGCCATCATGCCACCAATCGGGCTGTCCGCAAGCTGGTCCATTCGATAGGATGACTGCAACAGGCAAGGAGCGCATGATATGAGCATCAGGGATATCGGGCCGGTCATGCAAATGGCCTTCGTGCCTAGTGATTTTGACGCCGCGCTTGCTTATTGGACACAGGTGATGGGGGTCGGGCCATTCTTTTTGATCCAGAACATCAAGCTTGACGATATGCGCTATCTGGGTGAGCCGACCGCGTGTGAATTCTCCCTCGCGCTGGCCTATTGGGGCGACATGCAGATTGAGCTGATCCGTCCAGAGAATGATGCACCGGGCATCTATCGCGGCAAATACGCCGCAAATGCAGAGGTACTGCATCACACTTGCATCCTTACCGATGATCTGGTGCAGGCGCGCAAGATCGCCGAGGCAGCCGGAGCAAAGGTTTTGGTTGAGGGCAAGGTCGGAGACGATGGCGCGGTGATCTATGTCGACACTGGCGGGGGCGGGGGCAGCATCGTTGAGATATTGCAACTTGCCAGCGGCAGTGAAGGTCTGTTTGCGATGATCAAGGCCGCGTCAGTCGATTGGGATGGCAGCGATCCGGTTCGCAAGCTGGGTTAGGAAGCTGCGCCCAGAAATCCGAGCTGCCCGGCCTTGAACACGGCCTGGCTGCGATTAACAGCGTTCAGCTTTTCGGCAGCGCGCTGCACATGATAACGCACTGTTGCATGGCTAAGCGACAGGATCATGCCGATCTCATTATCGGTCTTGCCAATGGCGGCCCAGCGAAGGCACTCAACCTCGCGTTTTGAAAGCGAGCAATTGCTGGGAATCCATTGATGGGTCCGCATCGCGGCGACGTAACCAGCCACAAATCGCCGGACCAACACACCCATATCCTCGGCATATCTGGCAAAAGGCTCGCTCAGATCAGTCGTGGTCAAATCCATGCTCATCAGGCTGACAGCGCCAATCTGGCCGAACGACAGATGCACCGGGATCACAATGGCAGCGCGTCCCAAGACGGCTCTCGTGAAGTCCTTCAGCGCGATCCCTTCCAGATATTTGTTCCGCCAAATCGTGTAAAAGCCATCTTCATTGCACCAGAAGGGCTCGCTCTCATACCGGCAGGCCCTGGGCAAAAAGGACTTGAGCGCAAGCCTGGTATCTTCCCACCAGCGTTCTCCATCGGCTACCCAGCCAAAAACCTCGGCGTTTAGGATAGCGCCATCGGCATCAACCATTTGTTCCTTTGAAGCGATGTCTACCGCAACGGCGATTCGGAAACCGCAGGCATGGGCCGCATCGTTAAGCGCAATTGCTGCTGTTCGAATGTCGTCGACACCGCGAATTGTGACGCGTTCCAGCGCTTCCCTGTCCAGACGCCATTCTTCAAAGGTAGACACACTTACGTTCAAAATGGTCCTCTCCTGCAGCCACGCAGCGAATAAAAGAGGCCGGAAACTCGTGAGCCAATCGCAGGCTAGCGATGGCTACATGTGAGGCAAATCCGCTCTCTCTCCACCCACCCCTATCAATTTGCACGGATGGTATGGATAACCATGATGATTATAGCATAAGCCCGAAACGGCAAGCATTGTTGGTGATTGGACTCGCTTACTTTGCCGCGCCCATCACCAAATTGGGTTATGACGCGCGCGTCAAGCAAACAGGAGAGTGATTGTGCAACTCAGCCGTGACCAGTTGTTGCGCGCCTATCGCCAGATGGCGGTGATCCGGGCGTTTGAGGAAAGACTACACAAGGAAATCATGACCGGTGAGATAGCGGGTTTCACGCATCTCTATTGTGGCCAGGAAGCTGCCGCCGTGGGCGTCTGCGAACATCTTGCGCATGATGATTTCATCGTCTCGACCCATCGTGGACACGGACACTGCATCGCCAAGGGCTGCGATGTGAAGGGCATGATGCTGGAAATCTATGGCCGGGCCGACGGGCTTTGCAAAGGCAAGGCTGGGTCGATGCATATTGCGGATCTTTCGGTCGGCATGCTGGGCGCCAATGGTATCGTCGGGGCCGGGGCACCGCAGGCAGTCGGCGCGGCACTGTCAGCCAAAATTGATGGCAAGGGTAAGGTAGCGATTGCCTTTTCGGGCGATGGGGCCTGCAATCAGGGCACCACTTTTGAAGCGATGAACATGGCGGTCGTCACCAAGGCACCGTGTATCTTCGTGTTTGAAAACAACCATTATTCAGAACACACCGGCTTTGACTATGCCGTTGGCACCAATCGCGACATTGCCAGCCGTGCCGAAGCCTTCGGGATGAAGGTATGGCGGGCCAACGGCAGCGATTTCTTCGACACCTATGATACTATGCGCGAGGTGCTGGAATACGTCCGCGCTGGTAATGGTCCTGCCTCGATCGAGCTGGATACCGAGCGGTTCTATGGCCACTTTGAAGGAGATCCACAGCGCTATCGCGGCCCGGGCGAGCTGGAGCGGATCCGCGAAGAGCGTGATTGCCTGAAGGCGTTTCGTGAAAAGGTGACGGCAGCGGGATTGCTGAGCGACGCTGATCTGGACGCTATTGATTCTGAAACGCTGGCGCTTATCGAAGAGGCAACAAGCGAGGCCCGGGCGGCTCCTGTGCCCGATGTGTCGACCTTGCTTACCGACGTTTACGTCTCATACTAGAAGGAACGCGGGCAATGACTGAGATGACGATCCGCGAAGCGATCAACCAGACCATCCATGCAGAAATGGAACGCAACCCCGATGTTCTTGTGCTTGGCGAAGATATCGTCGGCGGCAACGGTACGGCAGGCGGCCCAGAAGCTATCGGTGGGATCTGGGGCGCAACGACCGGGCTTTATGCCAAATTCGGTGCTAATCGGGTAATCGATACTCCGATTTCCGAAAGCGCCATTATCGGTGCTGCGGCCGGCCTGGCGCTGGCGGGAAAACGCCCGATTGCCGAGCTTATGTTCGCAGACTTTGTGGGAGTCAGCCTCGATCAGCTGTGGAACCAGATGGCGAAGTTCCGATACATGTTTGGCGGCAAGACCACCTGCCCGGCGGTTGTGCGCATGATCTATGGTGCGGGCATGAGCGCGGCTGCCCAGCACAGCCAATCGGTTTATGCGATGATGACCTCGATCCCGGGTCTCAAAGTGGTTTTGCCGACCACCCCTGCCGATGCCAAGGGCTTGTTGACCGAAGCACTGCGCGGCGATGATCCGGTGATGTTTTTTGAACATAAAGCGCTGTTCGGCGTAAAGGGCGATGTGCCTGACGGCGATTACCGCGTTCCGTTTGGTCAGGCCCGGATGGTTCGCGAGGGTGGCGATGTTACTATTGTTACCTGCGGCTTGATGGTTAGTCGTTCCGAAGTCGTTGCGGACAAGCTCGCCGGGGAAGGCATCGGCTGCGACGTCATCGATTTGCGCACAACCAGCCCATTGGATGAAGAAGCCATCCTTGATTCGGTCGAAGCGACCGGGCGCCTGGTGATTGTTGATGAAAGCACCCCGCGGTGCAGCCTTGCATCGGATATCGCCGGGCTGGTGGCACTCAAGGCGTTCAGCTCGCTCAAGGCTCCGATTGAAATGGTGACCGCGCCGCACAGCCCGATCCCATTTGCGCCGGGATTGGAAAAGGCCTGGCTGCCTTCGCCCAGCTCGATCGAAGCGGCGGTTCGCCGCACGCTCGCTTTTCGTTAGGGGCTGAAAACATGGCCAATCTCAAGGCGTTTACCATGCCCAAATGGGGCATCGAGATGAGCGAAGGCACCGTTGCCGAATGGATGGTTGCCGAGGGCGAGCCGCACGCGCGCGGCGCAATGCTGGCGCTGATAGAGACCGACAAGATCACCAATGAAGTTGAAGCCGAGGAGGCCGGGTGTTTTGTCAGGCTGACTGCGCAGGCCGGTGAAACCTATCCCGTTGGCGCACTTCTGGCCGTGCTTGGCGACCCTGGTGCCGAACAGGCTGAAATCGACGCCTTCGTGCAGAGCTTCAAGGGAGCTGATGCGTCCTTTGCCTCCGCAAAGGAACCCGCACCGGAACCAAAAACTGCCTCACCTGCGCCCGCGCCCGTTGCCGACAGCAAGCTGATCAGCCCCGCTGCGCATGCCGCCGCGCTATCGGCTGGCATCGATACTTCGAAAATCATCGGTACTGGCCGTGGTGGGCGGATTTCGGCGCAAGACGTGCATCAGGCTGCGCGCCCTGAAGCTGCTTCATCGCTGAAGGGCGCCTATGAGCTGACCGCATTGTCAGCGGCCTTTGCCTCGCCCATGGCGCGGCGGCTGGCAGCCCAGCATGGCGTCGATCTTTCGGGTCTTACTGGAACCGGGCCGCGCGGACGCATTGCCAAAGCCGATGTACTGGGGGCCGTCGGGGTTTCGGCGTCGGCGTCAGAGGCTGGTTCAGTTACCGTCATTCCGATGTCCAAGATGCGTAAGGCGATTGCCCGCCGCCTGACCGAATCCAAGAGCACGATTCCCCATTTCTATGTCCGCCGCCGGGTCCGGGCGGATCGGTTGCTGGCGCTGCGGGCTGCTGCCAACCCCAAACCCAGCATCAACGATTACCTGATCCGGGCTTGCGGACTGGCACTGGCAGAGGTGCCTGCGCTCAATATCCAGGTCCATGGCGACGAGATCCACCAATTCGGTTCGGCAGACATCGGGGTTGCAGTTTCAACCGATGCCGGGCTGATCACGCCGATCGTCACCGGAGCCGGGCACAGAAGCGCCGCTGAAATCAGCAACGTAATGGCCGATCTGGCGGCGCGCGGGCGGGCCGGGAAGCTCAAGCAGAACGAGATTGAGGGCGGCAGTTTTGGCCTCTCGAACTTGGGCATGTTCGGGGTGGAGCAGTTCGACGCGATCATCAATCCGCCGCAGGGCGCGATCCTGGCAGTTGGCAACGCGCGGCCCGAACCGATCGATGACGATGGCGCAATCCGCATCGTGCCGGTGTTGCATCTATCGCTCAGCTGCAATCACCGCGCGATTGACGGCGCCGACGCGGGCCGGTTCATGGCCGCGCTGGCCGAACTGATCGAGCATCCTGAGCGGCTGTGACCTAAAGCTCGACCACGACCTTGCCGATATTCTCGCCAGTAAACAGCCGTGTGTAGGATGTGATCGTGTTTTCCAGCCCGGTGCTGATATCGAACGGAAGTTTGAGTTGCCCCGCCTGCGCCCAGCGGCGCAGGATCGGATTAAGCTCTGGCTCGCGGCGATAGAAATCGGGTGAGAAGAAGCCTTCGATCTTGAGCCGCTTCATCAAGACCTGATCGAACCGGTAGGGCCCCGGCACTGGGCCGGTCGCGATATAATTGGTGATCAAGCCGCACACCGCAATGCGCCCATAGAGCGCCATATTGGGCAATACCGCATCAAGGATCGGCCCGCCGACATTGTCGAAATAGACGTTGATCCCTTCCGGGCAAAGCTTGGCGAGCGCAGCTTCAACATTCTCGGTCTTGTAGTTGATCGCCCCGTCGAAGCCATATTCTGTCTGGATAAGCGTGCATTTTTGGTCCGATCCGGCAATGCCGATGACGCGGCACCCAGCGATCTTGGCAATCTGCCCGGCCATTAGCCCGGTGCATCCAGCTGCTGCCGACACGACAAATGTGTCCCCGGCGCGGACCTCTCCGGCCTCGATCACGCCGATATAGGCGGTCCAGCCGTTGGCGCCCATCAGTCCGACATAATCCTTGAGATCGGCGTTCAAATCATCAAGCTTGGCGATATAAGCCTCGCCCGGGGTCACAACCGAAAAGTCGGACCAGCTGCCATAGCAGCGAACCCGGTCTCCAACGCGATATTCCCAATGCCGCGATTCCAGCACTTCGCCGATTACGGTGCCGATGATCCGCTCACCCAGCCCCAGCGGCGGCGAGTAGCTGTCTTCGCGGTCGGTCAGCCACATCCTTGTGCCGGTGTCCATCGAGAGCACCCGGTTGCGGATCAGCACCTGGCCTTCAGCGAGTTCGGGCAGCGTTTCCTCGGTCAGTTCAAAGGCCGAGGCATAGTCATTGCCGACAGGCCGCCGCGCCAGCACCCACATGCGATTGATTGTCATTGGCCGGGCTCCTCAGCAGTCATGCCAATTGCGTGATAGCCTCCAGCGGGACCGGGTCACCTAAGCTAAATGTTAGGATCGGTGAACCTGCCGCCACAGGCCGCGAGGCGGGCAAGCAGCGGGGCGACTGGCAGGCCGTGACTTTCGAGACCCGCTATGATCTTGGCCAGCCCGGTATGATCGGCCCAATACATCGGGCCGCCAGTCCAGGCTGGCCAGCCATAGCCGTTGAGCCAGACCAGATCGATATCCGAAGCGCGCTGGGAAATCCCTTCTTCCAGGATCAACGCGCCCTCGCTTATCATCGGATAAAGCAGGCGCTGGTGGATTTCATCGCGCGATACCGCGCGCTGCGCGGTGCCTTGCCGTTGTGCGAAATCGGCGATGATCGCCTGAACTTCGGGCGAGGAGCTGCGCTTGCGGTCCTCATTGTAGTCGTAAAAGCCCTTGCCAGTCTTCTGGCCCCACCGCCCGGCCGCGCACAGCGCCTCGCGGATGGTTTCAACCCGGGCCGGATCGCGGTGCCAGCCGATGTCGAGCCCGGCCAGATCGCCCATCTGAAACGGTCCCATCGGAAAGCCAAATTCAAGCAGAACCTCGTCGATGTCGACATAGCTAGCGCCCTCCATCAGCAGGGCATTGGCCTGCTGCTGGCGTTTGGATAGCATCCGGTTGCCGATGAAGCCGTCGCAAACGCCCGAGACCACCGGGACTTTGCCGATCTTGCCCGCCAGCGCCATGACTGTCGCCAGCTCCACCGCGCCCGTCTTGGCCCCGCGAACAACTTCCAGCAATTTCATGATGTTGGCGGGTGAGAAGAAATGCATGCCAAGCACTGCCTGGGGCCGCGCGGTGACAGCTGCTATCGCGTCGACATCGAGATAGCTGGTGTTGCTGGCGAGAATTGCGCTCGGTTTTGCGATGGCGTCCAGCCGTGTGAATACGTCCTTCTTCACCTCCATTGATTCATAGACTGCCTCGATCACCAGATCGGCACTGGCCAGCGCGGTGAAATCGAGTGTCGGGGTAAGCCGGGCCATCGCCGCTTCGGCGTCTCCCACCTCAATCCGCCCGCGCTTGACACTTGCAGCATAGTTCCTGGTCATCACCGCAACCCCGCGATCAAGCGCGGCTTGTTCCTGCTCGACAATCGTCACCGGAATTCCGGCGGTGAGGAAATTCATCGCGATCCCCCCGCCCATCGTGCCAGCACCGATCACGCCAATCTGTTTGATCGTGCGCAGCACCGTATCGGCGGGCAGATCGTCGATCCGCGATGACAGGGCAAGCGCTTGCTGGATGTGACCCAGCGCGCCGGGAAGGGGTTCGGACATGGTGGTTTCCTCTAGTTCACTTGCCGATCGTAGCCGGCCCAATAAGGCTCGCGCAGTTGGCGGCGCAGGATCTTGCCTGATGGGTTGCGCGGCAAGCCGTCGATCACATCGATGGTCTTGGGCACTTTGAAGCTTGCCAGCCGTTCGCGGGTCCAGGCGATCACGCTATCGGGATCGATGGTATGGCCAGGTTTCGGCACGCATACTGCTTTCACCGCCTCGCCCCATTTTTCGTCCGGCACGCCGATAACCGCAACTTCGAGGATATCGGGGTGGCCATAGATCGCGCTTTCGACCTGCGCCGGATAGACGTTTTCCCCCCCGGTAATGATCATGTCTTTCATCCGGTCATGGATGTAAAGATAGCCATCTTGATCCAGATAGCCAGCGTCCCCGGTGGCGATCGAGCCATCGGCGGTCATGGTTGCCTTGGTCGCTTCGGGCAGCTTCCAATAGGACAGCATGTTTGCAGCAGAGCGGATTACAATTTCGCCAATCTCTCGCGCAGCCAAAGCCTGACCTTGTTCATCGCGGATTTCGATCTCAACTCCGGCAGCGGGCTTTCCGGCCGAACGCATCCGTTCATTGCCATCAGGAGAGTGATCCTCTGGTGGGAGTTCGCAGATAGCACCGGTGGTTTCGGTCATTCCATAGACCTGGATAAACCCAGCTCCGAACATCGCGATACATTCGCGCAGCAGCTCGAGCGGGATCGGCGAGGCGCCATAGGTGATGTATCGCAGCCGGCTGAAATCGGTCTTGGCGCAATCCGGGTGATTGATCAGCAATTGCAGGGCTGCGGGAACGAACACAGCCCGCGTAATACCTCGGCTCTCGATCGCATGAAACACCCGGCCCGCCTCAAACTCCGCCAGGATCACGCCTGAAATGCCCGAGGCGAGTGCGAAAGCCCCCACGCCAGTCCCGGCGATATGAGCGCAAGGCATGCATACCAGCATCGCCTCGTCTTCATCACAGATTGAGTGTGGCTGGGGATTTGCGATGCTCGCATTGCGCATGCAGAACAGGTTCCGATTGGACAGTACCACGCCCTTGGGGTTCCCGGTGGTGCCCGATGTATAGAGCTGGAGCACCGCATCGTCTGGTCCGGCTGCAACAAACGACGCGCGGGAGTGGCTTTGCATCCAGTCACGCACGTCGGCGGCGGTTGCGCATTGCGCCGCGCCTTGGCCCAGCGTGTCACGGCAAGCTTCAAAGCCGTCGCCCAGAAACAGGACTTTCGCGTCGCTGTTTTCGATGATCCAAGCAGCTTCGGGTGTCGCCAGCCGCCAGCCAATCGTGGTCATTACGATCCCGACCCGCGCCGCCGCATAGAACAGCGCAAAATAGGTCGCGCTGTTCTTGCCGAACCAGGCGATCCGATCGCCTTTGGCCAGCCCCATTGCTGCAAGCCCGCCGACGATCCGGGCGGTCATTTCCTCCAGCTCGGCAAAGGAAAGCCCGAAGTCATCGCCTTCTATCGCCAGCCGTTCGGGCCGGCCATTGGCCCAATAGCGGATAAATTCGTCAAAGCTGAACAGGTCAGCGGTTTCTTGCGCCGTAGCCAGTGTGTCGGTCATTCCGATCTCCCGGTTGCATTCTGACGCGACCGGGGTAACTGGGCAAGTCTAAACCGGCACAGTGATGGTCTTGCCCCCAAACACTGCCTGCCAGCTCTCGATTTCCGTCACCACGACATCGTCTGTTGCGTGCGCAAGGTCGCTGGTCCGGGCAAAATCGACCTTGCCAACGGGGGCTTTGGCCAGCCGCGTAATCCGTTTGTCGATACCGCTGAGCTTTTCCGCAGTTACTTCGGAAATGGCCGCGAACCGTTCAAAGTCTCCGAAATAGCGGATCCCGGCAAATGCTGCGCCCAGCGTTGGGAACATCACCCCCAGAAAGGTCAGCGGTTTGGCAACTGCATGGTCCACATCATGACTGACAATCCCCAGCCGGGCCATGATCACCACCGCCAGATAACTCGCAACGGACAACACTGCCAGCATGAAGAGCGCCTGCGAGAGACGATCCAGATTGTGATGAGCCCGACTTAGGCGGCGAGCCTTGGACCGGTGATAGTCGCGCTGGGCCACCACATGTGGCCCCAGCAAAGTGGTTAGCAGCGCCCGCAAATAAGGCTCATCCAGTTTGATTTGCGGCAGGCCGATTTCGCGCTGTACGCTACGGGCATAAAATTCAGGCCAGCTGGTCCGTGCTGCACTGGGCCAGCGTCCGGGAGGGCGCGCGACGCCAAGCAGCAGCAAAAGCGGGGCATGGCGGAGATACTCGGCAACCCGGCGGGTCTCGAACCAGCGACTGTGCCAGCGATGGCGGTTGCCGATCGCGGTAATTGCCAGAATCAACGCAAGAAGCAGGAATTCGAACAATGCGAAAGGCCACTTCCAGGTGACATCGACGAACGGCAAGTAGGAAATCCCACCGATGATCGCGAGCGACGAAAGCAAAAAGCTGGCCACCATTCCGCCGCGATAAGCATCTGAAAGATATGTGGAAAGTCCATCCACCCAGGCGAAACGCCGCAAAATTGAACTTGCGATGGAGGCAGTCAACTGCGGATCACCGCCCGGCAGAGCGCCCGCTGCCTTGAGCAGCGGCGCGCCCGTTCCCGCGATGATTTCTTCGGGCGTCTCATACCGTTGACCGAGCCGGGTCATGCGCTTGCCGATCCCAATTCCGCCAAACAAGGCTTCGATCCGGCGGTAAGCGTGGAATCTGCGGCGACTGCGCGCGCGCCAGGCTTCGCCGGTAAAGTTCTCAACTCCGCCTTGTCCGGGCCCTTGAATGATCTTGACCAGCTGACGGATTGCAGCGCGCGAGACATCGGGGGCGTCTGCTCCGGCCAGCGGCAGATTGGCCAGCACTTCTTCCCCATCAAGGATATGCCAATGCTGCGGCGCGCGGGCATCAATCCAGACCACGGGCGCACCTTTTTCCAGCGCGCTGGCAATAGTGTGCCGGGTGCCTCCGATCATTCCAGGGGTCTCACCATCCCAGATCGCCACAATCAGATCCGATTGTTCGATCATCACCCGTCCGGCAACTGCTGCGCGATCGGAAGAGGCGGTCATCCAGGCTTGCTGAGCATAAGCATCACCGGGTTTAGATAGCGCGGCCAGGAACAGCGCGGTGATCATGTCATCCACTTCTGCTAGCTCAAATCGAACAACCTGCTCTGCCAAGCCTTGAATCTGCCGCGCCCTAACACAAACCTGCGCTTCGCCGTTCCAATTGCCCGAGAGCAGCAACCGGGCTTCCTCAAGGCCGGAAGGCAGCGCGTTGATGGCAATGTTAAGGCCAAGTCCAAAGGGCAAGGGTGCAGCCACTTGCCAATTGCGGGAAAGCGCGGTTTCCACTGCAGCCAGGTCTGCTCCGTTGGCCAGCAGACTGTGCAGCCGCGGTTTTATGCCGCCTGATGCTGCATCGATTTCGGCAAACAATGCCGCAAGGCTGGCCGTGATCGCAACATGGTTGGCGACGTAGGCCGGGTTGGTCTCCCGGTGCCCTGTAATACCCAAGGTGAGCCGCAGTGGCGGGGCAACAAGCTCTGGCGTTTGGATCGGCTTGCTGGGTATGATCGCCTCCATCGGCCGGGCTGGTCCTTGCTTGCGCCAGTTTGTTAGCGGCGATGGGGTCCGCAGTCGAGCATTGTAGCTTGCCAGTATTGCCCTTGGGGGCCGTATTTCTGGCTGGCCGCGATTTTCATGCCATGACGTGTTTCATTTCACGCAAAAGCACTCTAGGCGCGCGCCATGCTAAATCTCACTGACATTACGGTCCGTCTTGGCGGGCGCACGATCCTCGACGGGGCCACCGCCAATCTGCCTCCGCGCGGACGGATTGGTCTGATCGGACGAAATGGCGCTGGCAAGTCCACCCTGATCCGCGTGATTGCGGGGATGTTGGAGGCAGATACCGGGTCCGTTGATATGCCGCGCGGGGCTCGTCTCGGCTATATTGCGCAAGATGCTCCTGGCGGGGATTCGACCCCGTTCGAGACCGTGCTGGCCGCCGATACCGAACGCGCTGCGCTGATGATCGAGAGCGAGGTAAGCCATGACCCGCACCGTCTGGCCGATGTCCATGAGCGACTGATCGCAATCGAAGCCCATTCCGCGCCCAGCCGTGCGTCGCGGATTCTGGTCGGTCTTGGCTTTGACGAGGAGGCCCAGCACCAGCCGCTTGAGAGCTTTTCAGGCGGTTGGCGGATGCGGGTAGCGCTGGCCGCACTGCTGTTCTCGCAGCCCGATCTGCTGCTGCTGGATGAGCCGTCGAACCATCTTGATCTGGAAGCGGTGCTGTGGCTGGAAGACTTCCTCAAGTCTTATCCGGCGACTATCCTGCTGGTCAGCCATGAACGCGATTTCCTCAACAATGTGGTCGATCACATTCTCCATCTGAGCTCTGGCAAACTGACGCTCTACCCCGGCGGTTATGACGCGTTTGAGCGCCAGCGGGCCGAGCGGCAGGCGCAGATTGCCTCAGCCAGAGCCAAGCAACAGGCCCAGCGCGAGCATCTGCAGGATTATGTTGACCGCAACTCTGCCCGTGCTTCCACCGCCAAACAGGCCCAGTCGCGTGCCAAGGCACTGGCCCGGATGCAGCCGATCGCCGAGCTGGTCGATGATCCGACCTTGAGCTTTGATTTCCCCAATCCCAATGAACTCCGCCCACCACTGATCACGCTCGATCTGGCTTCGGTTGGCTATACTGACACTCCAATCCTCAGCCGGCTCAATTTGCGGCTCGATCCAGATGACCGGATTGCGCTGCTGGGCCGCAACGGCAATGGCAAGACGACCTTGGCGCGGCTGCTCGCAGCGCAGCTCAAGCCGATGGACGGGGCGATGAACGCCAGTGGCAAGATGCGGGTCGGCTATTTCACCCAGTATCAGGTGGAAGAGCTCGACCGGTCGGAAACGCCGCTTCAGCATATGTCGGTGCTGATGAAAGGGGCAACGCCTGCCGCGGTGCGCGGTCAGCTGGGCCGGTTCGGCTTTTCGGGGCAGAAGGCGACGACCGAGGTAGGCAAGCTGTCTGGCGGTGAGCGGGCGCGGCTGGCGCTGGCGCTGATCACCCGCGATGCGCCGCATATGCTGATCCTCGACGAGCCAACCAACCACCTTGATGTCGATGCGCGTGAGGCGCTGATCCAGGCGCTCAACGATTACACAGGTGCGGTCGTCATGGTCAGCCACGATCGTCATATGCTGGAAATGACCGCCGACCGGCTGGTGCTGGTCGATAGTGGTACTGCCAGAGAATTCGACGGCTCAATCGAGGATTACATCGCCTTCGTCCTGGCCAAGGAGCCAGCCGGAGCCCGCAAGGACGGGCCGAACGGCGAGACAAAGCTTAACAAGAAGGACCAGCGCAAGGCCAATGCCGAGGCCCGCGAAAAGGGGCAGGCGCTGCGCAAGCACGCGCGCAAGGTGGAAGGCGAACTCGAACAGCTGACCGCCCTGCGCAGTGCGATTGAACTTGCGATGTTTGATCCTTCTGCAGCCGATGCAACATTGGCGACGCTCAACATGACAGAGCTGATGAAACGCCGATCAGAAGCCGCAAAGCTGATCGAGGCGGCTGAAGCAGCCTGGCTTGAGGCGAGTGAGGCACTGGAAGGCGTTGCAGCGTAATTAAGGCCGCTCTAGGCGGCCCGCCCGATCAACGCGCTTGATTCTTCAAGCGCAGCAATGCCGCGCAGACCGTTAACCCGGTCGAGCTGGACGACGATGTCGATCACCGAGGCTGCATACTCGATCGTTTCCGACCGGGTCAGACCAATGCCGGTCTGCATGACCATCAGCGCGATCTGTTCCAAAGCGCCGCGCGGCGTGTTGGCGTGTACGGTTGAGAATGAACCTGGATGGCCGGTGTTGATCGCTCGCAGAAAGCTGACGGTTTCAGCGCCGCGCAATTCGCCCAGCACGATCCGGTCTGGCCGCAACCTTAGCGCAGCTTGCAGCAGATCATTGGCCGAAACCTTAGCCTCGCCAAGCTCGCCCTTGACCGCGATCAGTCCCACCCCATTGGCCCCAGGTAGCCGCAGCTCGGCCGTGTCCTCGACCAGAACCACGCGCTCAGAATCGGGAATTTCACGCAGCATCGCATTGAGAAACGTGGTCTTTCCGGTCGAAGTACCGCCAGAGATAAGGATAGTGCGGCGCTTGAGGATGGCATCGCGCAAAAAAGCGATCGGCTCGGCAATCCGGTCAGGAGGCAGCGCTTCACTTCGCGGTGCGATCGGACCGCGATCATAGGCATCCAGTGGCAGATCAAGCAGACGGTGGCGACGAATGGCCAAGGCCCAGTGTTTGCGGGTGGCAGGTGGGCCGCACAGCTGGATTCGGGCACCGTCCGGCAAGGTCGCCGCCAGTAGAGGATGTTCGCGGTTGATCCCTTGATGGCTGATCCGGGCAACCTGCTCGGCTAGCCGCTGCAACAATTGGTCTGTGATTGCGGGGAGTTCGATCCGTTGCATCCCAGGCAGCTCGGCATCCTCGATCCACATCTCGCCGGGTTGGTTGACCAGGATTTCGGTTACAGTCTCACGCTTTAGCCATTCCTGAAACGGTGCCAGATAGGCGTCCAGATAAACGCTGCGCGGTGCGCGGCCTTCATCAGCCGCCACCATCGGCACCACTTCGCCGTTCATTCAGTCGTGACCTTGGAGAAATCAAGGTCGCGGGCGGTAAACACGCGGATCGGCTCGCCCTGACGGACCCGGACGGTCGGCCCGATCTGGCCATTCTGTCCTACCGCAGCTGCGGCCGCCGATTGACCGCCACCAGCGATGATCACTCCCGCATTTCCGCCAATGGCTGACAGGCCTCCGACCACCGACAGCAGCATCGCCGAACCAAACCGTTCAAAAAAGTGGCTGTTAACCTTGCCGGCCAGTCCGGTTTCTCCAGAGAAGCCAATCGCGGGGGAACCGATGTTGACCGACACCCCATCCGGGCGGATCAACCGCGTCCAGATTACATAGGCCCGCTTCTGGCCCGCCTGTAGGCCGCTTTTGTATTGGCCAATCAAGCGCGAAGAGCGCGGCACCAACACGCGGCTGCCATCGAACGATCGAACGTCCACACTGACAATTGCCCGGACATAGCCGGGAACGTCGGTGTCAATCGCTGTTTCGAGCACAGCCGGGATCAGTGTGCCTTGGGTTACGGTTGTCTTAGGGTCAATGCTGGCGGTTGCTGTCGCGGTCGCTCCGCCAGCACCGCCAAGGCGGTTGGCAAAGTCGTCATTCGAATTGCCAGTTCCCACCGGGGTATTGGCGGATGGAACGGGCCCGATCAGGGGAGCGGGCAAGGCGCTGGCATCAAACACCACAGTCGGAGACGAAAGCGGATTGGCTGCGGGCATAGCTGCCGTTTGCGGGGGGGCTGCCAAGACGGCTTGTTGCTGGGGCGCGGTCAGCGCAGAACCGGGCGGGGTAATAGCCTGAGGCGGAACGGCGGGAGCGATTTCAACCGGCACAGCGGGCGCAGGTGCCGCCGCGGATTTTGCCGCGAGCTGCTGCTTCTCGGACCGGGCGGTGTCTAGGCTCCATAAGGTTATCGCTCCCAGCAGCGCAACCAGCGCCACACCGGCTGCAAGGCCTAGCCCTTCGGCGCGCGGCTTTCGTTGGGTTACAGCAGGCAGGACATTGCGGGTGGCCAGGTCGATGATCTCTGCCCCCTTGGCTTCACGCGGATCGCTGTCATTGCCTGGTGCATTGCGTTCTGGGATTTTATTGTTGAGGCGCATAGCTATTGCCCACTTCCTACAACTTGAGGTTCGGCGGTCGCCAGCGCGGAGGTCGCTGGGGCGGGTGGCTTCGGCTTGCGGGGTGCGCCCTTGTTTTCGAGCGTGGCGCTGTCTTTGCCTGATCGCAGGACCACCAGATCCGGCACTCCATCGATAACGATGACATCGGCGCGCACTGCGAAGTTCACGGGACCCTCTTCGCCCTTTTCATTGCGGATCAGGATGGCCGGAATGGGCGTCCCGACACTCCAGGCAAGGAATGTGGCACTGCCATCGTCATAAATCCGCGCCGGAAGAAGCTTGCTGTTACCCTTGGCGCTCCAGGCAAAATTGAGGTTGGCGGGATCAGATTGGGCAAGTTCCTGCGCGGCCGCTGCGGCCTGCGCTTCGGTTTCGTTCACACCGAGCATCGGGCCAGCCTGTTTTTCAGACTTTGGCAGTTCGGGATAGGTAAAGCGCAGCACGTAGAGCGGATTGCCGCCGGGTGCCGCGACCAGATCGAACAGGTAAGTGTGACGGTCGGTCACGACCGTCATGTTGGTTCGCGCGCGCGCAGTCAATGGCTTAACGAACAGCAAATTGGCCCGCTTGTTCGGAGTAATCTGCCAGCTGGTTGAATCGCCCACCGCAACATTCTCGATGTGCTCATCCTCGGCAAAGGTAATGGTTGCCTGAACTCCTGCCCGGCCATCGATGCGGACAACCTCGTCGCCGTTGTACAGCCGGGTGGCGAGGCGCGCATCACGCGCATGGGCGGTTGTTGCAAGCATTAGCAAGGCCGCTGCAATCGCTGTCGAACGGATCATCGGATCATCTCCCGAGCTTGGTTGGTGGGTGCACGAAACCGGCTGCCGATTCCGCGCGCGCGCTGGCGGGCGAGCGGCGGCAAGCCCGGTGTTGCCCCAATTTCTGGAACCGAAACGGTCCGGCCGTTGCGAATGATTGTGGTCGATGGTGTGGCAGATGACTGCAGCGACGCATTGTCGGCCGGAATCACCATCGCCCTGCGGGAGCTGCTGGCTGAAGCTGCCTGTTGCATCGTGGGAAACTGCTGAACAGGCAGTGTGGCACCGGGTATGGCAGAGAAACTTGCTTGTGATCCCTTGGTCTCTCCCGCGGCGAGTCCAAAAACTTGCCAGGCTGCGACCATGGTTCCCGCAACACGCAGCACCATCGACATCAGGGCGATGTATACAGCCGCGATCATAAACAATGCCATAGCAGCGCGCCCATCAATACCTTCGGCACCGCGCAGCCCGGCTATCACAGGCACCATCAACTCAAGCATAAATCCGCCGCCCAGCACGGCAAACAAAGGGGTGACAGCGGTCAGCACCACGCCCCGCAGCCAGCCAACGAACAGCCCTCTGGTCCCCGAAAACAGCGCGAAAACAACAAAGATTGGTCCCAGAGCGAGCAACACCGCCAAGGCAATTCGCGCCGTAACCAGCACGCCAACCGTGCCCAGCAACAGCATCATGGCCGAAAGCCACATCAGGTTTGTCGGCGTAAAACTGCTCGCGGCTGCTCCTGCTCCAACTGCACCGCTTGATGATTGACTGTCAGAAACCAAGGCAGCGGTTTCGGCGATGGCGTTAAACACGATATCGATGCGATCAGCGAACATCAGCGTTGCAGAGCCTTGCGATCCCATCAATGCTCCCGCAATCTGGTCTGGCCCGCCAATGGCCAGGTTCCAGACTACGCTTTGATAGGCGACCCAGCTGGTTGCAAAGGTCAACACTAGCCCCAGGGTCATCATCCGCGGGGTAAGGGCTGAGATGCCAATGCGGCTGCGCCCGGTCAGCAAGGAAATGGCGAAAAAGGCAATGTAGAGTGTAAGCAGAATCGTCAGCAGCGGCATCAACGGGCCGCCTCCGCCAAACAAGCGACCAAAGGCGCTGGCGGTGGTTTCGCTGGCCACACAATCTACCGCGCGCAGCGCAGCAGCTACGCCCGCGCTTGCGCCGTCTACCAAGGGCCGGCAATCGGTCATTCCGCAGCCTCGATCCAGAACGGCACTTCATCCGGATCTGCGGTTCCCGGCCAGTTCTGACCAGTGAGAGCGGGATACCATGCGCTGGGCGTATCGCCGTGCTGACTGCGTAGTGCATCCAGCTTGCGAACCACACTTTCGCGTCCCGACAGCAGCATCAGCACTTCCGGCTCGCCCGAAAGATCGAGGCGTACGACCACCGAAGCATCGGGCTGACGGATCAGGAAGCAGCGACTGTGAGCTGGCAGTGTGCGGATCAGATCCAGCTCATGTTCGGTCAGGCCAAAGCCTTCGCAGTAATCTTCGGCGCGGGCCCGGGCGTTGGGCATGAAGATCATCGTTGCGGTCTGCTCAACCAGCGCGGTTGAAATACGGCTGTCGAGCGCATCGCGGGCCGATTGGGTGGCAAAGCCAACCAGCGCATTGCGCTTGCGCAGGGTCTTGAGCCAGTCGCGGATACGGGCGGCAAAAACCTCGTCGTCGAGCGCCTTCCAGCCTTCATCGATCAGGATGATGGTGGGCTGACCATCCAGCCTTTCCTCGATCCGGTGGAACAGATACATCATCACCGGTGTGCGCAGCCGCGGGGTCTCGAGCAGCGCGGTCATGTCAAAACCGAGCGTCGGGGCAGACAAGTCCAGGCGGTCCTCCGCATTGTCAAACAACCAGCCATGCTCGCCGCTCTGTAACCAAGCGTCCAGCCGCCCAGCAAGATCGCCTGGCTCGGGGCGTCTGCTGCCAGCCAAAAGCTCGCGGAAGTGCGACAACCGCCGCAAGCCAGCATCATTGGCATAGGCGGCATCGACCGCTCCGGCGATCGTGGCCAGCTCCTCCGGGCCATTGGCGGCAAGCAGAACCGCCAGCCAATCACGCAAGAAGGCCCGGTTTACGGGTGTATCAGGCAGGGCGAGCGGATTAAATCCGGTGGGATGGCCTGCGGTAATCCGGCTGTAATGCCCCCCGATCGCGCGAACAAACACCTCAGCGCCGCGATCCTTGTCGAACAGGATCGTGCGCGGAGAGAACTTCTGCGCCTGCGCAGCCAGGAAGTTCATCACGACGGTTTTGCCTGACCCTGATGGGCCGATAATCGAGAAGTTACCCAGGTCACCGTGATGAAAGTTGAAGAAAAACGGCGTGCTGCTTGTAGTTTGCAGCAGGGTAACAGCCTCGCCCCAGTGGTTTCCATCGGCCTGTCCAAGGGAGAAGCCGTGCAAGCTGCCAAAGCAAGCCATATTTGCGCTGGAGATCAGCGCGCGGCGCACCAGATAGGCCTCGTTTCCTGGAAACTGGCCCCAGAAGCACGGTTCTAGATTTACATCTTCGCGTACTGCAATTGCCCCGGTATCGGCGAGCGCTGCCGCGCAGGACGCGATCGCATCGTCAAGCGCTTCGAGCCGATCAGAGCGGACCAGCACACTCAGATGATGATCGCCAAATGCGACGGCGCCAACTCCCAGCGCATCGCGCGCGGACAGCATCTCGCGCCGTTCGGCAAAGGCCTCTTCATCGGCAGATTTGAGGCGGCGGACGGCAAGATCAATCCGCTCCCGCGCAATCTGGCGATCTGACGGGGCGTAGCTTTCTGTGAGCACCAGCTCGCAGGGCAGCCGCAGTAGCCCATCCATCAGTCCCGGCGAGGTGGTATCGGGGTAATCTTTGAGACTTAGCAGCGCAGCGAATTCACTTTGGGCGGAACCGCGCAGTTCCATGGCATCAAGGCCAAAGTTGATCCGCCGATAGGGGATCATCTGGCCGATATCGGTGCCTTCTGCCGGGCGGCGCACCGGGCGCATTTCACCGTTGTACAAGGCGGACAACAATTCCAGGATTTCCGAGCAGCGCCCGCCGGGAGCATCGTAATCGCCCAGCAAGCGCGCGCCATAGGGGTTAAGCGTTGCGATCATTGCACTGGCAGCCGCCTTGAGCGCGCGCACATCGGCGGGATCAGCCTCCACCGGAGCCTTGCCGCTCCGCTTCATCCAGCGCGAGACACGATCGGCAAAGCCAGCCTTGCCGCGCGCGGGGCGGCGGATCAGGGTAATGAATTGATCGTTGACGTATAATTCGCCGCGAGCCATTTTCTCGCGCCAGCGGGTGTCGATGTGGGAAGCAATCGGATCATCGAAAGTAGCATCCAGCGAGGTATGGACCCGGCGCCTGATAACGTGGTGATACAAGACGAAGCGGGCATCAAGAGCGCTGCGCAGCAAAATCTCGCGGCCGGCGGCATGCGAATTGAGCTCGTCGCTGTCGGCAGTTTCAAACGCCAGGCCGGGAACCTGCAAGGCAATCATCACCGAACCATCGCGCAGAAGCACGACATTGTCGTCGATCAGCGAATGGTAGGGCAAGCGTTCACCCGCCTTTGCTTCCTTCTTCGCCCATATCGCCGCGCCAGAGAATTTGGTCATCACCGGTGCTCCTTCAAGCCGCGTAGCTGTTGCAGCCCCACCGGTGCCAATTGCGCACACGGGGGCACCGGCTCACCTTGGTCAACCACAGATCGAACACGCGCGGTTCGCGCAGGCAGGCGAGATAGCCAATCACGTGGATCGCAAGGGCGATGGGCAGGGCCAGAAAGCTGCGGGTCATCAGAAACAGCTCGGTTGTTACGGCTGCATTGATAATGAAAAAACTATAGGTGACACCGGCAAACATCTGGGGCCGGGTCAATGCGCGGTGCACCTGAAAGCGGACGAGATCCATCGCCGTTCAGCCCGCCGCCGCAGCAGATTGGATGCCCGAGACGATCGAACCCGCGCCGAACAGGATGAAGCAGCCAATGATTACGGTTGCCCCAAAGCGCCAGTTCATCCGCCCGGTCAGCATCATGAAGCCAACCGCTGCGACAGCCATGACTGCCACCGCCGTAGCAACATTGCCCATCAAAGTGCCCTGCAACCAGCCCAGTGCAGCAACGATTGGTCCAGACCCTTGGGGATCTGCGCTTTGCGCAAGCGCGGCAGAAGGGATCATTGCCAAAGCGGCTGCGGCACTGCGAAATCTAGGGAATTTCATCAATCTATCTCCGGACTGGTTCAGCCAACCGCGCCATGATCGCGGCGACATATCGCTGGGTTTCCGTAATGCGAGGGATTCCGCCAGCACGTTTCACTCGGCCAGGGCCGGCGTTGTATGCAGCCAGCGCCTTTTCAATGTCACCGTCAAAACTGTCGAGCTGGATCCGCAGATAGCGCGCGCCGCCTTCGAGATTGGCCGAAGGACTGGCTGAATCCACCCCCATTTCTCGGGCGGTGCCGGGCATCAGCTGGGCCAAACCGCGCGCGCCCACCGGCGATACTGCGCCGGTGCGCCAGCGGCTTTCTTGCCAGACCAGTGCTTCAAGCAGGGCCGGGCTGATGTCATACTTCGCGGCAAGCTCAGCCACGTGGCCCCGCCACTCGGCAGGCCCGGCCGTATCCGATACATCTGTGAAAGCAGCAGCGTGTGGTGGTGAAAGTGCACTGGCCTGGGGCTCACTTCCAGTCGCAGTTTCCAAACCAGAAAATTCGCGCGGACCACCCGCAATCCAGCTGCTTTGTGAGCCTGATATTTCCATCACATCGGCACGTGCGGCATGCGGAATCGCCATTGCCGCCAAAACCAGCGTCAATGCTGCAGCTGTTTCAGGCATGTTGCGACTCACATCATTCTCCTGCACTGCGAATAGCGCGATTAATGTGACAGCTATGTGACCGTTGCCGTGCAAAATCCGGGTTGTAGCGGCCGATTATGGAGTAATTATGGGCACCAAGACCCTTGCACCTTAAGAGTCGCAAAACGTGATAGCCCAGCCCAAATCGAGAGTCTGCCCCCCGCCAATCCTAATGGTGGATATGCAGAAAGGCGCGCGCATCGCCATTAGACAGAGATGAAAATCAGCTGGCTGCGATGCGCAGCTCCAGTGAGCCACTGCGGTTCGAGGCGATCGACGAGGTCTATTCGGACAGCAACATGGCCTTTGCCGACGCGCGGCCCGACAGTCTCGAACTGCTGGCGGGCGAGGAAATGCGCGAAAGCCTGGCAGCGGCCATCGCTGCGCTGCCCGAGCGGCTGCAAATGGTGGTGCAGCTCTACTTCCTAGAGGAACTCAACCTCTCCGAAATCGCCGAGGTGCTGCAAGTCAGCGTTCCGCGCGTCCATCAACTCAAGTCGCAGGCGTTGGGCAGACTGCGTGAGGCGCTGGCGGGTGTTGCAGATATCATCTGACAGGGCTTGACCTGCGGGTCGTGCTCCGGCTCTTGGCGGGATCGTCGTCAACAGAACAGAACAGGAGACTGCCCGTGCAACTAAGCCGCGTGCCAGACAATACCCCGATTGTCATCGGGGTGGGGCAAGTGTCCGAGCGGGTGGGCGAGGCTGCCTATCTCGAACGCTCGCACATGGACCTGGCCGGGGCCGCGCTGGCTGAGGCGCTGGCAGATGCCAAGGCGAGCGAGCCGCTGGCTCCTGCACTTGATACGTTGGCCGCGATCCGTCAGTTCGAGATTTCTGGAACCCGTTATGGCGCGCCGTTTGGTCATTCAGATAACCCGCCGCGTTCAATTGCGAAGCGGGTAGGAGCCGATCCCACCCGTGCGATCCTCGAGATTTTGGGCGGGCACGGGCCGCAGCGGCTGGTTGGTGAACTCGCCAGTGAAATTGCGGCGGGGCGATCAAAACTGGCGGCAATCGTCGGTTCGGAAGCGATCTCAACTTTGCGCAACCTAGTT
>JANOKC010000149.1:0-18484 GCA_031419035.1 Novosphingobium sp. | reverse complement strand
CATCGGCCCCGAACACGCCTGGCTGCGCGATGTCGGGCGGGTGGAGTATACTTCGGTGACAGACACTGAAGCGCTCGCAGCCTTCCAGTTGCTGTGCCAAACCGAGGGAATCATCCCCGCGCTGGAACCCGCCCACGCGATTGCGGCGGTGACCAAGCTGGCCCCGACCATGCCGAAGGATGCAATCATTCTCCTCAATCTGTGCGGGCGCGGAGACAAGGATATTTTCACGGTGGCCGAAGCGCTGGGGGTGGGGCTGTGAACAAAAAGCCCTCTCCCCTTCAGGGGAGAGGGTGGGGAGAGGGGAATGCGTGACCCACGCCTGACCGGCTTCGCCAAGGAAATGCGCAAGCAGATGACCAAGCCTGAGACTCGCTTTTGGCTGCAAGTCCGCGCTGCAAGGTTTCAAGGGGTTAAGTTCCGGCGGCAAAAAGTGATCGGTCGATACATTGCCGATTTTGCCGCTAACGAGCCGAAAATAGTCGTCGAAATCGATGGCGATACGCATGATATAGATGATCAGCGTGACCGGATCAGGACACGCTATCTTGAAGAACAGGGTTACACAGTGCTGCGATTTACGAATCTGGATGTGATGGGAAATCCTGATGGCGTGCTTGTGCGCCTGTCGGAAGTGATCGGGGCTTTGCGCGATCCCCCTCTCCCAACCCTCTCCCCTGAAGGGGAGAGGGCGAAGTGACCGGCCGCCTCCAATCCACCTTCGCTAAGGGCCCCACCCTCGTCACCTTCGTCACCGCTGGCGATCCCACGCCCGGCGCGACTGACGCGATCCTCGATGCCCTCGTCGCGGGCGGGGCGGATGTGATCGAGCTGGGGATGCCGTTCACCGATCCGATGGCCGATGGTCCGGCGATCCAGCAGGCCAATATTCGCTCGCTGGGTGCTGGCACCACCACCGCAGATATTTTCGCCATCGCCGCCGCCTTCCGCGCGCGCCATTCAGAGGTGCCGCTGGTACTGATGGGTTATGCCAACCCGATGGTCCGGCGCGGGGCGGAATGGTTTGCCACTGAGGCAGCCAAGGCCGGGATCGACGGGGTGATCTGCGTCGATATTCCGCCCGAGGAGGACGATTCGCTGGGGGTTCAATTGCGCGCCGCCGGGATTGCCCTGATCCGCCTCGCCACGCCGACCAGCGATGCCGCGCGGCTCCCCGCCATTCTAGATGGCTCATCCGGCTTTCTCTATTACGTCTCGGTTGCGGGGATCACCGGCAAGCAGCAGGCGGCGCAAGCATCGATCGCGGAGGCCGTCGCCCGGCTCAAAGCCGCGACTGACATCCCCGTGGCAGTCGGTTTTGGGGTGCGCACCCCCGAACAGGCGAGCGCCATCGCCAAGGTGGCGGACGGCGTGGTGGTTGGTTCGGCATTGGTCGAACTGATCGCCCAGCACGGCGCCGATGCTGCCGGGCCGGTGCGCGAATTGACCAAGGCGCTTGCCGAAGCAGTGCATTCTGCGCGATAAGCCCGCATGAGCTGGATCAACCGCGTTCGCAATTCGCTCCCCTTCACGCAGAAGCGGGACACGCCTGATAATCTCTGGATCAAATGTCCTTCGTGCAGCGAGATGCTGTTCACCAAGGAGTATGAGGACAACCTGTTCGTTTGTCCGCGCTGCGAACACCACGGGCGGATCAGCGCAAATGTGCGGCTGGCCCAGCTGATGGATCCGGGCTTTGAACTGCTGGCTGCCCCGAGCGTCAAGGAAGACCCGCTCAAATTCCGTGACAGCAAGAAATACACTGACCGGCTCAAGATCGCGCGTGCTGCCAACCCGCATGCTGATGCCCTGACCAATGCGTTTGGCGCGATTGATGGCCATAAAGCCGTTGTTGGCGTGCAGGAGTTTGCCTTCATGGGCGGATCGATGGGCATGGCTGTGGGTTCAGCCTTTGTTGCGGGTGTGGACCGCGCGCTGACAGAAAAATGCGCATATGTCATCTGCACGGCCGCTGGCGGCGCGCGGATGCAGGAGGGTATTCTCAGCCTGATGCAGATGCCCAGAACGACTGTGGCGATCCGCCGCCTGAATGCGGCGAACCTGCCCTATATCGTGGTGCTGACCGATCCGACCACGGGCGGCGTCACCGCCAGCTACGCCATGCTGGGCGATGTCCATATTGCCGAGCCCGGCGCGTTGATCGGCTTTGCGGGGCAGCGGGTGATCCAGGACACGATCCGCGAGAAACTGCCCGAAGGCTTCCAGCGCGCCGAATATCTCCAGGCCCACGGGATGGTTGATATGGTTGTGGCGCGGAAGGAATTGCGCGAGCGATTGGCGACGGTGCTGGGGTATCTGGCCCCCGCGAAGGCGGCTTAGATCCTCCCCGATCCGGGGAGGGGGACCATGCGCAGCATGGTGGTGGGGGCTAGCCTCCTGGCGCACCCTCTCGAATGTCTCACCCAGCCGATGGACCCCACCACCACCTTCGGCGGTCCCCCTCCCCGTTTCGGGGAGGATTTGTGAGAGACTTCGCCACTTCCGATTCCCCCGCAGTTCAAGCCCAACTCAACCGCCTCGGCGCATTGTCCCTCCCGCAAGGCCGCCTCGGGCTGGAGACGATCCGCGCAATCCTCGCCCGGCTGGGCGATCCGCAGCTGCACCTGCCGCCCACATTTCATGTTGCCGGGACCAATGGAAAAGGCTCCACCTGCGCCTATCTGCGCGCCATTTTGGAGGCGCAAGGACTGACTGTCCACTGTGCGACCAAGCCGCATCTGGTTCGATACAACGAACGTATCCGCATCGCCGGAAAGCTGATCGAGGATGATTTGTTGGCCGAGCTGCTCAAGGAAGTGCTCGATCAAGCCGAGGATCTTTGCCCCAGCTTCTTCGAAGTCACCGCCGCCGCCACCTTCCTCGCTTTCGCGCGGTATCCGGCCGATGCTTGCGTGATCGAGGTGGGGCTTGGCGGGCGGTTCGATGCCACCAATGTACTGGACCAGCCCGCCGCCTGCGGGATTGCGACCCTGGGGATCGACCATGAGGCTTTTTTGCTGGTGCCCGAGGAAGGCGTGCCGCAAGTGCCGCTGTGTCGGATCGCATTTGAGAAGGCCAGCATCGCCCGGCCTGGGGTGCCCTTGGTGACACAGGCCTATCCGCTGGCGGTGGCCAAGACGGTAATCGAAACAGCGATGCAAATCGGCGCACGTCCGGCGATGCGCGGGCTGGACTGGTGGGCCGATGTTTCAGGCGACGGGATTGCCTATCGCGACCATCTGGGCGAGCTGAGCCTGCCGCTGCCCGCGCTGGCAGGAACCCATCAGGCCGATAACGCCGCGCTGGCGGTGGCGATGCTGCGGCATCAATCAGCGGTGGAGGTTGCACCAGAAGCCATGGCTGAGGGGATCTGCGCGGCAAAGTGGCCAGCGCGGCTGCAGTTGCTGGGTCATGGCCCTCTGACAGCATTGGCTCCGGGCCGAAAGATCTGGCTCGATGGCGGGCATAATCCTGATGCAGGGTTGGCTATTGCAGCCTTCTTTCGTCGTCCCCGGCTCGACCGGGGATCGCTGGCCTCGTCGAAGCGACCTAGCAGCGATGAGGCCAGCGGTCCCGGATCAAGTTCGGGACGACGCATCCACCTCATCATCGGCATGCTGTCCGCCAAAAACCCCGCCGCAATCGTCGCCCCGCTCAAAGGCCAACTGCTCAGCCTGTCAGTCGTCCCCGCGCCCAGACATGAAGCTCACGCCCCCGCAGACTTCGCCGCCCACAGTGATCTGCCGGTGCGCAGCTTCAGCAATGTTGCCGATGCGCTCGGCGCCCTGCCACCCGGCGGCGATGTCTTGATCGCCGGTTCGCTCTACCTGGCCGGCGAAGTCCTGCGGCTCAACCGCGAGTTTCCGGATTAGTCTCCTCGCCCGCCGTGCCCATTGAGGCATCGATCAAGCCAGCCCGGCTCATCCACCAGAACAGCAAAATCCCGGGGATTGCCGCCAACGTGGTAAGCAGGTAGAAATTCACATAGCCAAGGCTCTCGATAAAGGCCCCAGCGGTTGTGCCGGTCAGGAACCGACCGACAACGCTGGCACCCGCCGAGATCAGCGCATACTGCGCCGCCGTGAAGCGCAGGTCACACAGCGCCGAGAAATAGGCGACCACCACCACGCCGCCATAGCCGCTGGCGATGTTCTCAAACCCGATCGCGCCCGCCATACCAAGGTTGGAATGGCCCGCCGCCGCCAGCGCCGCGAAGCTGAGGTTGGAAACACCCATCAGCACCAGTGAAACCAGCACCGACCGCTTGAGGCCAAGCTTGGCGTAAGCGACCCCGCCGATAAACACCCCGATCAGATAGGCCCAGAAGCCTACCCCGACATCGTAGATCGCGATCTCGTCATTGCTGAAGCCAAGGTCATCAAACAGCAGCCGGAAAGTGAGGTTCGCCAAGGTATCGCCAATCTTGTGGACCAGAATGAACAGCAGCACGAGGAACGCGCCCTGTCGCTGGAAAAACTCTGCAAAGGGCCCGGCAATCGAAGCCCAGACTTCGGCAAGACCTTTTTTGGTGGTCGGTTCGCGGTGCCGGGCTGGCTCGCCCATCAGTAGTGCAGTGATCATGGCTGGCAGGGCGAAGGCTGCGCAGGCCATATAGGCACTGCTCCAGCCCATCCGCGCCGATACGACCAGCGCCAACGCGCCCGCGCCAGCCGAACCAATCCGCCAGCCATATTGCGACATGCCCGAGCCGGTGCCGAGTTGGTGGGGTTTAAGCGTTTCGATCCGGTAGGCGTCGATCACGATATCAAAGGTCGCTCCGGCCACCCCGACGAGGATCGCAGCAACCACGGTTGCCTGCAGGCTGGCGCTTGGATCGACCAGCGCAAGGTTGATCACTGCCGCGAACACCAGCACGCCAGACAGCACCATCCACGAGACGCGCTGACCCAACCGGCCCAGCAGCGGCAACCGAATGCCATCGACCACCCAGGCCCAGAAAACCTTGAGATTATAGACCAGAAACGCCAGCGTGAAGGCGGTGACCGTCTTCTTGTCGATCCCATCCTGCGCCAGCCGCGTGGTCAGCGTCGCGCCGATCATTGCATAGGGAAAGCCCGAGGATACGCCGAGGAAGAAGGCCGCCAGAGACTCTCGTTCAAGATAGGGCTGAAGTGCCGGAATCCGGGGCGCAAGCAGGCGGATCAGGACAACGGCGACCGCAATGATGGTGATTGTTGTCCACATGCAACTGCTCCCGTGAAATTTTGCGAGAGACTAGCGCCGAAATGCGCTATGCCTAGCCCTGCAATGGCAAGCATCCACACCCTTCCCGGGCATTCACCCACCCCCGGCCAGTTGGCTCTCGCCCGGCAAATCCTCGATGGCTGCACCCGGGCCAACACCGGGATCACTCGCGTTCCCGCCGCCGTCTATACTGACCCGGCCCATGCCGCGCGGGAACAGGCGCTGCTGTTCGATCGGTTGCCGCAAGTCCTTGTCCCTTCGGCACTGCTGCCCGACCGCAATATGGCCGTGCCGCACGATGCCACCGGACGCCCGCTGCTGATCACCCGCGACGGCGAGGGTCACGCCCATGTGTTCCTCAACGTCTGCCGCCACCGGGGGACACGGCTGGTCGAAGGCAGCGATCCCCAATGCGGCAAGCGGCTGACCTGCCCCTACCACGCCTGGACCTATGCGCTGGACGGACGGTTGCTCGCTTTGCCCCGGCCCGAGACGTTTCCCGGCCTTGAGAAATCCGACTATGGCCTGCGCGAGCTGCCATCGTGCGAGGCTGGTGGGTTGATCTGGTTCGCCCCTGAAGAAGGCGCTGATTTTTCCGGGCCGGAGATATTGGGCGAGGATTTTGCCGCTTTCGGCATGGCCGATCTCCACCTGTTTGCGCGCCGCACCCATGATGTCGCGTCCAACTGGAAGCTGATCATGGATGCCTTCCTGGAAAGCTATCATGTGCTGCGGCTGCATGCGCAGACCATTGGACCATTTTTCAAGGACGGGATCACCTCGGGCGATCTGATCGGCGCGCACCAGCGCTCGCTGGTCGGCCGTGCTGCCGAAATGGACGGGCTTGATCTGACCGACATGGCCCAGCTGCGCCGGGTCGCCACCTTTGCCTATCAGCTGTTTCCCGGCACAGTCGTTATCGCCAGCCCGGATTACATCAACGTCATGACCCTGATGCCGCAAGGCCATGACCGGACGCTGGTTGAAGATTTCATGCTGATCCCCCAGGCTCCGCAAACCGAAAAAGCGCTCGACCACTGGCAGCGCAGCTGGGATCTGCTCGATGGCGGAGTATTTGCCGCCGAGGATTTCCGCGCGGCTGCTCTTGGCCAGCAGGGGCTTTCGACGGGGGCGGTGCCCGAATTGACCCTTGGTATGCTGGAAGGCGGCATCCGGCGGTTCCACGAAATCTGCGAAGAACAGATGACAGCGGCGGAGGGGTGACGGCAGCGTTCGCACCGCGTAAGGCCGCGCGATGAAAGACACTTCACGCCCCAAAGACGGCCCTCCGAAAGAAGGAGACCGCATCGCCAAGCTGCTCGCCCGCGCCGGGATCGCTTCGCGCCGCGAGGTTGAGCGGATGATTGCCGAAGGGCGAATCAAGCTGGGCGAGGATGTGATCACCACCCCGGCAACGATTCTCACGACCCTCAAGGGAATCACGGTGGATGGCAATCCGGTCAAAGCGCCCGAACCCGCCCGGTTGTTTGCCTTTCACAAGCCGTCCGGGCTGCTGACGGCAGAGCGTGATCCCGCCGGACGGCCGACGATCTATGCCGCGCTGACCAATGCCTTGCCCAAGGGCACCCCCCGACTGATGCCGGTCGGGCGGCTCGATCTCAACACCGAAGGCCTGCTGCTGCTGACCAATGATGGCGAGCTCAAGCGGACTATGGAACTGCCCGCGACCGGCATTCCGCGCACCTACCGCGCCCGCACATTCGGCGAGATTTCACAGGCGCGGCTCGAGGAACTGATCCACGGGGTCACCATCGATGGCATGCGCTATGGCAAGATCGACGCCAATATGGAGCGCAAGACCGGGCGCAACCAATGGATCGAAATGACCCTGACCGAGGGTAAGAACCGCGAAGTGCGCAATGTACTGGAATATCTCGGGCTGCAAACCAGCCGCCTGCTGCGGATTTCCTATGGTCCGTTCCAGCTGCTCGACTTGCCTCGCGGAGCGGCGATCGAAATTCGCGCGGTTGATGTCGAGCGGTTTATCAAGGGGCTGAAAATGCCCGGCACTGTAACGGCCCCGACCCCGATCCAGTCGCACCAGCAGGCCCGGATGCGGATGCAACGCTCACGTCCTAACCGGCCAACCGCGCGCTGATGCGACTGATCGCCGGACAATGGCGCGGGCGCAAGATTGCCGCGCCGCAGGGCGAGGTCACGCGGCCGACGTCGGATCGCACCCGCGAAACGCTGTTCTCGATGCTGGTCAGTCGCCTCGGCACATTTGAGGGGCTGAGCGTCGCCGATCTGTTTGCTGGTTCGGGCGCATTGGGGCTGGAAGCCCTGTCTCGCGGCGCGGCGACTTGCATTTTCGTTGAGCAGGATGCCGCCGCGATCCGCGCATTACGGGCGAATATCGCTGCGCTCCAGGCCCAGTCGCAAGCCGATGTCCGCGCCTCGTCGGTGCTGGCATTGGGGCCAGCCAAGGCCCCGCTCGATCTGATCCTGCTCGATCCGCCCTATGCCAGCGGCGCGGGCGTGGTGGCGCTCGAAAAGCTGACCCGGCTTGGCTGGATCGGCCCGGCCACATGGATCAGCCTCGAGACGGCCTATAACGAAGTTCCTCAGGTCAAAGGTTTGGAAACTTTGGCGACGCGCAAGGTTGGGGTTGCGCTGCTCACGCTGATGCGGTTGACGCCAGCTATTGCGAAGGTCTTGCCAGACTGACCCCCACCAGCGTCAACAATCCCGCCGCAGAAAGTATCAATCCCACCGCCCCGCCATGTCCGGCATCGCTCAGCCTCTGGGCCAGCAGCGGTGTTACCGCGCCGCCGATGATCCCGCCGGTATTGAACGCGACCGAGATCCCGCTGTAGCGCACTGCCACCGGAAACAGCGTCGGCAACCAACCGCCCAGCGGTCCATAGACGAAACCCATCACGAACAGCGCCGCGCTGAGCGTTAGGAATATCAGCGGTGTAGAGCCAGAGGCGAGGCCTGGGCCAAACAACAGCCCCAGCACCACCGTCGCCAAAGCGCCGATCATCAGCACCTTGCGCGGGCTGGTCCGGTCCGCCAGCACTGCCGCGATGATTATCCCCGCCGCCAGAAAACTGTTCGCGCCAAGCTGGATCGTCAGGAAATCCTCGCGGCTATAGCCCAGCGCCTTTGTACCTTGCGACAGGGCAAAGGCGGTCGAGAGGTAGAAGATCGCGAAACAGGCGACCACCCCGGCGCTGCCCGCGAGCACCGCCGCCCAGTGGTTCTTGACCAGCCGGGCCAGCGGCACTGCGGGCGGAGCCTCCTGCGCGATGGCAGCGCGGAATGCCGGGGTCTCTTCGATCCGCAGTCGCACCCATAAGCCGATCCCGACCAGCAAGGCACTGGCGAGGAACGGCACGCGCCAGCCCCATTCAAGGAAATCCTCTTCGGATAGCCACAGGCCCAGAGCCAAGAACAGCCCATTAGCGGCGAGGAACCCTAGCGGCGCCCCCAGCTGCGGGGCCGCGCCAAACCGCGCCTCCCAGCCCTTGGGCGCATTCTCCACCGCCAGCAAAGCCGCCCCGCCCCATTCGCCGCCCAGGCCAAAGCCTTGCCCGAAGCGCAGAATGCACAGCAGCAGCGGAGCAGCCCAGCCAATCGCGGCATAAGTTGGCAGGAAGGCGACCGCCAGCGTCGATGCCCCCATCAGCAGCAGCGAGGCAACCAGCGTGGACTTGCGCCCGACCCGGTCCCCGAAATGCCCAAAAGCGATTGCGCCCACCGGCCTTGCGATAAAGGCGATCCCGAACACCATAAAGGCCGCAATCGTCTGCGTTTCGGGCGCGGAGCCGGGGAAGAACAATATTCCGAACACCAGCGCCGTCGCGGTGGCGAAGACGTAGAAATCATAGAATTCGACCGCCGTGCCGACCAGTGAGGCAGAAAGGATGCGGGAATGGGCGCGGATGGCATGCATGGGCGGCTCGTTCGGTTGGGCGCGGCGCTGTGTCAACCAAAACGGTGGAGCGATGACAAATGCTCTTGGTTTGTTCCATACCGCATGGTAGATTGCCAGCATGGGAAAGCTCGATCCGATCATCTCCGAATTCGAAACCGAGGAGCAGGCTGCGGCCTATGACGTCTGGTTCCGGGCGCAGGTGGAAGAGGCCTTGGCCGAAAAGGGTCCGGGAGTTCCCCATGCTGAGGCGATGGCCCGGATTCGCAGGACGATAGAAGAACGAAGCCGTGCGAACCCTGATCTGGCGGCCTAGGGCGCTCGATCAACTCGATTCGCTGGTTGGATATATCGCCGAACGCGATAAACCCGCCGCTGAGCGGATTGAAGCGATGGTCCACCGCAGCGCAGAGACTATTGCCAAATTGCCAATGGCTGGAAGGCCCGGCAGGGTGGCGGGAACGCGCGAATGGGTCGTCCATCCCAATTACATTATGATCTATCGCCTCTCCAGAACGCACATCATCATCCTGCGCTTTCTCCACGCCCGCCAGCTATATCCCTGATGGCGGACGCGCTTGTCTCTCAGCCCGATCCGCTGCTGACGGGCCTCAATCCCCCGCAGCGTGAGGCGGTGCAGACTACCGAGGGTCCGGTGCTGATGCTGGCAGGCGCTGGCACCGGCAAAACCGCAGCGCTGACAGCGAGGCTGGCTTACCTGGTCCATACGCGCCGGGCGTGGCCGTCCGAGATCCTCTGCGTCACCTTCACCAATCGCGCCGCGCGTGAAATGCGTGAGCGGGTTGGCCAGCTGATCGGCCCTGCGGTAGAGGGGATGCCGTGGCTCGGCACGTTTCACGCCATCGCTGCCAAGATGCTGCGCCGCCATGCCGAACTGGCGGGCTTGCAGAGCAATTACACGATCATCGATACCGACGATCAGCTGCGCCTGATGAAACAGCTGATCCGGGCGGAAGGCGTGGACGACAAACGGTTCCCCCCGCGCCTGCTGGCCTCCTGTATCGATCGGTGGAAGAACAAGGGGCTGAACCCGGGTGATCTCGATGCGGTGGAGAATGAGGCCTATGCGGGTGGCAAAGGCCAGAAGTTCTATCAACTCTACCAAGACCGGTTGAAGGCGCTCAACGCCTGCGATTTTGGCGATCTGACGCTGCATATGCTGAACATATTCCGCCGGGATCGGGAAATTCTGGCGCAGTATCAGCAGCGCTTCAAATATATCATGGTCGATGAATATCAGGACACCAATCAGGTCCAGTATCTGTGGCTGCGGCTTCTGGCGCAGGAGCACAAAAACATCTGTGTGGTGGGTGATGACGACCAGTCGATCTATTCATGGCGCGGTGCAGAAGTTGCCAATATATTACGGTTTGAAAAGGATTTTCCGGGCGCAAAAGTGATCCGGCTGGAACAGAATTATCGCTCCACCCCCGATATTCTCGCCGCCGCCTCCGGCCTGATCGATGCCAATAGCCACCGGCTCGGCAAGACGCTGTGGACCGCGATGAACGGCGGCGACAAGGTTCGCGTCATTGGCGTGTGGGATGGTCCCGAAGAAGCGCGTCGGGTGGGTGAGGAGGCCGAACGGCTGGAGCGTGAGGGCGCTTCGCTCAACAGTGTCGCAATTCTGGTGCGGGCCCAGTTCCAGACCCGCGAGTTTGAAGATCGTTTCATAGCTATTGGACTTAACTATCGGATTATCGGTGGATTTCGCTTTTACGAACGCGCGGAAATACGTGATGCTCTGGCCTATCTGCGGGTCGTCTCACAGCCCTCGGACGATCTGGCGTTTGAGCGGATCTACAACGCCCCCAAGCGCGGGCTGGGTGATAAGACGCTGGAAAAGCTCCATCGCCACGCCCGGGCGCGCGGGGTGCCGCTGGCACTGGCAGCGTTCGAGATCGCCGATAGTGACGAGCTGCCCGCACGCGCGCGGAACACTTTGCTGGCCTTGATGCGGGATTTTACCCGCTGGCGCGAGCTGGCCAAGGTGGCGTCTCCGGCCGAGCTGGTCCGCACCATCTTCGACGAATCGGGCTATACCGCCATGCTCCAGGCCGAAAAAAGCGTCGAAAGCGCAGGACGACTGGAAAACCTGTCCGAGCTTTCTCGCGCGATGGACGAGTATGAAACGCTCGGCGATTTTCTCGAGCATGTCAGCCTGGTCATGGACAATGAGGCAAGGAACGATGCCGAAAAGCTGACAATCATGACGATCCACGCCGCCAAGGGGCTGGAGTTTGACAATTTGTTTCTGGTCGGCTGGGAAGAAGGCGTGTTCCCCTCGCAGCGGGCGCTGGATGAAGGTGGCCTCGCCAGTCTGGAGGAGGAACGCCGCCTTGCCTATGTCGCGATTACCAGGGCGCGGCGGCGCTGCACCATTCTTCACGTGGCCAACCGGCGGATCTATGGCCAATGGACCAGCTCGATCCCCAGCCGTTTCATCGCCGAATTGCCCGAGGCGCATGTCGCGCAGGAAACGACGCTGACCGGCGGGGCTTCGATGTGGAAAGCCAATTGGTCGGAGCGCGACGATCCCTTCGCCCATGTCGCCCGCGATGCGGCGGCGCGCGGCCAGTCACGCGGCCCCGGCTGGCAGCGCGCGGCGGCAACGGCCTATGACCCCACCCCGCGCCGCCTGGCCGAACCCAGCCGCAGCGCCGCCAGCTTCGCCGCCAAGCCGCGCGCGGATATCGCAATTGGCGCGCGGGTGTTCCACGACAAGTTCGGTTACGGAGTTATCGCCGCGCAGGAAGGCAACAAGCTGGAAATCGATTTCGACAGCGCCGGGCGCAAGCGAGTGATCGACAGTTTTGTTAAGCTTGTGGATTAGAGGCCGATTTAGAATTTGGTTCTAAAGCGCTGACATTCCAAGGAAACCTGGAACCGGGCCGTTCCATTCACTGTCATCCGACGCAGCAGCTTTCGCGTTGCGGCGCGGAGTGGATTTTGCCGGTGCCTCTCTCGGCGCATCGGCCACTTGGGGTTCGGCTTCGCGCTCAGCGACTGGCGCTTCATTGCGCGATGCGCGCGGTGCACGAGCAGGCCTTGGTTCGCGTGCCTGCCGCTCTTCACGCGGAGGCTTTTCGTCACGCGCAGGTTTCGCCTCACGAGCAGGCCGTTCCTCGCGCGCAGCAGCTTCAGGCTTGGCTTCGCCGCCGATCTCATACAGCGGGATCTTGCCGCGGGTCAGCTTTTCGACATTGTCGATCGCTTCGGCATCTTCGTCGGTGAAGAAGGTGAAAGCCCGTCCCGTGGCGCCTGCGCGGCCAGTGCGGCCGATCCGGTGGACATAGTCATCGGGGTGCCACGGCGTGTCATAGTTAAACACATGGCTGACACCTTTGACGTCGAGCCCGCGGGCCGCAACGTCCGAGGCGACCAATATATTGATCGAGCCGTCCTTAAAGCGGTTAAGCTCTGCTATCCGGGATGCCTGATCCATGTCACCATGGATTTCACCTGCGGAAAAGCCGCTTTGCTTGAGGCTCTTGGCCAGCTCACGGACCGTGGTCTTGCGGTTGGCAAAAACGATCGCGGTGGTGACATTGTCAATTTTGAGCAGGCTGCGCAGCGCGTCCTTCTTGCCCCGCGAAGTGACCTTCACCTTGTGCTGGACAATGTTGAGGTTCGAACTGGCTGGGCGTGAAACCTCGATATACTTGGGGTTGGTGAGAAACTTGTCCGCCAGCTTCTTGATCGGCGGCGGCATGGTGGCCGAAAACAGCAGGGTCTGGCGCTGGGCCGGCAGTTTGGAGCAGATCGTCTCAATATCGGGGATGAACCCCATGTCGAGCATCCGGTCTGCCTCATCGATCACCAGCAGATCGCAGCCCGTAAGCAGGATCTTGCCGCGCTCAAACAAATCCATCAGCCGGCCGGGCGTGGCGATCAGCACATCGACGCCATCGCGGAGCGCCTTAACCTGATCGCCCATCTGCACGCCGCCAATCAGCAGCGCCATCTTGAGATCGTGGTTTTTGCCGTATTTCTCGAAATTCTCAGCAACTTGCGCGGCAAGTTCGCGGGTTGGCTCAAGGATCAGCGAGCGCGGCATCAGCGCACGGCGGCGCCCATGGGCGAGAATGTCGATCATCGGCAAAACAAAGCTGGCGGTCTTGCCAGTGCCGGTCTGGGCGATCCCGATGATGTCTTTCATCATCAGTACGCTGGGGATGGCCTGAGCCTGGATCGGCGTCGGCTCATCATAACCGGCCGTGGTGACGGACTGAAGCAATTCGTCTGAGAGGCCGAGATCGGCGAATTTCATAGGCTTATGTGTTTTCCGGAAAAATCTTGCAGACCGAACCGGTCCGCCCCTGCCCCGGCATCCCGCGTAGGGCTGTCGAAGCTGCCGCGCCCTAGTCGCAATGGCTCGGCAAAGTCAAGGAAATGCGGCTCAATCGTCCTGTTCAATCAGCTGCTTCATGCCCTTCAGCAAGCAATTTGAGCCAGAGCGCGAGTGCAGTTCATCCCGCTCGACACAGAGCAATCCGTCAGAATTGCGGTCGATATAGAAGCCGGAATAGAAATCACGGGCACGGCAGGCTTTTTCCAGAGTCGCGCTGACAATCCGCCGATCACGCATGAACAGGATGAGCTTGTTGTCGCCGCTGGCCTGAACCCCGGCTATCGACGAAACCGGAAGGCAGCGAGCCATCTTGCGTTCGACAACCCGAGCCGACAGACCATTGGCCGGGAGTTCGTCCAGCATATTGGGCGTAATAGGGGGACGTGGCGCGATGCGAATGGTGAGCCGCTGCTCAATCCGCACCTGTTCTTGGACGGGGACACGAAAACTCTGAGCAATTGAACTGAATACACCTTGATCAAAGGCATCAGCGCGCACCGATGGCTCTGGCGGAAGCGAAAGTTGCCCCGGTAGCGCGGCGATCTGATCAACTCCACGCTCCGGCAATCCGTGCGCAGGGCCCACGTCCGCCGCTCCGGGGAGCAGCAGCGCGAGCTGAGCAAGAATTTGGAGAGTGGAGTTCATAAAATTTGCGCGGCGTCCGACAAAACGAGTTGGGGAAGAAGGGCCGGAACACTCCGGACTGGTTCTGGCATACCACCCCTGGTTGAACCACCGCTTAACTTGACTGGCAGCCTATTCAAGTATTCTCGTGCCGACAGGACTGGTGAAACGGCCAGACCCTGTGCCATAAGGTAAATGATGATCAGCACTACCGAGACTTTTCTGGCCAGCGCAGCCCAGCTGCTTGGCCCGCGCGGACTGACCCGCGATGCTGAATTGCTTGACCCCTGGCTAACCGACTGGCGAGGGCGGTTCACGGGCGCTGCGCTTGCTCTGGCATCTCCGTCCAGTGCCGAAGAACTGGCCGAGCTGGTAAAGCTATGCGCCCAGCATAGAGTGCCGATTGTGCCACAAGGCGGCAATAGCGGCATGTCAGGCGGGGCAACGCCTGACCCCAGCGGCACCGCCTTGCTCGTTTCGATGCGGCGGATGAACGCGATCCGCAGCATAGATAGGTCTGCGCGGCAGGTCACTTGCGAGGCTGGAGTGGTGCTACAGACACTTCACGATGCAGCAGCATCCAGCGGGCTGCGCTTTCCGTTAACGCTTGGCGGAAAGGGCTCGGCTACCGTCGGCGGGCTGATTTCAACCAATGCTGGCGGCACACAGGTGCTGCGCCACGGTTCAATGCGAGCGGCCGTGCTGGGGCTGGAAGCCGTGCTGGCGGACGGCAGCATTTATAGCGCCCTGACCCCGCTGAAGAAAGACAATCGCGGATTTGACCTCAAGCAGCTGTTCATTGGCTCTGAAGGGACGCTTGGCATCATCACCGCTGCCACACTCAAGTTGGTTCCGGCGCTGGCTGACCGCATAGTCATCTGGGCCGGGCTGCCATCGATCGCCGCAGCGCGCGAACTGTTGCTCCATTGCGAGGGCCAGGCCGGCGATGCACTCGAAGGATTTGAGGTAATGCCCCAATCCTGCCTTGAGTCGGTTCTGGCCCATTTGTCCAATTCCCGCGCGCCATTGGCAGAGCCTCATCAATGGCATGCGCTGATTGAAATTGTAGCCGATGCCATCAGCGCTCCGCGGCTTGCTGAACTGGCAGAGGCCATGCTTGCCAGCGCATTCGATCGCGGGCTGGTTGAAGATGCAGTGCTCTCTGCCAACGAAGCCCAGGCCGAGGCGTTCTGGCAGTTACGCGATATGGTCGCCCCGGCAGAACGGGCGCATGGTCCGGCCGTGCAGCATGATATTTCGGTGCCAGTAGACCGGATGCCAGCGTTTATCGAAACGGCCGTGCCGCAGATCGAAAGCAACTTCCCGGGAGTTCGGGCCATCGCCTTTGGTCACCTGGGGGATGGCAACGTCCATTTCCATGTCATCGCTCCGGAGGGCACGGCGCGCGGTGAATGGGAGATAAGCGCGGGCAGGCTGATCAGCCGGGCGGTGAATGATCTGGTGGTGGCCTGGGGCGGCTCGATCTCGGCTGAACACGGTATCGGCCAGCTGAAGGTTGCTGAGTTGGCCCGGTTGGCTGACCCCGCTGCGCTGGCGCTGTTGCGCGGCGTCAAGGCGGCGCTTGATCCCGCGGGTCTGCTTAACCCCGGAAAGCTGGTTGAGCTTCAGGGTCAAGACCTAACTGCCCTTGCACCAATTCAAACCACACCCTAAAGGCGCGGTTTCGCGCCGTCAGCGGCGCCCATTACAACGCTTTTTGCTTTAGTTTTTAACGGAGATATTTTCATGGCCAGCGCACCGCAAGCCGCCAACCTGCCGCTGTTCTACAAGGACTTGATGCCGCTCAACAGCCGCGATCACGCGACCTGGCGCAGCCGCTCAACCGATCAGGCCAAGTGGCTGATTGGCCAGCATGCCGTGCCACTAACCGTGGAAGAATTCATCAACGCCCAGCGCCATTTCCCGATCATATTCTCGGCTGGAGACCAGCCCGTGCCGCTAGCATTGATGGGCCTCAATGAAGGCGTGAATATCTTTGTTGATGATGATGGCAAGCTGACCGAGCAGGTTTATGTCCCTGCCTATGCGCGCCGCTATCCGTTTCTGCTGGCCAAGCTTCAGCCCGAAAGCGAAGATCTGTCGCTGTGCTTTGATCCAACCAGCGATCTGATCGGTGAGTTCGATGAGGGCAATCCGCTGTTTGAGGGCGCCGAGCCAAGTGAAGCCTGCAAAGCCACACTCGATTTCTGTCGCAACTTCGAAGAGGCCGGTGCGCGCACCGGTGCTTTTATTGCCGAGCTGGAAAAGCACGAGCTGCTGATGGATGGCGAAGTTTCGATCCAGCAGGATGGGCTTGAGCAACCATTTATCTATCGTGGCTTCAGGATGGTCGATCAGGAAAAGCTCCGCGAAGTTCGCGGCGATGTTCTGCGCGGCTGGAACCAAAGCGGGCTGCTCGCGCTGGTTTTCGCTCATTTATTCTCGCTCGATCACATGCGCGAGATTTTCGCCAAGCAGATTCAGCTCGGCAAGGGTCCGATCGTGCCTGATCAGGCGCCACCCCAATCGGTCAACTAAGCCGGTCAATTAATGCAACAGATTAGCTAGCCTTGCGCGGGGCTTGCATCCGCTCGTCGTAATGTTTATCTTGCAACTGTCTAGTTGGCGCTTCCCTCATAGCGTCGGCCGGATTTGGTGCACTTTGTGCACCTCCTCCCTGAACCTTGGCCACCTCGTGCTACCTGCACGAGGTGGTTTTTTTATGCAGATTACTCGGCCGCTTCGGCCCAGCGCGTACCGCCGTCGATTCGGCCAAGATCAGCCACTTCGCCCGCCAATTTGCGCACAAGCCCCGAAAGCAATTGCGCGATTGAGGCAAAGCCCTTCCCCGGTTCGGCCAGCCTGCCATCCAGATAGCTGCTGCGATCGACTTCCAGTTGCAAGGCGTGGATTCCGCGCGCCGGAGCAGCATGGCGCTCCAGCACATAGCCGCCCGAATAGGGCCGGTTATGCGCCGTGCCGCGCCGCATCTCGCTGAAATAACTGAAAGCGCTGCCGATCAATCCGCCATGGCATGAAGCACCGAATCGGTCGCCCAGGACAAATTCTGGTGCCGTCTGCCCGCCGCGCAAAATCAGCGGCGGCATCGAATGCAGATCAAGCAGCAATGCCGATCCCCAGCGCGCCCGCAGTCGCTCAAGCGTCTGATTGAGGCAGGAATGATAGGGCGTATGAATATCGGCAATCCGGGCTGCCAGCTCATCTTCATGGTGGCGGCGATTCCACAGCTCGCCCAGCCCGGGCAATCGGCGCGGAATCAGGCCCAAGCCGCTTCGGGCGCGGCGCCCCGGCGTATAGCTGCCGACACTGTCTGGCGCGCGCGTGCTGAACATATCCCAATCAACGTCATCCGTCGCCCGGTTGAGGTCAATCATCGCGCGCGGGGCATGTGCCACCAGCAGCGCCGCGCCAGTTGCCTGGGCGATTTTTTCGGCTAGCCGATCAACATAGCGATCTTCCAGCCGCAGCGCCGCAAAGCCGGGGTTGCGCATCCTCTCAAGCAGCGAGCCAGGATAGGCACGGCCTGCATGCGGAACGGCGATCAGGATCGGAACAGGCGAAGGATCCGCGAATGTCAGGGTGAACGCCGGAATGCCGTGGCTGCCGGGGATTTCTCCGCCGTCCAGCCGGTTCGAATCACGCGCAGCTCCGATCGCTTCATACATAGCCCTACGCTGCCCCCAATGGCGCATTGTGTCAAAGTCGGTCGATCCAAAAATGAGACGGGATTGTTAACCCGTGTTCGGCTATAAGCTGACTTCCCGCTGGGTCAGCAGTCGTTGGCGGGCATGAAACAAGAAATTACGGAACCTGGTCTGATGATCCGAATCCTGCTCGCAGAAGATGATGATGCCATGCGCACCTATCTGACTCGTGCCCTTGAAAACGCCGGCTACGAAGTTGAGTCCGTCGACCGGGGTACCGCAGCATTGCCGTTGCTGGCCGATGGCACGTTCGATCTGTTGCTGTCTGACATCGTCATGCCCGAAATGGACGGCATTGAACTGGCGCAGCGCTGCGCCGAAATCAGCCCCAGCACCAAAGTCATGTTCATCACCGGCTTCGCCGCGGTCTTGCTCAAAGCCAATCGCGAAGCACCGCAGGCCCGAGTGCTGTCAAAGCCGTTCCATCTCAAGGATCTTGTGTTGGAAGTTGAACGGATTTTCGGCCAGCAGGCACAGGCAAGCATCTGAGACTCTAACCCACTTGCATGATCGCAGAGCGCTCGTTAAAGGCGCACCCTGCCCGGCGGCGACGGTCGTCGGGCAACTTGAATGGTGCGGGCGTATAGCTCAGTGGTAGAGCACTATGTTGACATCGTAGGGGTCGCAAGTTCAATCCTTGCTACGCCCACCATTCAAAGC
>JANOKC010000148.1:0-6986 GCA_031419035.1 Novosphingobium sp. | reverse complement strand
CATATTGTGCCCCAGCAGCCGCAGCATATCCGCCGCCGCCTCGACCACATTGGTGCCCGGCCCGTAGATCCCCTGCACCCCGGCATCGCGCAGGAAGTCGTAATCCTGCGGCGGGATCACGCCGCCGGCGACGACCTTGATGTCGGGGCGGCCAGCCTCACGCAAAAGCCGGATCAGTTCGGGGATCAGCGTCTTGTGTCCCGCCGCAAGGCTGGACGCACCGATGGCGTCGACGTCCTTTTCCAGCGCCAGTGCCAGCGTTTCCGCAGGGGTCTGGAACAGCGGCGAACTGGTCACATCGAAGCCCATGTCGGTGAAGGCGCTGGCGATCACGTTGGCGCCGCGATCGTGTCCGTCCTGACCCATTTTGGCGACCAGCAGGCGCGGATCGCGGCGCAAACGCCGGGCGACGGCGGCAACGCCTTCGATCACCTGAGCATAGCGCGCATCCTCGGCATAGGCCTGGCCGTAGATGCCGGTCACCGGCACCGGCCGCGTGGCATAGCGGCCGAACACTTCCTCCATCGCGTCGGAGATTTCGCCCAATGAAGCTCGGGCGCGGGCGGCATCAACGGCAAGGGCGAGGAGGTTTGATCCTCCCCGATCCGGGGAGGGGGACCGCTCGCGCAGCGAGGGGTGGTGGGGACTATCGGCAGGCGCGGCGCCTGGAGGTGAGACCCCACCACCAGCCTGCGGCCGGTCCCCCTCCCCGGTTCGGGGAGGATTTCTGGCCGCTTCGGTCAACGCAGCCAAAGCCGCCCGGCATTTCGCCTCATCCCGGCCGCTGCGCATCACCTTCAGCCGCGCAATCTGGCCGTCACGCACGGCGTGATTATCGATGCTCAGCGTATCGAGGTGTTCCTCGGTTTCGAGACGGTATTTGTTGACCCCGACGATCACATCCTCGCCCTTGTCGACCCGCGCCTGACGGGCCGCAGCAGCTTCCTCGATCAGGCGTTTGGGCATGCCGGTGGCGACTGCCTTGGTCATGCCGCCGATTGCGTCCACCTCCTCGATCAGTGCCCACGCCTGATCGACCAGCTCCGCCGTCAACGCCTCAACATAATAGCTCCCGCCCAGCGGATCGACGACCTTGGTGATCCCGCTTTCCTCGGCCAGTACGATCTGGGTGTTGCGCGCGATCCGCGCCGAAAAATCGGTCGGCAGGGCGATCGCCTCGTCGAGCGCATTGGTGTGGAGCGATTGGGTACCGCCGAGCGTTGCCGCCATCGCCTCGATCGTGGTGCGGATGACGTTGTTGTAGGGGTCCTGCTCCTGCAGACTGACGCCCGAGGTCTGGCAGTGGGTGCGCAGCATTTTGCTGCGCTCATCCTGCGCGCCCAGCCCATCCATCACCCGGTGCCACAGGGTGCGCGCGGCGCGCAGTTTGGACACTTCCATGAAGAAGTTCATGCCGATGCCGAAGAAGAAACTCAGCCGCCCGGCGAAGGCATCGATATCCAGCCCGGCTTCCATCGCGCGGACGGCATATTCCTTGCCATCGGCGATGGTGAAGGCCAGTTCCTGCACCGCCGTCGCCCCGGCCTCGTGCATGTGGTAGCCCGAGATCGAAATGCTGTTGAATTTCGGCATGTTGGCGGAAGTGTATGCGATGATGTCCGAGACGATCCGCATACTCGGTTCGGGCGGATAGATATAGGTGTTGCGGACCATGAACTCCTTCAGGATGTCGTTCTGGATCGTGCCATCGAGCTGCGCAATCGGCACGCCCTGCTCCTCGCCCGCGACGATGAAGAACGCGAGGATCGGGATCACCGCGCCGTTCATGGTCATCGAAACCGACATCTGATCGAGCGGAATCCCGTCAAACAGGATCTTCATATCCTCGACCGAATCGATCGCCACACCGGCCTTGCCAACATCGCCGACCACGCGCGGATGATCACTGTCATAACCCCGGTGCGTGGCAAGATCGAAGGCGACCGACAGCCCCTTTTGCCCCGCCGCCAGATTGCGACGGTAGAAGGCGTTCGATTCCTCGGCAGTGGAGAAACCGGCGTATTGCCGGATGGTCCACGGACGGCCTGCATACATCGATGCGCGCACCCCGCGCGTGAAGGGGGCAAAGCCGGGCAGTCCCGGGTCCGTCTGGGCATCGTCTGCCGTATAAAGCGGCTTGATCGCAAAGCCCTCGGGCGTGTTCCAGGTCAGGTCGCGGCCCTTGACCTCTTTGGTCGCGGCGGCTTGCCAATCATCGCGGGTCGGTTTGGTCATTGGGTCACCGTTCAGGCAGAAGCGCTGGGCCGGGCGGAAACCCGTTCGTGCCAGGCGCGCAGGGCGGGCAATTCGTCGGGCATCGGCATGCCGATGAAATTGGCGAAATCGACCGTTGTCAGCAGCAGGATATCAGCAATCGTGAAGCTGTCTTCGGCAAGAAACTCACGGTCTTTCAACGCTTTGTCGAAGAACCGTAGCGCCTCGTCCACGCGCGGCCGATTGGCCTCACCCCATTCGGCATTACGCCCCGGGATCGCTGCGGTGAAGCGGTGGGTGTGGACCCAGACCACGCCGACCGGCTGCATCAGGATCATCTCCACCCGGCGGCTCCACATCTCGATCGTTGCCTGTTCAAGCGGGCTTGTACCGAACAGCGGCGGCTGGGGATGCAGCCCTTCGAGATAGCGACAAATCGCCACGCTTTCAGTGATCACCTTGCCATAATCCAGCACCAGCGAAGGGACTTGCCCGCGCGGGTTGATCGCCAGATATTCCGGCGTTTTCTGCTCGCGCGCCATGATCGAGATCGGCTGCATCGGCAAATCAATGCCTTTCTCCGCCGCGAAGATACGAACCCGGCGCGGGTTCGGCGCGGGATTGGGGCTGTTGTAAAGGATCATGCGCCCTTGAACTCCGCTTGTCGCTTTTGCAGGAAGGCCATGCCGCCCTCCGCTGCATCGGCACTGACCCCGGCGATCCGCTGGGCTTCGGCTTCACGAGTCATCGCACTGGCATAGTCCATCTCCAATGCGGTGGCGATGTTTTGGCGCATCAAGCCCAGCGCCAGCGTGGGACCGTTAGCAAGGCGGGTGGCTAGCGCACGAGCCTCAGTCTGCAGATCGGCATCTTCCACACATTTGTAGATCAACCCCCAATCAGCCGCCTGCTGCCCGCCGATCTTCTCGCCCAGCATCATCATCTGAGTTGCGCGCGCTTTGCCGACAAGCCGTGGCAGCATCCAAGAAGCGCCGCCATCGGGAACCAGCCCGATGTTGACAAAGGCCTGAAGGAAATAACCCGATTTACCGGCAATTGCGAAATCAGCGCATAGCCCAAGGCTGCACCCGATCCCTGCCGCAGGGCCATTGACCGCAGTGATGATCGGCACGCTCAGCTTTGAAAGCTTGGCCATGGTCGGGTTGTAGCTGCGGGTCAGCGCGCCATAAGAGCCCTTCGCGCCGACCGCTGTGCCGATTCCGCGCGCTTGCAAATCCGCGCCCGAACAAAACGCACGGCCTGCGCCGGTAATCACCAGCGCGCGCGCAGCGGCGAGGTTATCCAGCGCTTCGCTGATCTCATCGGCCATCTGCGGGCCCATCGCATTCAGCCGCTCGGGCCGGTTGAGCGTCAGGGTCGCAATGTTTTCCGCGATTTCGAATGTGATTGTTTCGTAGGTCACAGGCTTTCATCTCCAAATTCGTCACCCTGAACTCGTTTCAGGGCCCATTTCGCCTTCCACTCTGTCAGCGCCCAAAGGCACGATGGTTCCTGAAACAAGTTCAGGATGACGAGCGAGTTAGTGTTGTGCGCCAGAATTAACCGGCACCTCCATAATCTCCGTCAGCACACCCTGCATATCGCGGGGGTGGACGAAGAAGATCAGCGTGCCATGCGCGCCGATCCGTGGCTCGCCCAGAACGCGCTTTCCCATTGCCTCGAACTCGGCCTTGGCGGCGTAAATGTCAGCCACTTCGTAGCACATGTGATGCTGCCCGCCCGCCGGGTTCTTCTCCAGGAAGCTGGCAATCGCGGTGTTGCCGGGTAGCGGCTCGATCAGTTCGATCTGGGTGCCATCCAGCGCCCCATTACTGCCGGGCGTATCGACAAAGCAGACTTTCACCCCCTGATCGGGCAGATCGAACGGCTCATGGATTTTCGTCGCGCCCATCACATCGCGGTAGAACACCACGCTATCGGCGATGGACGGCGTGGCGATGCCGATATGATTGAGCCGCCCCAGTTTCATTCCGCAGGCTCCACCGTCACCGGAAAATTGACCGAATTGGCGATGTAGCACAGCGAATGCGCCTTGTGGTGCAGCCCCTCGATCGTCGCCGGATCGACCGGCGCGGCATAGGTGATCTGCGGGCGCATTACTGCGCTGAGCATCGCGACCACGCCATCCTCGCGCTTGCCGATCACGCCCACGGCATGATCGACATAGGAGGTGACGGAAACCCCCGAACGCGAGGCGAGATCGAGGAAGAACAGCATGTGGCAACTCGCCAACGCGGCAACCAGACCCTCCTCGGGATCGACCCCCGCCGGATCGGAATAGGTTGTGCCAACCACTGCGGGCGAGGCCGAGGCCGGAACATCCGCCCCGCCATCAAACTTCCAGCGATGCGCGCGGCTGTATTTGCGGGTCTCGAAGGATTCGCCTTCGCCCAGATGCCATTCGACGGTTGCTTCATAGTTGCTCATGGGTTGGCTTTCTGTGGTGGATGGGGAGCGGTAGAGGGCGGCTTAGCGGAGTTCCTCCGTCCTAGCCCCTCCTCTTCAGGGGAGGGACAGCGAGACTTGGCAGCTTGCTGCCTAGTCGCAGCAGGGTGGGGTTTATCCCCACACGCCGCGCCTGATTGACACACCCCACCCCAACCCCTCCCCTGAAGCGGAGGGGCTTAGGTTGCGTGGCTATGCCGATGTGGTTGAGGCGGTCGAGTTTCATACCAAATCCACAGCTTTCACGAAGAAATCCTCTTAATCGCTTCCTCAAAATAATTTAACTCCATCGCTTTTATACAATAACCTAAATTCATCGGAATTCTTGAATGTGAAATCGAGAGATTTTCGGTAGGAACAGGAACTATTTTTATATCACCTATATTATCGATCTGTGGACCACCCCATAAAATTCCGAGTAGTTTTATGCGCCCACCCATCATCAAATTTCCAGACGCTTTGTCGTAGAAGCTTGTGGGATTATACAATAAAACCGGTGATCCGCTCGAGCCGGGAAAGCATGCACAATCAATAACAAATTGAGACTTCCCCTCAAAATCGATAGCAGGGGGAGTGGCTGTAATCCCGCGACGGCTTATTGGGAGATTATTTTTTGAATCCCACAATCCATTTGGGTATCCGATCATCAAAATATCTTCAATTGATGTCAATGAGTCAAAAAATTCTTTATTCGCTATATCAGACATCGAAAATGACTTAATAAATATCTCAGATCCTTTTGAGCGCACATCTTCAATTATATTAGATATAGGGTACGCGCAAAGATCAAAGCTAGCCTCATCATGCCAAATACACCGGCTATCGTTGGACTTAACAGTAAATTCAACAAGATTACCCCAGAGAGGATTTCCTTCCCCCAAATTTGATTTGGTGAATCGAAATACAACAGAACTACTACCTTCTATTACATGCTTGTTGGTAATTAAAGTAGGTACAGACATTCCATCGTTGTGTTCATGGAAATTTACAAAAAATCCAGTTCCGCTCCCGTGGCCTTTAGGTCCTTCCGTCTCAATTCGCAGAGTAGTATGTACTAACTGATCAAAGACGTTTAAATCGTCCATTAGCATTTCCTAAAGCGGAATATTATCATGCTTCTTCCACGGATTCTCAAGGCTTTTCCCCCGCAGCTTCCTTAAACCCAAAGCAATCCGCCGCCGCGTCGAGTGCGGGTGGATCACCTCGTCGATAAAGCCCTTGCTCGCCGCGACAAACGGGTTCGCAAACCGATCCTCATACTCCCGCGTCCGTTCTGCGATCTTGTCGGGGTCGCCGATGTCTGATCGGAAGATAATCTCGACTGCGCCTTTTGCGCCCATCACCGCGATTTCGGCGGTGGGCCAAGCGTAGTTGAGATCGCCGCGCAGATGCTTTGAGGCCATCACGTCATAGGCCCCGCCATAGGCCTTGCGGGTGATCACGGTGATCTTGGGCACGGTCGCCTCGGCATAGGCGATCAGCAGTTTTGCGCCGTGTTTGATGATCCCGCCCAGTTCCTGCGCGGTGCCGGGGAGGAAGCCGGGGACATCGACGAAGGTCAGGATCGGGATATTGAACGCATCGCAGAACCGCACGAACCGCGCGGCCTTTTTGGAAGCGTTTATATCGAGGCAGCCCGCGAGCACGATCGGCTGGTTGGCGACGACCCCCACAGTGCGCCCCTCAATCCGCCCGAACCCGCACAGGATATTACCCGCGTGGCCCGGCTGGATTTCGAAGAAATCGCCCTCATCCAGCACCTTGCGGACAACCTCGTGCATATCATAGGGCTGGTTGGCATTGGCCGGGATCAGCATATCGAGGCTGTTATCAAGCCGGTCCCACGGATCGGAGGTGGGCCGTTCGGGCACTTCCTCGCGGTTGGAGAGGGGGAGGAAATCGAAGAAATCGCGCGCCACCAGCAGCGCCTCGATATCGTTTTCCAGCGCCAGATCGGCGACCGAGGTTTTGGTGCTATGGGTGATCGCCCCGCCCAGTTCTTCTTGGGTGACAATCTCATTGGTCACGGTCTTGACCACGTCTGGCCCGGTGACGAACATGTAGCTGCTGTCCTTCACCATGAAGATGAAGTCGGTCATCGCCGGGGAATAAACCGCCCCGCCCGCGCATGGCCCCATGATCATCGACAGCTGCGGAATCACGCCCGACGCCAGCACATTGCGCTGGAACACTTCGGCATAACCGCCGAGCGATGCCACGCCTTCCTGAATTCGCGCGCCGCCGCTGTCATTCAGCCCGATCACCGGCGCGCCGACTTTCATCGCATTGTCGAGCACCTTGCAGAT
>JANOKC010000147.1:0-4033 GCA_031419035.1 Novosphingobium sp. | reverse complement strand
GGCGGGCGTGCGATAAAGCGGGATCGTTGGGTAAAGGTGGTGGATGATGTGGTATTGCATCCCCGATGAACCGGCATTGCCCAGCTTGCTGAGGAAGGCCCGTGTATCGCGGTAACGGCCCTGTCCAGTGCCCGGAAAGTGAGGCATCCAGCTCAGGTAGAAATTGACATAGATCAGCGCGACATGCCGCGGCAGCCACCACAGCAGGACAGCCTCGGCGGCATGGCCAGTCCAGGCCAATGCAGAGAGAATTCCAAAGAAGGCCGCCTTGCCCGCGAGCGCTTCCAGTATCGCCCGTTTGGCAATCGGTGTGCCAATCCGCTCAAGCGTCGGGCCATAGCGATCGTTCCGCGGCTGGTTCTTGGTCAGGGCGCTCCACAAGGCACGGTGTACATTTGGTGCCTCCATGATGTGATAATCCGGATCGAGAGCTGGATCATTGGCATGGCGGTGATGCTCAAGGTGAGTCTCGCGCAAAGTGCAGAGCGGCAGCGCCAGCGGTATTAGCGAATAATAGCCGATCAGCTCATTGAGCCAGTGGAACCGGGATTCGCGGGCGAAGAAAATGTGATGCTGGGCATCGTGCGATGGCAAATAGCTGGCGGTAACGTTGACCAGGGCGATGGCAAAGCCTGCCCACAGCGGTAATATCCCACTCAACACCAGTGGCCAAAGCGCCAGCCACGCGGTGGTGTTGACCAGCGGCCAGATCAGCATCGGCCAGGGAAAACCACCGATGAAAGCCTCGGCAATTTTTCTTTCGCGGGCACGCAGATTGGGGCTTGCAGAAGTTCCGGTCACAGCCAGGTTCTCCTGAATGTCGCAATCAGGCCCAATACCGCGCCCACGATCAGTCCGCAGTTCATCGGTGATAGACCAAGTGGCGGGGTAATATGAAGCGCCAGGATTAGCGCTGACAGAACCGGGGCAAGAAAGCCGATGCCAAACCACAGCGGGCCAAAGCGGAACAGGAATCCAATTAACTGCATCTAGCATCGCCCCCCACACCCGGCCGCTTTGGACTTTTAACGGTACAGTTCGATTTACCAAGCACAATATGGCGCCTTGGTTTCGAATGCTTGGGGGCTGATGCGGCGCTTAAGATTATAGTGGAAAATTGCCGCTTCATCTCTCGGCAATCCAGCGGCGGGCAGTATCATGGCGGCAATGTCTTGAATTGTCGGTCGCGCTCAATGCGATTTTGGCAACTGCAATTGGATCCTCAGATGCGTGTAAGCCGTTTTCTGCTTGTTCTGGCCATGGTTGCCTCCCTTGCCAGTTGTGGCGGCGGCGGCAGTGGTTCGGGCGGCGGCGGGGTTACGCCAACCCCTTCGCCTACTCCCACCCCGGCGCCAACCGTCGCAGGCTGCTCACTTAGCGAGCGGCAGAGCTGGGTTCTGTCGCAGATGCAGGAGTGGTATCTCTTACCCGATCTGTTTGATGCGGCCGTCAACAAGGGGGCGCACAGCACGGTCCAGAGTTATATCGATGCCCTTGTTGCCCCGGCGCGGGCCCAATCGAAGGATCGCTATTTCACCTATATCACCTCGATTGCAGAGGAAAACGCGTTCTTCAATTCGGGCGCGACGGCGGGCTTTGGCATCAGGCTAAGCTATGATTCGGTGAACCGGCGGCTGTTTGTGATGGAGGGCTATGAGGGCGCACCCGGCTTGGCCGCCGGGCTCGATCGCGGGACCGAAATACTCTCGATCGGAACAACTGCAAACACGCTGCAAACGGTGACCTTGCTGTTCGCAGCTGGCGGTGCGCAATCCGTCAGCGATGCATTGGGTGCCTCTACAGCAGGCACATCGCGGACAATGCAACTCCGCACAAACGGGGTCGACAGCACGATCACGGTGATCAAGCAGAACTTCACCATACTGCCGGTCTCGTCGCGCTATGGCGCCAAAGTGATTGATGATGGGGGGCGCAAGGTTGGCTACGTCAATCTGCGGACCTTTATCGATACCGCTGATCCCGCATTGCGCAGTGCCTTTGCAACTTTCCGGACGCAGGGCATCACCGAAGTCATTGTCGATATGCGGTATAATGGCGGCGGGCTGGTATCTATCGGCGAATTGATGGGTGATCTGCTCAACGATGGCAGGGCTCCCAATGTGTTCAGCTACACTACCCTTCGCGCCGAGAAGGCGAGCTTCAACGAAACCCGGCCCTTTGCCGCCCAGCCCCAAGCGATCGCAGCGACCAAGATTGCCTTTATCGGCACCGGATCGAGCGCCTCTGCCAGCGAACTGGTGATCAATGCCCAGACCCCCTATCTCGCTGCCAACTCCGCCCTGATCGGAGCCAATACCTTTGGCAAGCCGGTCGGCCAGATCGGGCTGGACAAGGCTTCATGCGATGATCGGCTGCGGGTTGTTGCCTTTCGGACCGAAAATGCCAATCGGCAGGGTGACTATTTCACTGGCCTGGCCACCAAGGTCGCGGCGAGCTGCCGGGCGAGTGATGATATCAGCCGCCAGCTGGGCGATCCAGCCGAAGCTTCAGTGCGCGTCGCGCTGGATTATCTTGCCGGACGGAGCTGCACTTCGCTGACGGCAGCGGCCCAATCGGCTCAGGCAGTCTCGGAGCGGCAGTTGCTCGGGGCTTCTCAACCAAGCGCGTCGCAGTATGAATTGCCCGGTTTGTTCTGATGGCCGGCACGCTCATGCTGGCGGGACTATTGGCGCTTGCAACCATCGCGTCAACGCCCGCAGACAGCCCATCTGAAGCACCAAAACCTCAGCCAAAACAGGTGCTACAACCGCCCCGTCAGCCCTGTCCGTGGCTTGAACCGCTACGTCCAGCCGAACCGACACCGGCCCAACGCGCCATGCCGGGAAGCTACTGAGGAAAACTGCATCGCGCACCACGCGCTTTCCCCTTGCCCTTTCCCTTCCAATCCCGCCATCTAGGCGACAATGCTGCGCCAGTACGAACTTGTTGAACGCGTCAAAGCGTATGATCCGGACGCCGATGAGGCGGTGCTGAACCGGGCGTATGTCTATACCGTCCAGAAACACGGAACCCAAAAGCGCGCCTCGGGTGACCCCTATTTCAGTCATCCGGTCGAAGTGGCGGGGCTGATGACCGAGCTTAAGCTCGACATGGATACGGTCGTCACCGCGCTGCTCCACGATACGGTCGAGGATACGCTGGCAACGATCGACGAGATTGAGAAGCTGTTCGGGCCGGATATCGCCAAGCTGGTCGATGGTGTCACCAAGCTCTCCAAGATCGAGACGCTGACCGAGAATGAGCGCGCGGCAGAAAATCTGCGCAAGTTCTTCCTGGCGATGAGCGAGGATCTGCGCGTGTTGTTGGTCAAGCTGGCTGACCGGCTCCACAATATGCGCACGTTGCACTTCATCAAGAGCGAGGAAAAGCGCCACCGGATCAGCCGTGAAACGATGGATATCTATGCGCCGCTGGCCGAGCGCGTCGGCATGTATGAATATATGCGCGAGATGCAACTGCTGGCATTCGAACAGCTGGAGCCCGAGGGCTATGCCACGATCACCGGGCGGCTGACCCAGATTCGAAGTCAGGAGGGCGGGCAGGTTGATGCGATTGCGCTGGCGATCAAACAGGCGCTGGCCGAAGCCGGGCTGAAGGTCGAAGTCTCAGGCCGTGAGAAGCATCCATTCTCGATCTGGAAGAAGATGGCCGAGCGGCATGTCAGCTTTGAACAGATCACGGATATCATGGCCTTCCGGGTGCTGACCGAGAATGCTGCGGACAGTTACAAGGCGCTGGGGATCCTTCACCAGACCTGGCAGATGATCCCGGGCCGGTTCAAGGATTACATCTCTACCCCCAAGTCCAACGGCTATCGCAGCCTGCACACCGCGCTGATCTATGAAAACTCGATGCGGATGGAGGTGCAGATCCGGGATCGGTCGATGCACCGCACCAATGAATTCGGCCTCGCCGCGCATTGGGCTTACAAACAGGGCGGGGTCCAGCCCGATGGCCAGGTCGGCTGGCTGCGCGATCTGATCGAGATTGTCGACGCCAGCCACGATGCCGA
>JANOKC010000146.1:0-3724 GCA_031419035.1 Novosphingobium sp. | reverse complement strand
CCGGAACGTGTCAACGACTTTGAGACAGTGGGTTTTTGAGTTTAGGCTTGGGCTGGCTCCGTTTTCTTTGGCGGGTTGATCCAGACAGCAGTCGGGATTTGGGGTGGTTTGGGACGCTGGCGGACGAATCTCTCTGGGGTGTTGAGAAACGCGGCGTCGAGCGCGGTCTGGCGGGCGGCGTGGATCGCGTCTGCCTGCCCGAAGTGGATCTGGTCGGGCGTCATCAGGCCGATGCCGGCGTGATGATGGTCCTCGTTATACCAGGCGAAAAAGCGCCGGCAGAACGTGCGGGCCTCTTCGATTGCTTGGAACCGTTTTGGGAACTCCGGCTGGTATTTCAGGGTCTTGAAGTGGGCTTCTGAGAAGGGGTTGTCGTTCGACGTGTGCGGCCTGCTGTGGGATTTGACCACGCCCAGATCGGCGAGCATCAGGGCGGTCGCTTTGGCCTTCATGCGTTGCCCGGCAGTGATTTGCCCGGCAAATCACGAGAGGGGGGGCGCCGCGATCTGCATGCAGGGTCAGCTGGTCGGCGGGCACGGCATGTTTTGCCACGGCATCAATAAACAGGGCCTTGAACTGGCTGGCACTTTCCGCATGTTCGATGCGCCAGCCGACCACGCGGCGACTGAAGATGTCGAGAATGACACAGAGGTAGAAGTAAGACCATTTCACCGGCCCCATCAATTTGGAGATGTCCCAGGACCACACCTCATTTGGCCCTTCGGCCAGAAGCTCGGGCTTTTGATAGACCGGGTGGCGGCGCTGACGGCGACGCTCTGCAACCTCGCCATGGGCGGCAAGGATGCGATGCATCGTTCGGATCGAGCACAGATAGACGCCTTCATCGAGCAAGGTGGCATAGACCTCGGTCGGGGTCTGATCCGCGAAGCGGGGAGTGCTCAGTTGGGCAAAAACCTGATCCCGTTCACTTGTCCGCAAGGCACGTGCGACAGATGGCCGAGGTTTTGTCGGGCGCGGCGGGGCGGTCAGGGCCCTGCGATGCCGTTGCACAGAGGCCCGCGACACCTCCAGGGCCGCGCAGACCGCCATCGTCAGACCGCTGGCCGGCGACAAAGCCACAACGGCGGCCATCACGACTTGCCGCTGCTGCCGGATGCCTGGTCCATCTCGTCCAGCAGCGCTGCCACTTTTTTTGGATGGCGATGATCGCCTCCGCCTGATCAAGGCGGCGGCGCAGGGCGGCATTCTCCTGATTGGCCTTGGCCAGTTCGGCCTGCAAAGGGTTCACTGCGGCCTTTTCGGGACCGCGCGCGCGGGGCTGCAACGCACCCAGAGTGCCTGCCTCGCGCTGACCCCGCCAGTCGCTCAAGGCCGAAGAATACAGGCCCTCACGCCGCAGAATGGCCGAAATACCGCCCGTTTCAACGGCGCGGTCGGTCTCCGCCAGGATCTGCAGTTTGTATTTTGCCGAAAAATTGCGCCGCTTCGGCACCGCAGTAAATTCGGCCGAAGCAACTTTGGCCGCCGCCACAACACGGGCAGCGGGCGCCGGCAAAGCAACACCCTCAGGCGCGGCAGGCAAGGGCGTGGGCAGACGTTCGGGCATAACCATCAGATCGTTCTCCTGAGACCTCGAGTGTAAACTTCAGACAGTCGAATGTCTCACTCGTGTTGGCACGGAGGGGGGCGTGACGCGCAACAGCGGTGCACTGATGATCCGCGTGTAGAAGCTTGGCACCTGTACGAGGATGGCATGCGGCACGACATAGGCACCGGCGTTCAGGCCATTGGTCTGACGCGCCAGTACAATTTCGGTTCCGGGGATGGTCCAGAAATCTGGCTGAGCCTCTGACCCGACCGGATCGGTTGGCCCGGCAAGGATCGCACCCTGCGGCAAACGGATCAGGATGTCGATCAGCTCGGTCGCGGCCTCACCGCCGACCTTGTCCCGAAATGCGGCAGGAACTGAGCTGAGATCCAAAAAGCCGCGCAACACGCCGAACTGATCGGCAATGGCTATGGCATTCGCAAAAGTTCTGTCAGCTTGGTAGACAGAATACCGCTCTGTCAGACGGTCCGCTTCGAACAGAAATGACGAAACCCAGTCCCGCGGACTTGACCGGTCGGGAGGCGCGAGGAGCGACAGCGTCTGTGCAGATATCGAAGCGGCGAACCCCAAAACAAGAATGCTTGCGACGAGCCAAGTCTTGCAGGCGTCGCGAAGCCTCAAACTGAGGTAGCGTTCGGGGTTCGTTGACTTGCGGCTGACGGCAGAGGGCGAAGACAGCAAGCGGTCAGCAGCGCAACTGAGGCTAGGACGCATCGCTACACCACCATTCAGCATTCAGTCACCCAGAATTCGGATCGGAACGCCAACAAGGATCTGGTTTAAGCTGAAGTTAGAGCTTTCATTGAAACGACCCGCAGTGTGCAGCCCAGCCCCGATGAGTCTTATGACTTCCGGCGAACCAGCGAACTTTGAATGGCTGCCCAAGCTTGAATCGTCGATTTCGGACTGGTCAATGACTGTTACGCCGAGCTCTTCCAGTTGCCTTGCATCGGCCGCACCAACTCGGGGAACGCCACCCGCAATCCTGCGAGATATCTTTAGCGCGCTGTCATCTTGCGAGATGAGAACAAATATCCTCTCGGCGATTGGCGGCGGCAGCAATCCGATCTGAGTCCGAAAGAGGTCAATGTCGATATCGGGCGAGGCCAGCACGATGTTATCGATGCGGCCGCGACCTCCCAAGGCGCCGGTCAGCTGCGCGTCTACCAATCCCTCCATTGTCAGGAAGGTGCCCATCGAGTGGGCGAAGACATTGACACTTTCAGCCTTGGTCGTCGCGAGAATGGCGGCCATCTCCTTGATCTTGACGCGTGCCACGAGCGCGCTGTTTAGGTCATAGACATATCACGGTGTCTTGGCCGCGGAGACTCAGGTGAAGAGAACCGGCACTCCTTTAAAGCCTGAGTCTTCGACAAACTGGGCCAGACGCAGGATCGCATCGCTTGTCGTGGTGTCGTAGCCATGCACGAACAGCAGCAGCTCTCGCTCGCCGGGCGGCCGGGCAGCCAGTTCGCGGTTGATCCGGGAAATGAAGGAAGCGTCGCTCTTGAAGACCACCGGATCGACGACAGCGAATTCGATCCGCGGATCCGGCGGCAGGCGTTTGGGCCGTTCAAGCTCTCCCACGACATGGTTTGGCGGAATTGTGACGTTGACCGAGGCAATGCCCAGATCCGGCGCTCTGGCACCCGAGTACAACGCGCCGACAACTTCGGATGCCTGTCGGTTTGACATGATAAAGATCTGGTGACGTCTGACGTCAGGAACCGACAGGGCAGGAGTTTCGGGATTGTCGACGCCGACAAGTTCCGGCGGCCTGCTGCAGCCGATCAAGACCGAGGCGACGAAAGCCAGGATCGCTGACAAGGACACCAAGCCTTTTGACATCAGGTTCCTCATTTCCGGTTTGCTTACTGAGATACCGACACCGCGAAACGTCCCAATTCAGTCCGGTCCCAACTAGCCGCAGGGAAACCCAAGACGGCCACCCTACCCCAGCCTTGCCGTCCACTGCGCCGCATCGGATTGGCGTTCGGTCTTGCATCCGGCAAAGCCCGCTGCCCGTGGCTGGCGAAGAAACCCAGCGCACCGCCAAGTGCGGCACGCTGAATTCAGCGGCGGAAGACGTGCCGCGTGCGGCCCTGCCTCAACCAGCTGGGGTGTACCAGATCGGCGAGGTGTAGGCCCGCTCGG
>JANOKC010000145.1:0-3269 GCA_031419035.1 Novosphingobium sp. | reverse complement strand
TGTCGACAAGCCGCCGGCCCGCAGCACATTGCACAATGAGATCGTGACACTGCGGCAAGTTCTGAAAACTGCCATCCGCCAGGGCTGGTTGGAGCATCTGCCCGACTTGTCCGCGCCCTACCGGACGCAGGGCAAGATCGTGCATCGCCCCTGGTTCAGCCCAGCCGAATACAAGCAGCTCTATGAGGCGACGCGGGTCTATGCGCGGGAGCCCTTTCACGAGTGCCACAGGTGGAATGCCGAGCAGGTCCACGACTATGTTCTGTTCCTCGCCAACACGGGCCTTAGGCCTGATGAGGCGAGAAACCTGCAACACCGTGATGTCGCGATCGTCGAGGACGACGCGACCGGCGAGACGATCCTTGAAATCGAAGTGCGCGGCAAACGCGGGGTTGGTTACTGCAAATCTATGCCGAGTGCCGTGCGGTCATACGAACGGCTACTTAACCGGCCCAAGCCGACACAAGCGGACAGCCGCCGTGAGCGACAGCGTCGCCGCAGGGAGGGTCTGCCGCAACTTGAAGATGATATGCCGCCACCCGAATTCCCCGATCCGATGGACCCGGTGTTTCCCGGAAACCACGTCAAGCTCTTCAACGGCGTTCTGGCGCGGGCGCGGCTCAAGCGCGACCGCGATGAGAAGCCCCGCACGGCCTACAGCCTGCGCCACACCTATATCTGTATGCGGCTGATGGAGGGTGCCGACATCTACCAGATCGCCAAGAATTGCCGCACCAGCGTCGAGATGATCGAGAAATTCTACGCCGCGCATATCAAGAGCACCCTTGATGCGGCATCGATCAATGTCCGTCGTCCCAAGCCAGCGACGGCGAAGAAGCCGCCAGCGCCGCGCAGCGTTATCGACATCGAGGACGATGAATAATCATTCATACGGCATGGTCGTCACAGGCCACCGAGCGGTGGCGACGATCAGGCTCAAGCGGAGGCAGATTGACCGAAGGGTCAAGCCTGCGCTTGCCGCGAAATGACAGCGAAGGACTGTCATGCTGGCCACCAGAATCCCGGACGGGATTCGGCCATCGCCCATAACAAACGAGTGACCTATCGCTATTCTCAGTCCAGCGCTCCACACAGCTGGGCACCAACATTCCGGCCGGCGGAATCAGTCTTGAAGGTCATCAGGAACAGCAGCCGCCCCCCGCTCATTTCCGCCATGCGCCGACCGACATTGTCCTTTTCCTTGTCGGAATCGTCCATCCGCCCCTTGTGCTCGATGACGAAGCGGCGGCCGTCTTCCAGCTCTGCCACGAAGTCGGGATAGAAGTTCCCACCCGAATAGGGGATCGCGTAGCTGTTCGGCCCGCCGACATTATTGCGTACCCAGTGCTTCACTTCGGGCAGCGCATCAATTTCCATCGCCGTCGCCAGCTCCTCCCCGTTATCGAATGCGGCCATTCTGGCGTAATAGTGCTTCTTTAGTCGGAATAGTGGCATCCCAAACCCACCCTCGTAGAAGCGTGGCGGATAGTATGCGTGTGGATGAAAGGTGAAGGCATCACCCGTTGGAATGTCCGCCTCGCCGATCCCATCTAGCATCATCTGAACACCGCGCAGCGCGACTTCGCCGCGTAACGCCTTCACCCGCTCAATCACCGTCCGTTTAAGCGCAAACCGTCCGCGCACGAGCGCCGCCAGCTTGTAGCGCTTCTCGGTCAGCAGGTGCGTCGCGATCCGGCGGCAATATTCGAGATAGGCCTCGTGGCGGGTATGGATCTGGTGCGTTTCGCGTTCGAGAAAGCGCGAAAGCGCCGCCGCATCCCATTCCGTCCGATCATCGAGCGCCAGTTCAATCGCGTCCTGCAATTGCGCATAGACGATATGATCACCTTCGATGTCGAAGGCATAGCCGGTCGGCGTCTCGCTCTGGGAAAAACCGGGTAGCGTTGCCGGATGCGCTAGCAAGTCCCAGCCGGCAAGGTCGATGAAGCTTTTCGGGAAGGCCAGTTCCGGTTCCCCGTCGATTACCAGATGCAAACGCGGTACGCTGAACAGTATCCCACGCTCGGCGGGCGAGGCCGTTGCCGCCGCCTGGGCGATCCAGCGTTCAACCAATTCGACCGCGCCGGGTGAGACCGGTTCAATTGCCCGTGCAATCTCGCGTTGCACCTCTTCCGGCGCATACCGCGAAACTGCCAGGGTCACACCGCCCGCGCCATCGTCCGCCATCCGCACCGCCGCTTGCGCTTCCGGTGAGAATTTCGTCAGATTGGGGCGCTCGCCCAGCCCATAGACCGGTGGTTGCGGCACTGTAAGGTTGACGATCTAGCGGGACATCGAGTGCATGAGATTATAGCCTCTCGCGGAGAGCTTCATAGGGCGTTTTGCCATTGAAGGTGCCGTGTGGTCGATTGAAGTTGTAGAAGTTCTCCCACTCGGCAAGCTTGGCTTCGAGATCGACGTCGTCTTTGTATGACAGGAGCTGGTAAAACTCCTGCTGGTCAGAGCGATGGGAACGCTCGACCTTGCCGTTGAGCTGTGGGGTTCCGCGCTTGATGTAGGCATGGCGGATGCCCTGATCCTCGACATGCCAGTGGAACTTGGCCTGGAACTCATGGCCGTTGTCGGTCCTGATCTCCTTGATGCGGAACGGGAACTTTTCGATGATGTGATCGACGAAGTCGATCGCGTTGGCTTGTGTGTGTTTGTCGTAGACTTTGAGTGCCCTGACGCGGGTCGCATCGTCAATGGCAGTATATTGGAACCGGCGGATTTTCTCGCCGCGCTTGCCGATGAAGGTGAGGAACTTGACGTCCATCTGGATGTGATGGCCCGGAACCTGCTTGTTGTAGCGCTTAGTGTGGACTTTGCGCATGCGTGTTCCACGCGGTAGGCGGCCAACTCCATTGCGGCGCAAAATGCGGGTAACACCAGCGTCAGAGATTGTGATACCGTGGTAGCGCGCCAGGTACCAGACGATCCTGATCGACCCGAGGTGATATTTGCTGCGCAGGTAAAGGACTTTGTCGACGATCTCGGGCGGAGTCTGGTTGGCAGGGTTCTTGGGAATGGGTTTGGCGTTGACCGCCCGGCATCGCCGCGCTGCTCGTAAGCGGCCTTCCAGCGATAGAAACTTGACCGACCCACGCCGAAGTATCGGCAAGTCTTGGCCACATCACCGATCTTCTCAGCATGGCGCAGCACCTTGAGCTTGCGCTGAATGTCGCGGTCTTCCTTGGTCATTGGATCCATCCTCCTGGCTGCCAGTCAGCAGCATGAAAGATGTCCCGCGAGTCCGTACAGTCCTACAG
>JANOKC010000144.1:0-2094 GCA_031419035.1 Novosphingobium sp. | reverse complement strand
CTTGGCACCATCAGGCACGATCTCTCCCGCCGCCGTATCGACGAGTGACCCGTTCTCGAGCAGAACCAGCCCGAAATCTTTGGCCATTTCAAATACTTTTGGCGCCCATGTCACCCGCCCCGGATCGTCTTGCCCCAGCACAGCCCAAAGGAAGCCCGGAGTCCCATCCTCCGCGAGCGAAAGTGCCGTGAACCCCCTGAACATCCGCGTGGGGATTGAGATGACATCGCCGGGGTGCAGCTCCACCTGTGCATCATCACCGTGCTCGCCCAGATCGAAGCGCCAATGGCCGCTATGCGCGACGAACACTTCGGCAGTATCATGGCTGTGCTGCGAATTGACGCAGCCCGGTGGTTGCCGCGCGCCGCCAATGTTGAAGCCGTGCGGTTCGGCGATATGGACATGTTGATGCGGGTTTTCGGACACGCCGGGGCCGATGATCGTGAAATTCTCCTTCGCCTCCGATCCTGGCGTGCGGCAATCGATGAAGGCGTTGTAACAGGGAACCAGATCGGCATAGCGAACCAGCCGCTTGGCCAGATTCTCGCACGCCCACTCCACTGCAATGGCAGATGCGTTGGCCATTCAACTCCCCAAACACGATGCAAGCCAAGGCAGAAACACCGCCGTGTAAAATAGAGGTTTACGGCGATTGCATTCGAAGTCAATATGGTAGCGCTTGGGGGGACGGATGACGCTCGATAAAGCAAGCTATTGGCAATTGATCGAGGATCATCGCGATCTCGGCTCGCAGCACCGCGCACTGACCGAACGGCTCTATGCGCCCGATTGCGATTTCAACGCGGGTGCTCCGGTCGATCATTGCGCCGGACGCGACGCCATCAGCGAACGCTTTTGGGAACCGCTGGTGCGCGCCTTCCCCGATCTGGAACGACGCACCGACATCTTGATGGGCGGGCGGTTCAAGGAAGGTGACTGGATCACGACCACCGGAAACTTTGTCGGTCATTTTCAGAACGATCTTTACGGCCTGAAGGCCAGCGGACGTCCGCATTTTATTCGCTTTGGCTGGTTCGACCGGGTCGAGGGCGATCGCGTGGTGGAAAGCTATGTCCTGCTCGATCTTACCCGCTTGATGATCGAAACGGGGCAGTGGCCACTGCGCCCTCAACTAGGCGAAAGCTGGTCGCACGCACCCGCAACGCAGGACGGCATCATGCTCGGTGCGCAGAATGGCGAGGAATCGGAAAAGAGCCTCAAGCTGGTCGAAGCGATGATCGCGGGGCTCATGTCCTATAACGGAGCGTCGCTCGCCAGCATGGGGATGCGGCGCTTCTGGACACCGCAGTTTCACTGGTACGGGCCGGGCGGCATCGGCAGCGCGCGCGGTCATTCGGACTATGAGCGCGCGCATCAGGGTCCGTTCCTCAAGGCCTTCCCGGACAGGATCGGCGGCAATCACAAGTGCCGGATCGGCGAAGGAACCTATGTCGCCTCAACTGGCTGGCCGAGCATCAACGCGACGCATCTGGGCGATGACTGGATCGGCATTCCAGCGACGAACCAGCGCATCACGCAGCGGATCATGGACTATTGGCGGCGCGACGGCGATTGGCTCGTCGAAAACTGGGTGTTCATCGATCTAATCGATCTGATGGGCCAGTTTGGCATCGATCTTCTGCCAAGCATTGAAAGGCAAGCCCAATGATCCGTGCGCAAGACTTTTCCCAAGGTCGTCGCATCGGCGCACTTTCGTTCCTGCTGGTCGCCTATTTCTTCTATGCTTGGTCATGGAATACGGTCGACATCTTGCGTCCCTATATCAAAGAGAGCCTTGGCCTAACAGACTTGCAGGCCGGATCTTCCTACACGCTCCAGTCGATCGGCGCGATCTTCGGTGCGGTGGTGATGGGGCAGGTGGCGGACAAGATCGGGCGGCGCAATGCGCTGGTGATTTCGATGTTCGGCTATGGGGCGGGACTGCTCTCGGCTTTGCTGGTCAGCAGCTACACCGGCCTGATCTTTCAGCGGATCGCGCTCGGGTTTTTCATGGGATCGATGTTTCCGATTGCCGTGGGGATCTATTCGGGCCTGTTCGCGCGCGACGTACGCGGAGTTATCGCGGGCTTTGTG
>JANOKC010000143.1:0-14645 GCA_031419035.1 Novosphingobium sp. | reverse complement strand
ACTGAGCTAAGGGCCCTCACCACCGCGCCGTCACCTAGGGAGCGGGCGGGGCTGGGTCAAGCGCTTGGTCAGCCTTGCGCGAAGTTGGCGCAGCGACAATCCGCTAATCGGGTCGCGCCAGTCAGCGGCGATGGCCAAAGCTGGGGCCAGAACAAAGTCCCGTTCGCGAAATGCCGGGTGTGGAACGGTCAGCCTTGCCGATCCAAAGGCGCCCCCACTCCACAGCACAATATCCAGATCGAGCACGCGGGTCGACCAGCGCCGCCCGGCGCTGCGGCGCCCGAATTCGGCCTCTATGTCCTTCAAAATATCGAGCAGTTCATCCGGCTCGAGCCTGGTCTTTACCACCGCCGCACCATTGGCATAGCGGCGCAGCGACGGGCCAAGCGGAGTGCTGGCGATGATCGGCGAAGCGCCTTTAACCTTGATTTTGCGCAACTCCAGCGCTGCCATCGCGGCTCGCAGCACCTGTTCGGGGCGGCCATGACGGTGATGCCGCCGGTTGGATCCCAGCGCGATCAGATAGCGATGCCCCATGCCCTAGATGTCCTGGCTGATCCGGCTGTAGAGCTGCGGGCGGCGGTCGCGGAAAAAACCCATGCCCGCCCGGTGGATCGCCGCCCGGCCCAGATCAAGTCTGGCGAGCAATACGCCGCTTTCTTCGCCGCCAAATTCCGCAACCAGATCACCCCATTCATCAGCAATGAAGCTGTGACCGTAAAAGCGCTGGCCATCCTCGGTTCCAATCCGGTTTGCGGCCATAACCGGCATGCAGTTCGATACCGCATGGCCCTGCATCGCGCGGCGCCACATCCGGCTGGTATCGAGAGTGGCATCGTATGGCTCGGTTCCGATGGCCGTGGGATAAAGCAGCAGCTCGGCCCCCATCAGCGCCATCACCCGCGCGCATTCGGGATACCACTGGTCCCAGCAGATCCCAACCCCGATCCGCGCGCCAAATACGTCCCAAACTTTGAAGCCGTCGTTGCCAGGGCGGAAATAATACTTCTCCTCATATCCCGGACCATCGGGGATATGGCTCTTGCGATAGGTGCCCATGATTTCGCCATCGGGGCCGATCATCGCCACGGTGTTGTAATAGTGCTGGCCGTCGCGTTCAAAAAAACTGGTCGGGATTGCGACCTTGAGCCGCGCCGCAAGTGCCTGCATAGCGATGACCGAGGGATGTTGTGCCGCTGTCCGCGCCAGGGCGAACAGCGCCTCATCCTCGGTCTTGCAGAAATAGGGGCCACTGAACAGTTCGGGCGGCAGCACCACCTGGGCTCCAGCTGCAACGGCCTGTTCGACCATTACGGAAACAGCAGAGATATTTTCTGCCTCATCGGCAGAGCCAAGGGCAAGTTGCAGGGCGGCGACGGTAAGATTAGTCATGCCGCCGCCCGTAGCATCATGGCCGCTTGCGGAATAGCAGCGTCATCCGGTCGCTTTCACCGATTGCCCGCAGCTTTGTCTTCTCAGCCTCGTCCGTCACCCCGCGCAATTGCGGCGGCAGATGCCAGACACCATCAGCGTGATCGGCGCTGTCCTTGGGATTGGCGTTGGCTTCGCTCTTGCCCACGTAAGAGAAGCCGTTGAACTCCATGAAGCGGATCATATCAGCCTCGCGCAGATAGCCTTTGGAGCCATCGGTATAGCTATAGGGCGCAGTTGCCCGGGCGCGGTGCTGTTCGATCCCGATCATGCCATCTGGCTTCAGCAAGTCACGCATCGCCCTGATTTCGCGGTCAGCGATGTTCCAGCGAAGCAAATTGTGCATCATCCGCATCACCAGAATTCGATCGAAGCTGCCCTTTTCTCCCTGCGGCACGGCATCAAGCGCATAAGCGGCGAAATGCTCGGCAGGCTGGCCTGACCAGCCCGAGACATCCGCTGGATATTTGGCTGCGCCATCGCGAATACCCTTTTGCGCGGTTTCACTGAACGCGCCGGATGTCGGATCGAAATAGAGTCCGACCAGCTTGCCCCGGGGACCAAGGTACAGCCCCAGCATCCGCGAATACCAGCCGCCACCGGGCGCATATTCACCGACCTTCATTTCGGGGGTAACCTGGAAGAAGCTCAACGTTTCGGCTGGCTTGCGATATTGATCGCGGGCGCGGTCTTCATTGCGTTTTGGATCTGCGACCGCTGCCGCCAGAGCCGGATTGATAGCCACAACATGGCTGGAATGCTTTTTGCCTGCTGGCGCAGCACTGGCAGCAGCCAAGGGCAGGGCAACAGCCAAGGTCAGGGCGGCGGAGGCAATAAGTTGGCGCATCGATTCTCTCCTGGGGAATTGTTCTGGCAGCTAAGTTAAGGCCGCGCCGAGGGATGACAAGCGCCGATGCGCTACCTATCTGGGAAACATCAATTTCAGGAGGGCATTCCATGGCACAGGCAATCTTCGCAGGCGGCTGCTTCTGGTGCACCGAGGCGGTGTTCCGCGATGTAATTGGCGTGATCGGGGTGGAGAGCGGCTACATCGGCGGCGGCGTTCCCAACCCCACCTACAAGCAGGTTTGCGGGGGCGACACCGGTCATGCCGAGGCGATCCGGATCAGTTTCGATCCGGCGGAGCTCTCCTATGCCGATCTACTCGACATCAACATGGCAACCCATGATCCGACCCAACTGAACCGTCAGGGCGGTGACATCGGCACGCAATACCGTTCGGCAATCTTCCCGCTGGATGATGCGCAGCGCGCCGAAGCAGCTGCCGGCATCGCTCGCGCCCAGGAAGGCCGCGCCGAACCGATAGTCACCAGTATCGAAGGCCCGGCGATCTGGTATCCGGCGGAGGATTATCATCAGGAGTATTGGCAAGGCGAAGGCCAGCGCAATCCCTATTGCATGGCTGTGATTCCGCCCAAGCTGGCGAAGCTGCGCAAGAGCTTTTCGGAAAAGGTGAAGTGAACTTGAGGTAGGTTATTGTTAACCATCGTGTCTCAGGTGTTTCCGCGCCATCTTGCCACAAAAAACCCATCAAGACCGCCCACATCGGCCAGCATCGCCGGGTCAGTGCGGAGCCAGCCGTCTGACGTTGGCAGCAGCCCTTCAGGCAGTTCGTCCGCGTCAATAGCATATGGAGTAAGCGAAACCTGCCCAGCTTGTGCGGCACATTCCGCCTGCTCCAGCGAGCAGACGGCGTAGATCAGTGCTCCGCCGGGCTTGAGCCAAGCCGATGCCCGCGCTAGCAACCGCGTTTGCAGTCCGGCCATTTCAGCAATCTGGCGCGCGCCGATCCGGTGGAGCACATCGGGATGGCGGCGGCAGGTGCCGGTAGCCGTGCACGGCGCATCGAGCAGCACTGCATCGAAGTGCTCCTCGGGTGCCCAATCCAGCATATCGCCCTGAACCAGGCTTGCCTTGAGGCCAGTCCGGTCAAGATTGGATTGCATCCGCTCCAGCCGCTTGGCGCTGGCATCTAGCGCGGTGACTTGCCACCCGGCAGCCGCTAGCTGCATGGTCTTGCCTCCCGGGGCGGCGCAGAGATCAAGGGCGCATCGGCCCTCCCCTGCACCCAGCAGCCGGGCAGGCAGGCTGGCGGCGAGATCCTGAACCCACCAGGCACCCTCAGTGAAACCTGCCAGCCGTTCGACAGCTTCACCGCGCGGCAGACGGATGTGGCCGGGCATCAGCGAAACACCGCTAAGCTCCTCGGCCCAGCGGGCAGTTTCGGACCAATCACGCAGCGACAGATCAAGCGGCGGCGGCACGGCCAGCGCTTTGGCAATTACTTCAGACCTGATCCCCCAGCGCTCCAGCACTGGCTCGGGCAAAGTCGGCGCATCGGGCAGGGTCACGGCCCGCTTGACCAGGGTAGAGAACACCCCATGCGCCAACCGCCGCGGCCCGCCTTGGAGCAGTTCCAGCCCGGTGGCGATCACCGCATGGGGCGGGGTTTCCAGCCGCAGCCAGCCCGCCAGCATCAGGCGCAGCACCGCCCGTGCCTTGGCATCATCGGCGAGCGGCAGCCGGGTTGCGCTGTCAATCAGCTCATCCAGATCGGTCAGCCAGCGCAGGCTTTCTCCGGCCAAGGCCCGGGCCAGCGCCCGATCCGCATCGCCGCGAATCCCCAGCAGTGCGCCGCCAGCGGCCTGATCGAGCGTTTCTCCCCGGCGCAGCACAGCATCATGCAGGCGCAGAGCAGCTTTGCGGGCGGGTAGACCGGGAATATCCATCACTGGCCCCTATGCCAGATTGCATCGCGCCGCCAGCGCGTCCATCATGCGCCCATGACCAAACGCCTCACCAAGCGGCCCGTCCCGTTCACAAAGCCTGCGCACTGGAGCAATGACCCAGCGCCCCAGCCCAAGGCTGCGCTGGTTAGCGACGATCACGCCGGACTTTCCCCCACCCGCTATGGTGATTGGGTGAAGAACGGCATTGCAGTGGATTTCTAGACCGCGTGATCGTCATCAAACGGCGTTGCCATCCATATGAGCCGGGTCTAGTAACATTACGTGAAAAGTCGGCTTTTACGGTTGGTTCAAATTATCGCCCTGCTGGTGGCGCCGTTTGGAATGATGGCGATGAGCCCGGCGGCGGCTGGCTCAACCTTGTCTGCATCGCACCCTTGCATGGATGGCGGACCGCAGAAAAGTAATCAGCTATTCACACTGAATCACTGCATGATCGCCTGTACCGCCACGTTGCCGTCTGATCCCTTGCCGCGATTTCATCCGCCCTATGTTGCCATCACGCTAACTGGGCTGCCTGCAGGCAGCTTGGACGGTATCTCAATCGACGTGCCATTGCCGCCGCCCCGAAGCGATTCCCGCGCTTGATTTTTTGACAAAACCAAACAAGGAATACGCTATGAAGAAATATGCACTGGGGCTAGCGATCGCGCTGGCTCTCCCCACACTTGCTTATGCCGCTGAACCTGCGGCGGCACCCGAAGCTAAAAAGTGCTGCTGCTGCGACAAACCAGTCGACAGCAAGGGCTGCGGTGAAAAGAAGAGCCAGGGGGCCGATCATACCGGCCCCCAGATGGACTAAAAGCCCAACTGATTTAATGGTTGAAAGGGGACGGAGCCAAATTGGTTCCGTCCCTTATTCAGGTACATGGACCGAAACTCAAATCGGCTTGAAAGTCACCATCAGCCCATCCTTGGGCTTGGGGATCGGGAAAAGCTGCCACTGCGGGGCATATCCAGGCTCAATCTCGATCGTGTAACGTGTCAGGATCTGGGCCATCAGGATCTTGACCTGCATATAGGCAAAGTGCAGCCCAAGGCACATGTGCGCCCCGCCGCCGAACGGGACCCAGGCATATTTGTGCCGCTTGGCAACTTCGGCAGGCAGGAAACGCAGCGGATCAAACTTCTGCGGATCAGGCCAGTACTCTTCCATCCTATGGACCATCGAGGCGCTGATCCCGACCTGCGAGCCTGCGGGAATGCGATAGCCGCCGAAAGTGAAATCCTTCATCGCACGGCGCGGGGTGGATGATACCGGAGGGACCAGCCGCAGAGCCTCCTTGAAGGCCATTTCAGACAGCTCCAGTTTGCCGAGGTCATCATAGGCCACGGGTCGGCCTGCTCCACCAGTCACGGCCAGCGCCTCGGCGCGCAGCTTTCCCTGCCATTCAGGGTTCTTGGCCAGCAGCCAGACCAGCGAGCTGGCAGACGAAGTGATGGTATCGTGCGCGGCCATCATCAGGAAGATCATGTGATCGACCACATCTTCGACCGGCAGCAGCGAACCATCTTCGCGGGTGGCAGTGGCGAACTGGCTGAACATGTCTTGCCCGCCGCCTGCCTTGCGGCGGCGGATCGTTTCCTTGGTAAACCATTCGACGAGTAATTTGCGGCCCGCTGCACCCCGGCCCATCGCTGTGAAGGGCAGCGGCTTGCGCACGATCCCGACTGACGCGGCGACCGTATCGACAAACGCCTTGTTGATCTTGTCAGCTTCCGGCCCCAGCGGCACGCCAAGGAAGCTGTCTGCGGCCAGATCAAGGGTAAGCTTCTTGATTGCCGGGTAGAATTTCATTTGCTTGCCTGACCACAGCGCCACCTGTTCGGATATGCCGCGGTTCAAAGCATCAGCATAGTGGCGCATCGGTTCGGGCTTGAAGGCGATCGACAATGCCCGCCGATCGATCCGGTGGTGATCGAAATCCATCAGCATCAATCCGCGCGGGAACAATAGATCGAGGATCGGTCCCCAGCCCTGTTCGGATGAAAATATCTTGTCCCGGTCAAACAGCACCAGCTCATTGGCTTCGGCCCCAACCAAAGAGACCTGCCGGTTGCCGAAGCTACGCGAACGCCAGACATTCCCGAACTTTTTCCGCATCCGGTCACCATAGGCAGCCGGATCGGCGAGCATCCGCAACGTGGTGCCAAAAATCGGCCAGCCATCCTCGCCGGGAATATGGTCCAGCGAATCAGCCGCCGGACGCTGTGACCAATGCGTGAAACGGGGGCTATCTGGAGCAATCGTGGCCATCAGTGATTCCTTGGTTACTGACACCGATGTAAACTAATCGCGCGGTCAAATCCAGCCCTGAAGTTCGCGCCGGACCAGATGTTCCAGCATCGCCATCCCAGCGTCACTAGCGTTGAGGCAATCGAGCGCGGCGAAGGCCTCACCGCCCGCTTCAACAAATTGCTCGCGCCCGCGGATTGCCAGCTCTTCGCGGGTCTCAAGGCAATCTGCGGAGAAACCGGGTGCGGCGATGGCCAGGCGGCGGGTGCCGTTCTTTGCCTCGGCCGCCAGCACTGCATCAGTGGCGGGCTCAAGCCATTTGGCGCGTCCAAAGCGTGATTGAAAGCTGACCTCGATCCGCAAAGCGGGATAATCACCCGCCAGCGCCTCTGCCAGCAGCCGTGCAGTCTTGCGGCAGTGACAGTGATAAGGATCGCCAAGCTGCAGCGTCCGTTCCGGCATCCCGTGAAAGCTGAGCAAAAGGACTTCCGGCACGAACGGCAAGGCCGCTAGTTGCCGGGCGGTATCGGCGCGCAGTGCTTCGATATGGGCCGGATCATCGTGATAGGGCGGCAGGGTCCGGATCGTGGGCTGCCAGCGCATCTTTGCAAGCTGCGACCCTAAAGCATCGACCGCAGTTGCCGTCGTCGCCCCGGAATATTGCGGATAGAGCGGTGCGACCAGAACTCGCTCGCAGCCTGCATCCTTGAGGCGCTGCACTTCAGCTCCCAGCGCCGGATTGCCATAGCGCATCGCATGGGCAACCATCACGCCTTCACCCAACCGGATCTGCAATGCACGTGCCTGCGCCGCAGTGATCGCGGCCAGCGGCGATCCTTCTTCGCTCCACACCTGGGCATAGGCATGGGCCGATTTCTTAGGCCTTGTGTTGAGGATAATCCCGCGCAGGATCGGCTGCCACAGCAGCGCCGGAAGTTCGACCACGCGGCGATCTGACAGGAATTGCTTGAGGTAGCGCTTGACCGCCTTTGGGGTTGGCGCATCGGGCGTGCCAAGGTTGACCAGCAGCACCCCGATCTTGCCAGTGCGGACAGAGGGGTGGCCGGCAGGTAACATCAGGAATCCTCAGACAGCAGTGGCAACCGGCGCAACCTGATGCCGGTGGCAGAAAATAGCGCATTGGCAATTGCTGGTGCAACAACCGCCACGCCCAGCTCGCCCGGATCGGATGGCTCGGCAATGCTTTCGATAAACTCCACCTCAATCTCGGGGCAATCTGCCAAAAGGGGCAGTCCCAGCATACCCAGTCGCCCGGTCAGCGGCAGTCCCTTTGCATAGCCGGTGCTTGAGCCGACCGCGAGGCCAAGCCCGAAGACCAACCCGCCCTCAATCTGCTGGCGGGCTATATCGACATTCACAATCCGGCCGATATCAGCAACGGCTGTCAGCTTGTCGACCCTGATCCCGGTTTCATCGCGGCGGGCGACTGCAACCAGCGCGATCCTGCCGCTTCGGAGCACATGGCAGGCCAACCCCTGCCCGCTGCCGTCCACGCCGCCATCCCAGCTAGCCAGTGTGGCCGCGCGTTGGAGGCAATTGGCGAGCCGCAGATCCTGCCCCAGCATCGCCATCCGGAACGAAAGCGGCTCGCGCCCCGCCACATGGGCCAGCTCATCGACAAAACTCTCGGTGAAAAAGCAGGTGTAGCCGTGCGCATTACCGCGCATCCTGCCCGTCGGCAGCGGGATCGCCACGGGCACATGATCTACCGCCATATTGGGGATAGAATAGGGCGGCACCGCACCCTCCACCGCCAAAGGATCGCCCTGATCCTGAGCGCTCAATGCATCATACGGGCTGTCTCCATCGAACAATCGCGCACCAAACTCAAAGGTCGTGGCAGGCAGCGCAAGCCGGGCCTTCCAGCCAGAGACGGAGCCATCGGGCGCCAGTCGCGCCGCCATCACCGCTGCCACCGGGGTGCGCGGAAGCCCTGCGACATGTTCCTGCCAGCGCGACCAGACCAGCTGCACCGGCCTATCGATCTGCTTGGCGATCAGCGCGGCCTGCACAGCATGTTCGTGTTCCAGACGGCGGTCAAAACTGCCACCTGCCGGCATCGGATAGAGCACCACATCATGCGGATTCAGGCCCAGCGCCCGGGCCGCCGCAAGCCGCGCCGCAGCGGGTGCCTGGCTAGCCAGCCAAAGCTCAAGCTTGCCATCTTTGAACCGCGCCGTCGCAGAAGCCGTTTCGAGCGTGGCATGGATCGCTGGAGCAACGCCATAATGGCGCGCCAGCAAAGACTTACCAGTTAGAACCGCATCGGGATCACCCAGTTCGGCCAACCGGACCGCATCGCCCTTGCGCACTGCCGCGCCCAGGAGCTGCTCGATGTTGCCGCTGGCGGCACGGTGTTTCACCCTGAAGCGCGGCGCGATCAGACCCAGCGCGCGCTCTGCACCCCACCAATCCTGCGCCACGGCGGCCAGCCAACGCTTGGTCTGGACCAGCTCGATGAAGCCCTGGACGCTTTTGGCCGCACCTGAATCGAAACTCGCAAGCTCTGCTTCACCGATCGGGCCGTGGCGGATCGCTGCAAAAACCATATCGGGCAAGCGCACATCGCCTGCAAAGCTATAGCTGCCATCAACCTTGGCAGGCAGATCGAGCCGGGGGTAGACAGGGGTTGATCCGGCGGGGAAGGCTGCCGGGCGTTCGGCTGGTGGTAACACACGCACCACTGCCGGGTCTGGCGGATCGTAGCTGGCCGCATCCTCAGCCAGTTCGCCAAATGATAGGCGCTTCTTGCCATTAAGAATAAAGCCGCCTTGCGCCTCACATTCTTCCCAGGCCACATCCCAGCGCTCTGCAGCAGCCATTGCCAGCATCGCCCGCGCGCTGGCCGCCGCGATCCGGGCAGGCAGCTCATAGGCAGCTAGAGTGGTGCCATCGGCAGCGACCACGAATTCCTCGCTCTGCGCAAATCGCTTGGCGAGCAGGCTGTTCGGCGCGGCTGCAGCCCCGGAAAAGGCCGGCATCCATAGCTTTGACCACCGCGCCGCCAACACCGCATTGGCATAGGCCCCGCTGATCGGCGCTGGCTCAACCGCCACCTGGCGCCAGTCCGCGCCCAGCTCCGCCGCAATTATCTGCGGGATAAGTGTGGTAACTCCCTGACCCATCTCAAGCTCTGGAACGGCGACAGTTACCACCCCATCCTTGCCAATCTTAAGCCAGGCATCGAATGCCACTTCATCCCGGCCCGCCACAAGCGGCGGAGCAAAACTGCGCGGGGTCAGTACCCAGCCGAGCAACAGGCCGCCGCTGGCGCCAGCCCCGATGAACAACCCGCGCCGCGTAATCCTCATTGATTATCGAGCCAGGTGGCAAGCTGCCGAGCGATCGCGGCAAACGCCTCTGCTTGTGCCGTATCGCCCGCAGCTGGCGGCTTTCCAGCGTCGCTATCCTGCCGGATCGATAGATCGAGGGGTATCCGACCCAGGAAGGCGTGGCCCATCACCTTGGCCGCTGCTTCCACCCCGCCCTGGCCAAACGGATCGCTGACCTCACCGCAATGCGGGCATTCATAGCCGGCCATATTCTCGACCAGACCGATGACCGGCACCCCACCCTGTTCAAACAGCTGCATGGCCCGGGTCGCGTCAATTAGCGCCAGATCCTGCGGGGTGGAGACGATTATTGCCCCCGCCGGCTTGTGCCGCTGAAGCATGGTCAGCTGGACATCGCCAGTGCCCGGCGGAAGATCGACGATCAGCAGCTCGACATCGCCCCATTCAGCATCGATCAGCTGGCCCAGCGCATTGCCGGCCATCGGTCCGCGCCAGGCGATTGCCTTGCCTGGTTCGATCAGATGACCCATCGACAGCACCGGGACGCCCCAGCGACTGGGGACCGGATTGAGCTTCTTCTCGCTGGCGGTTGGCTTTTGGCCTTCATTGCCCAGCAGGCGCGGCTGCGAAGGCCCGTAGATATCGGCATCGACGAGTCCAACCTTGCGCCCCATTCGCGCCAGCGCCACCGCAAGATTCGCCGACAGTGTCGATTTGCCGACGCCGCCTTTGCCCGATCCGACCGCGATGATCAGCGGGCCGAGCTTGGCAGGAGCTTTGTCGGCGGTCATCGCCACACGAACTTCTTTCACGCCGTCGACCACGCGGAGAGCGTCCTTGACCGCCATTTCCAGTCGATCGCGTTCCAACCGGTCCAGCCCTGCTACATCAAGCACCAGCGTTGCAACTCCATCGGCCAACCGCAGCGATTGCAGCCGTGCCCCGGCTAACGGCGGAAGGGCCATCTTCAGGACTGCTGTAGTGCTATCAGGCTCGCTCATGGTTGCTCCGGACCAGTCTCAAAATGACCTCTCGGCCCCCTAGCAAGGAAAAAGCAGCAACAGGCACTGTTTTTGTGCGCCCGGCATACCTATAACTTTATCCATGAGTAGTTTTGACAGGTTTGGTTTGGGCAGCATACTGGCAATGGCCGGTAGCCGCAGCCCTTGGGGTGGCGGCAAAGGCAAAGGAGAGGGCGATCCTTCCCCCCAAGCTTCTGGCGATGAGGGAGAGGCAGCACCGGATGCGCCGTCTCCTCCGTCTCCGCCGAATGGCCCACGCAATCCCTGGTCTTCAGGAAGCGAATCCACCCCTCCGCGGCGCTCGGCCAATATTGAGGACATCTTCCGCCAACGCGGCAATCGCCCGGGCGGCGGTGGCGGTGGCGGCGGCGGAGCCGGGTTCCCGCGCATGCCCCAGCGCCGCGATGGCAAAAGTTGGCTGCCACTGGTCGCGGGCGGCGTGGCGTTGCTATGGCTCTTCTCTACCTCGGCCCACCAGCTTGGCTCTACCGAGGAAGGGGTGGTTACAACCTTTGGCAAATATTCGCACACAATCGGTGCTGGTGTCTCGATAACCGCGCCATGGCCGATCCAGTCGGTCGACGTGGTCGATGTCACCTCGATCAAACGTGAGACGATCCCCGAAGGCGAAGCAGAAAAGCTGATGCTGACCAGCGACCAGAATCTGGTCGATCTGAGCTATCTGGTGCGCTGGAACATCAAGAACCTCAAACTTTACAAATTTCAGCTCGAGGATCCCAGCGATACGGTGAAGGAAGTAGCCGAAGCAGCGATGCGTGCCTCGGTGGCCGAAGTTGCGCTGAACGGCGTAATGGGCGGTGCCGGACGCGGGCAAATCGAACAGAATGTGCGGCAGCGGATGCAGACCGTGCTCGATGCCTATCGTTCGGGCGTTCTGGTTCAGGGTGTTGAAATCAAGAAGGCCGATCCACCCGAAAAGGTGATCGATGCATTCCAGAAGGTCACCGCCGCGCAGCAGGATGCCCAGCGCGATCTTAGCAATGCCCAGGCATGGGCGCAGCAGAAGATTGCCAGCGCCCAAGGCGAGGCCGCCAATTTCGACAAGGTTTACGGCCAATACAAGCTGGCCCCGGAAGTAACCCGGCGGCGCATGTATTATGAAACGATGGAACGCGTTTTGAGCAACAATGACAAGGTGGTGGTCGAGGCCAATGGCGTGACCCCGTATCTCCCTCTACCTGAAGTCAGGCGCAGAGCGCAGGCTGCTGCTGTTGCGGCTCCTGCGGCGGGAGGACAGTGACCATGTTGGCAAGTCTGCGCGAAAATCGCATCGCTTTGATCGCCATTGCGGCTGTAGCCATTGGGGTGCTGACCAGCGTGGTTGCAGTCCCCGAAACCGAACAGGCAGTTGTGGTTCGGCTGGGAGAGCCGGTCCGGGTTATCAACCGCTTCAAGCCCAAGACCGATTTCGGCCAAACCGGGGCAGGCCTATCGCTGCGCATTCCGTTTATTGAGCGGCTGGTTCGGATCGACCGGCGGCTTTTGTCGGTCGATATGGAACGCCAGCAAGTGCTTTCAACCGATCAGCTGCGGCTGGAAGTGGATGCCTATGCGCGGTTCCGGATTATCGATCCGGTCAAGATGGTTCGCACGGCAGGCACGCCTGCAAAGCTGGAGGAACAGCTCCAGCCGATCCTGACCTCGGTACTGCGTCAGGAACTGGGCAAGCGCACGTTCCAATCTCTGCTGACAGCCGAACGCGGTGCGGCCATGGTGCAAATCCGAACCGGGTTGGATGTCGAAGCACGCAAATACGGCGCGCAGATCATCGATGTGCGGATCAAGCGGGCCGATCTGCCCGAGGGTGCGATGGAAAGCACTTTCACCAAAATGCAGGCTGCGCGTGAACAGGAAGCCACCACAATCCGTGCCCAGGGCCAGAAGAACGCCCAGATCGTTACCGCCGAGGCAGAGGCGCGGGCATCGCAGATCTATGCCGACAGTTTCGGCCAGGATGCGAGCTTCTATGACTTCTACCGAGCGATGAAGAGCTATGACGCAACCTTTTCAAACCCTGACGCAAAATCGAGCAGCACGATCATTCTTTCGCCCGACAATGATTATCTGCGCCAGTTCAAGGGACGTTGATTGCCCCTCATTCAAGCGCAGTTCATCGAATTTCGGCTGAACTGAGGCGCTAGACCGGGCAGCGGATAAACACTGCCCATTGGATAAAGCAAAAGCCCAAGATCAAAGCAAAAGGACGTGAACCCCGTGCGATATGCTTATGGAATAACAACTGCACTGCTGCTGGGCGGCTCTGCCCTATCGCTGATCACCGGCTTTCCTGCTGGTGCGCAGGTGGCACAGAACGACGCCGCGCAAATTCAGGCCATGACCCCCCGCGCCGGAGCGCCTGGCAGCTTCGCCGATCTGACCCAGCAATTACAGCCCGCAGTGGTCAATATCTCCACCCGGCAGCGGATCAAGGTCCAGACGGGCAATCCCTTTGCCGGAACGCCGTTTGCCGATTTATTCGGCGGCGGCCAGGGCGAGAATGGCGGCAATGGAGGGGGCGGCCAGACGCGCGAAGCCCAGTCACTGGGTTCAGGCTTTGTGATTTCGCCCGACGGCTATGTGGTGACCAACAATCACGTGATTACCGCAGAAGGCCGGGGTCAGGTGGAATCGATCACCGTAACCATGCCCGATGGCACAGAATATCCGGCCAAGCTGATTGGCCGGGACGCCGCGTCTGATCTTGCGGTGCTAAAGATCGAATCCGGCAAGGTAATGCCGTTCGTCAAGTTCGGCGATTCGCGCAGCGCCCGGGTGGGTGATTGGGTGATCGCCATCGGCAATCCCTTTGGCCTTGGCGGAACGGTGACTTCGGGGATCATCTCGGCAGTTTATCGCGCTACCGGTTCCGGCAGTGCCTATGACCGCTATCTGCAAACCGATGCCTCGATCAACCGGGGCAATTCCGGCGGCCCGATGTTTGACATGAAGGGTAATGTCATCGGCATCAACAATGCGATTTTCTCGCCCACTGGCGGCAGCGTCGGGATTGGTTTTGCCATTCCCGCCGAAGTTGCTGCGCCGATCGTCGAAAAGCTCAAGACAGGACAGGCCATCGAGCGCGGTTTTCTGGGAGTCCAGATCCAACCGGTGAATGAGGATCTGGCTGATTCTCTGGGCATTGCACACAAGCGCGGCGAGTTCGTCCAGTCGGTCCAGACGGGCCAAGCAGCAGCAGCGGCCGGCCTGCAGGCAGGCGATGTGGTCCTGAAAGTTGATGGCAAGGATGTCAGCCCCGATCAGACGCTTTCCTTCATCGTTGCCAATACTGCGCCCGGCAAACGGATCCCGATCGAGCTGATCCGCGATGGCAAGCGCATGACGCTCAGCGCCACTGTGGGCAAACGTCCGACTGAGGATGAGCTCGCCCAGCAGAATTTCAACCCCGAACAACCGCAGAATGACGATCAGTTCAACCGCACTCCCGAGCGACAGGGTGAAGGGATCGTCGAAAAGGCGATGGGCCTGTCGGTTCTGCCACTCACCGCGCAGATTGCCCGTCAGTTGGGTGCTCCCGAAACAACCCGCGGGCTTGTGATAAGCGTGGTCGATGCTTCGTCCGATGCCGGGGCCAAAGGGCTTCTGCGCGGCGATATCATTCTTTCGGCCAATTACCGTGATGTTGCCACCGTTGCAGACCTTGAAGCAGCAGTTCGCGCAGCACGCGGGGCAAACCGTCCTGCGGTGCTGCTGCGGGTCCAACGCGCGGGACGGCCAGCTGGCTATGTTCCGATCCGACTGCGTTAAATAGCTTTCCACACATACCAAAAGGGCCGCTTTACCGTGCGGGGAAAGCGGCCCATTTAATATTTGTAGACAAAAAACTGCGGCGGCG
>JANOKC010000142.1:0-1641 GCA_031419035.1 Novosphingobium sp. | reverse complement strand
TTGGCTTCGGAGCCCGGCGTTCGGCAATCGATGAAGGCGTTGTAACAGGGAACCAGATCGGCATAGCGCACCAGCCGCTCGGCCAGCTTCTCGTTCGTCCACTCCACTGCACTGGCAGATGCGTTGGCCATTCAACTCCCCAAACACGGTGCAAGCCAAGGCAGCAACGCTGCCCTGTGAAATAGAGGTTTACGGCGATTGCATTCGAAGTCAATATGGTGCCAAATTGGGGGGCCGGATGACGCTCGATAAAGCAAGCTATTGGCAATTGATCGACGATCACCGCGATCTCGGTTCGCAGCACCGCGCACTGACCGGACGGCTCTATGCGCCCGATTGCGATTTCAACGCGGGTGCTCCGGTCGATCATTGCGCCGGGCGCGACGCGATCAGCGAACGCTTTTGGGAGCCGCTGGTGCGCGCCTTCCCCGATCTGGAACGGCGCACCGACATTTTGATGGGCGGGCGGTTCAAGGAAGGTGACTGGTTCACCACCACCGGAAACTTCGTCGGGCATTTTGAGAACGATCTCTACGGTCTCAAGGCCAGCGGACGGCCGCATTTCATTCGCTATGGCTGGTTTGACCGGATCGAGGGCGATCGCGTGGTGGAAAGCTATGTCCTGCTCGATCTCACCCGGCTGATGATCGAAACGGGGCAGTGGCCGCTGCGCCCGCAATTGGGCGAAAGCTGGTCGCACGCACCCGCAACCCAGGACGGCATCATGCTCAGCGCGCAGGATGGCGCGGAATCGGAAAAGAGCCTCAAGCTGGTCGAGGCGATGATCGCGGGCCTCATGTCCTATGACGGCAAGTCGCTCGCCAGCATGGGGATGCGGCGCTTCTGGACGCCGCAATTCCATTGGTACGGCCCGGGCGGGATCGGCAGCGCGCGCGGTCATTCGGACTATGAACGCGCCCACCAAGGTCCGTTCCTCAATGCTTTCCCGGACCGGGTTGGCGGCAACCACAAATGCCGGATCGGAGAAGGAGCCTATGTTGCCTCTACCGGTTGGCCCAGCATCAATGCAACGCATTGCGGTGATGACTGGATTGGTATTCCGGCGACTAACAAGCGAATCACCCAGCGGATCATGGACTATTGGCGGCGCGATGGCGATTGGCTCGTCGAGAACTGGGTGTTCATCGATATGGTTGATCTGATCGCCCAGTTCGGGATTCACCTGTTGCCCAATTGGGAAGAGCCCAGCCGATGATCCGCGCACAAGATTTCACCCAAGGCCGCCGCTTCGGCGCACTCGCGTTCCTGCTGGCGGCGTATTTTTTCTACGCCTGGTCGTGGAACACGGTCGATATCCTGCGGCCCTATATCAAGGAAAGCCTGGGTTTGACCGACTTGCAGGCCGGATCGTCCTACACGCTCCAGTCGATCGGCGCGATCCTCGGTGCGGTGGTGATGGGGCAGGTGGCGGACAAGATCGGGCGGCGCAATGCGCTGGTCATTTCGATGTTCGGTTATGGGACGGGGCTGCTCTCGGCCTTGCTGGTCAGCAGCTACACCGGCCTGATCTTTCAGCGGATCGCGCTCGGGTTTTTCATGGGATCGATGTTTCCGATTGCCGTGGGGATCTATTCGGGCCTGTTCGCGCGCGACGTACGCGGAGTTATCGCGGGCTTTGTG
>JANOKC010000141.1:0-11292 GCA_031419035.1 Novosphingobium sp. | reverse complement strand
GGTGAGGCGCTCCTGGATGATTTCGAGGTGGAGCAGGCCGAGGAAGCCGCAGCGGAAGCCGAAGCCGAGCGCGGCGCTGCTTTCCATCTCGAAGCTGAAGCTGGCATCGTTGAGGCGCAGGCGGGCGATGGATTCGCGCAGCTTTTCGAAATCGGCGGCGTCGACCGGGAACAGCCCGCAGAACACCACCGGCTGGACTTCCTTGAAGCCGGGGAGCGCCTTGGCCGCGCCCTGTTTGACGGTGGTGATGGTGTCGCCGACCTTGGCCTGCGCCACTTCCTTGATCTGGGCGGTGATGAAGCCGATTTCGCCGGGGCCAAGCTCGTCCAGTTGCTCAATCTTGGGGCGCAGGCAGCCGACCCGGTCAACCAGATGCTCGGTCCCGCCAGCCATGAATTTGATTTGCAGGCCCTTTTTGATCACGCCGTCGATCACCCGAACTAGGATCACCACGCCGAGATACGGATCGTACCAGCTGTCGACCAGCATGGCCTTCAGCGGTGCGGCGCGATCGCCCTTGGGGGGCGGGATGCGGGTGACGATCGCCTCGAGCACTTCGGCGATGCCGATGCCCGATTTGGCGCTGGTGAGGACGGCATTGCTGGCATCAAGGCCGATGATTTCCTCTATTTCGGCGCGGACTTTTTCGGGTTCGGCGGCGGGGAGATCGATCTTGTTGATGACGGGGACGATCTCGTGGTCGTGCTCGATTGATTGGTAGACGTTGGCCAGCGTCTGCGCTTCGACGCCTTGCGCAGCGTCCACTACGAGGAGTGCGCCTTCGCAGGCGGCGAGGCTGCGACTTACTTCATAGGCGAAGTCGACGTGGCCGGGGGTGTCCATCAGGTTGAGCTCATATTCGAGCCCATCCTTGGCGGTGTAGCGCAGGCGAACCGTCTGGGCCTTGATGGTGATTCCGCGTTCTTTCTCAATGTCCATGTTATCAAGGACTTGCGCGCTCATCTCACGCTCGGTCAGCCCGCCGGTCAGCTGGATCAGCCGGTCAGCCAGCGTGCTCTTGCCGTGGTCAATGTGGGCGATTATCGAAAAATTGCGGATCAGGGCCAGTTCAGTCATGCTGGCGCCGTTAGCAGCGCAACACCGCGCTGTCAGCAGCCCATTCAGGCAGCGTTGCTCGCTTTGGGGATGGTCTTGGCAGCGACCTGTCCGAACTTCGGCAAAGTAAAGGAGCCCGCGCCGCCAAGTTGGGCTGGCAACTGCATGCCGGGAGGGAGTGCCGTTACTGGCATGCCCGCTGCGGCCAGCACATAGGGCGAAATCCGGTGCCGGGTGCAGAGCCCGCCAGCGCCATCATCGACCAGCGATGCCTCAAACTTGATACCTTGGATTGATTCTGATGAACGCCTGACCCTGGCTACCGCGAGCTGGCCTTCACCCAAATCGATTACGAGTTGTGTGCCAAGTGGCACGTCGAGAAGCCCTTCGATCATTGCGCCGTTGCAGGAAAGATTCCGCATCGTCACTTCGTAACGGTGATCTTCATGGATAACACCGATCTTGCGGAACACTGTGCGGCGATCGGGACGGTAACGGCTGGGTCCACTGGGATCGATGACCCACTCGCCGCTGGTCATCGCTTCGCTTACATCGTCAAATGAAATTGCGCCAGAATAAGAGAAGCCTTGAATCTGCGCGACGTTTAAGCTGCGCATCATTTCGAGCTCGTCCAGCGCCTCAATGCCTTCGGCGGTGGTGTCCATATCCAGTGCTTTAGCCAGGCTAACAATCGCGGTGATGATCGCCCGATTGCGGTTGCCCGGTTCTGTGACGCCGCGAATGAATTCCTGATCGATCTTGATTTTATCAAACGGTGCCTTGCGCAAATAGGCCAGCGACGAATAGCCCGTACCGAAATCATCCAGCACCAGCCTGACGCCCAGCTTTTTAAGCGCGGCGAACATTGCGTCGGTTGCCGCATCATCGGCAATGAAGATCGATTCCGTCAGTTCCAGCTCAAGCCGATCGGGGTTGATCCCCGAATTGGCCAAAGCCTGAGCTACGACAGTGGGAAACGCGGTGTTGTTAAACTGGATTGGTGACACATTGACTGCAATTCTGACATTTCCGGGCAATAGCACCGCCTCATCACAGGCCCGGCGCAACGCCCAGTCACCCAACGCGCCGATCAGATTGCTTTCCTCGGCGATGGGAATGAACAGGCCAGGCGAAACATGTCCCAATTCCGGGTGTTCCCAGCGCATCAATGCTTCCAGCGTGACAACCTTGTTGGAAGTGGCATCAACGATCGGCTGGTAGCAAAGGCTGATCTGATCCTTCCCCAGAGCATCGCGCAGATCCTCTTCAATTCTGCGGCGACTTTCGGCTTCGGAGTGGAGGTCGCTGGAATAGAACCGGAACCGTCCGCGCCCGCCGTCCTTTGCGGCATAAAGCGCCAGATCCGCGCTTCGCACCAAATCGCCGCTGCTGACGCCATCATAGGGCGCAATCGCGATGCCAACGGACGCGCCGATCACGCAGCGACTTCCTTCAATCGAATATGGCTGCGAAATGATCGAGATGACTGTCCTGGCGATTTCACCCAGCCGCCCGCGATCATCGATATCGGGCAGCACTATCTGGAACTCGTCACCGCCAAGCCGACCAATCTCAAAAGTTTTGTCGAGCACCCGCTGCAAGCGCTGCGAGACTTGCTTCAGCAGTTCATCGCCCGCAGGGTGGCCCAACGTGTCATTGACCTGCTTGAACCGATCAAGGTCAATCATCATGATCGCACAGCTGCGCTTTGCGGCCTTGTAGGCGGTAAGCGTCGCAACCAGCCGCGATTCGATGCGATGACGGTTTGCAAGGCCGGTGAGAGAATCATACATTGCTAGGCGCGTGGCTTCGCGCTGGCTCTCGCGCGTTGCGGTTACGTCTGAACCATTGCCGCGATAGCCGATGAAGTCTCCGCGGGAATCAAACTGGGGCCGACCTGATATTGACCACCAGACTTCTTGCCCTTCAAGCGCCGCGCGCACCGACAGATCGACGAAGGTTTTGCGGGCGCTGAGGATCAATGGCAGGGTCCGCTCGATCGTGTCATCCTCGTCACGATCGAGGATGAACAATGATTGCACCGGCGTTCCGATAATGTCCTGACGTGGCCGGTCAATCTGGGTGGCAATGCAATCAGATACATAGGTGATTTGGCCACGTGTATCGCTGGCCCAAAACCAGCCTACGCCCGATTGCTCATAATCGCGCAGCAGCAGCATCGCCTGGCGAAGTTCGTTTCCGGTAGGCATTGGCGCATCAGCCTGCGCTTCCCGCCCGGCTTTGCCGCCGAGCATTCCGCGAAACCGCCCCATGCTTGTTGTGCCCGACACGCTCAAACTTGTTGCCCTTCCGTCCGATTACTGTGGTTCAATTCACAATGGTAACCCAACATCATTGCCGAAGTGCTAATTTAGCTGATCGCAAACCAGCGTGGCAGGGTATCAGGCTAGCCATTGCCCGCGCGCCGAATTGACAGCCCTGACTGTTCAATCCTGCCAGGCGATATCATCGCTACCCTTCCGGTAGCATCAAGAGCCAGCGGGGTGGAAAACTCCACCCCCATGCGGTCTTCCTTACACCACCGTGCTGTTGCTGTTACGGTATGGCCGTCGGCGATCATAATCCGGAAAATCGTGCCGACTGGCACATTCCATAGCCCGTCAACCAACGCCCCGGTGGAAGAGATATTGCGGATAGTGCCGTGATACTGCTGACCTCCTTGATCGAGCGTAATCTTGCGCAACATGGTCTGCCGGGTTGATCTTGCCGACCGGGGGCCTTGTGCAAAGGCGGTCAGGCCCATTGTCAGTTGCCGGGTTGCATCAGCGCAGCTCATGGGTTTGGCATAGACGAAGCCTTGGACATGGCTGCATCCCAATATGCGGATCAGATCCAGCTCGTCCATAGTTTCAACGCCTTCAGCCGTGGTTTCCATTCCCAAAGCCTCGGCCATGCTGACAATCGCGGAGATAATCGCGCCGTTGCGGCTACCCTGGATAGTCGCACCCCGGACAAAGCTCTGGTCGATCTTGATCTTGTCAAAGGGCGCGCGCTTCAGATAGCCAAGCGATGAATAGCCGGTGCCAAAATCATCAAGCGCAAGGCGGACACCTACCCGCTTAAGCGCGGCGAACATCGCTTCGGTGCCTGCATCATCGTTCAGGAATACGCTCTCGGTGATTTCCAGCTCCAACCGCGATGGATCTACCTGCGCAGTGGCAAGTGCATGGGTAACGATTGAGGGCAATGCGGGATTTGCAAACTGCAACGGCGAAATATTTACCGCCACCCGGACGCTTTCCGGCCAGTTTGCCAGCTCCATGCAGGCAGTGCGCAGTGTCCACTCACCGATTGGTGCGATCAGGCCGGTATCTTCCGCAATCGGAATGAATTTTGAAGGAGAGATCGAACCTTTGGTCGGGTGGTTCCAGCGCAGTAGCGCTTCAAAGCCCGTAATTTTTTCGGTCGGCGTATGGACTACCGGCTGATAATATAGCTCCAGGCTGCCACTCCCCAGCGCATCGCGCAGGTCCTGCTCCATCTCCCGGCGATCTTCAGCGTCACTGTGAAGATCGGCGGAATAAAAGTGGTGACGGCCCCGCCCACCATCCTTGGCGGCATAAAGCGCAAGGTCAGCGTTGCGGATGATCGCTTCGGAGGTCACTCCATCATCAGGCGAGAGGGCGATTCCAATCGAAACACCGATGACTACGCGGTGGCCATCAATTGAATAGGGGTGAGACAAGGATTCAATGATCTGATTGGCCATGCTTGCCAAGTCTTCGCGACGATGACGGCCAGCCAGGATCACCTGGAACTCATCCCCGCCCAACCGGCCCACGCGGCCCTGCTGGCCAACAGTCTTTTCCAACCGGATAGCCACCTGCTGAAGCAGGCTGTCTCCCGCCGGATGACCCATCGTATCATTGACTTGCTTAAACCGATCAAGATCCAGCAAGAACACCGCGCAAGCCCGGTGATCAAGATTTCGCGCGGCAAGCAGTTTTTCAAGTGTCTGCGAAATCTGAAAGCGGTTGGCCAGACTGGTCAGCGAATCATAGTGCGCCAGTCGGGTTGCGGTTTCATCGGATTGTTTCTTTTCAGTCAGATCGATGCCTGAGCCGCGAAATCCAATGTAATTGTTGAAGCTGTCAAAAATTGGCCGGCCGGTTACCGCCCACCAGCGTTCCTCGCGTTGTATATTAGCGCGGATCGCAAGATCAGTGAACGATGATCGTGCGGTCAAGAAGAAAGCCAGCGTCCGCTCGCCCTCTTGCCCATGAGCGCCATTGATGAACAGTTCCGCAAACGGCCGGCCGATCAGTGTTGGTGCTTTGCGGCCCAGCGCCGCGCTGACAGTTGGTGAGACATAGGTGATTGCACCGCGCCGATCGGTTTCCCAGAACCAGACTTGGCCGGCTTGCTCATAGTCGCGCAGAATCTCTTCGGCGCGCAGTTGGGCATGCGCTCGCTCTCGGTCAGCTGCGGCCGCTGTGGCATCGATTCCGGCTTGCCGGATCGCCACAAAAACCCCCGCCGCAGTCCCAACACCCAGCACCACGAAGGTTCCTGATGTACCTGCAACCAGCGCAACCCCGCTCCAAAGCGCAATCTGGCCGGTGATGATACTGGCTAGCCGTTCGCGCAGAATTATCGCTGAAATCATGCTGGTGATCGTCAACACCCCTAGCGCGGTTTCCCAGCTGCCTCCCTCGTCGTGCATGGCCCAGCGAGCCATCGCGACGCCATACAGCATCATCGGCAGGCCAACTGCCGCAGCCATGGCCGTGCCGCGTGCCAACTTGGAATGCGCAGCTTCCTGATTCAGGCCGGTGAAAAATGATGCGGCCGCAATGATCCCTATCGCTACTGCAACGTGAGCAAAAGTCACAAGCGCAGGAATGGAAAGCGAGACTACGCCAGCCAAAACCACTCCCGTAGCCATGACTGGTGCCATCAATGCCCAGTTTTTCCTGATAAATCTGCTCTGCGAATGATCATGGGCGGCGGGGCGTAGCGGACTGGTCCGGCGACGCGGTGCGCTCAATTGATCTGCCACCACCAGCGCAGGATTGATGACGGGCTCTGCCGGCGCACGGACCGGCATGCGTGTTTCACGCAGTGGCTGAGCTTGATTGCTCAGTCTGGCGGCCCGTTCAGTCATCCAGAGCCTAGTGGGCCTATAGCACTTGAAGAATGGTTAAACTTCCGACCAACGGGATGGTGAACAAACCTGTGCTGGTGCGCTTGAATTGAGCCCGCGTGCCGTGCATGCTGCCCGTTCTGACTTGAAAAAAAAGGCCCCAGGATGCGCCACATTGCAATCATCGGTTCTGGACCGGCCGGATATTACACCGCCGAGGCCGCCCAGAAACATTGGGGGGATGAGGTCCGCGTCGATATATTTGATATGCTTCCCGTGCCTTATGGCCTGATCCGAACCGGCGTCGCGCCAGATCACCAATCAATCAAGGCTGTCTCCAAGCGATATGAAGGCACTGCATTGTCTGACAACGTCCGCTTCGTCGGCAATGTCACGATCGGCAAGGACGTTTCGATCGCCGAGCTTCAGGGGCTTTATGATGCGGTAGTGCTGGCAACCGGCGCGCCCAATGACAAGCCGGCGGGCATCCCTGGCGAGGATCTGGACAACGTATTCGGCAGCGCTGCCTTTGTCGGCTGGTACAATGGCCATCCGCAGTTTGCGGGGCTTGATCCAAAGCTGGACGGCAAGACCGCTGTGGTGATCGGCAACGGCAATGTCGCGCTGGATGTAGCCCGCATTCTGGCCAAAACGCAGGAAGAATTTTCCGGCAGTGACATCGTCGGCCATGCGCTCCACGCGCTTGATGGTTCGACAATCGAGCGAATAGTTCTGCTCGGCAGGCGCGGCCCGCATCAGATTGCTATGACCCCCAAGGAGCTGGGCGAGTTGGCCCATCTGGCCCGCGCCTGTCCGCGCGTCGATCCGGCTGACCTGCCACCAGAAGGCGACGATGCGCTGCTTGAACCAGGGCAACGCAAATCGGTCAATCATCTGCGCAGTTTTGCCGCAATTCCCGAAGAATTCCGCAGCGACAAGCAGCAGGAGGTCGAGTTTGATTTCTTTGCCTCGCCGCGCGCTATTCTGGGCGATGATCGCGTCACTGGGGTCGAGGTGGAACGCACCACACTCGACAGCAATGGCCGCGCCAGCCTGACAGGGGAAACCTACGCCATCGATTGCGATCTGATCGTCACATGCATCGGCTATCGCACCTCGCCCATTCCGGGTGTTCCGTTCGAGGAAAGCGCAGGTCGCTTCGCCAACGATGAGGGCCGGATCATGCCGGGGCTTTACTGTGTCGGCTGGGCCAGGCGCGGACCTTCGGGAACCATCGGCACCAACCGGCCAGATGGGTTCGGTGTGGTGGAAAGGATCGCTGAGGACATCGCCAGCGGCGGGCTTGGCAATGGCGGCAAAACGGGCCGCCCCGGGTTTGATGAATTGGCCACCGCCCGCAAGCTTGATGTGGTGACCTTCCGTGACTGGAAGACAATCGAGGCGGCCGAGGTTAGCCGCGCCCGTGATGGCGCCCCGCGCGAGAAATTTGTCGATGTGGCAGCGATGATCGCTGCGCGCAAAGATTGAATCCCGTCGTCCCCGGCTTGACCGGGGACGACGTTAACCGATCTATTGAACTCGACTCAGCTATGGATCACTGACATTCACCGGCCTGGTTTTACGGAGATAAGCCATGCCCACCTTCGACCTCATTATCCGCAACGGCACTATCGTAGATGGCACTGGCGCGCCCCGCTTTGCCGGCGATGTTGCGGTGAAGGACGGGCTGATTGCTGCCATCGGCAATTTCGCGGGCGATGCTGCGCAGGAAATTGACGCGGGCGGCAATGTCATCGCCCCCGGCTGGGTTGATATCCACACCCACTATGATGGTCAGGCGACCTGGGATGCGGAAATGGCGCCTTCATCGTGGCACGGCGTCACCACGGTCGTCATGGGCAATTGCGGGGTTGGATTTGCTCCGGCTGCGCCTGATCGGCATGAATGGCTGATAAGCCTGATGGAGGGGGTGGAGGACATTCCCGGCACCGCACTTGCCGAAGGATTGAAGTGGAACTGGGAGTCATTCCCCGAGTATCTTGACGCGCTGGAGGCATTGCCACGCACCATCGATATTGGCACGCAGATCCCGCACGGAGCATTGCGCGCCTATGTGATGGGCCAGCGCGGCGCGGATAATGAAGAAGCGAGCACTGCTGATATCGCCGAAATGGGGCGGCTGGTGGAGGAAGGGCTGCGTGCCGGTGCGCTGGGCTTTTCAACTTCACGCACCGTGCTCCATAAATCCATCGACGGAGAACTGGTCCCAGGCACCACCGCGAGCGAGCCTGAACTGGTCGGCATCGGCCGGGCCATGGGCCGGGTTGGCTATGGGGTGTTTGAACATACCTCCGATCTGTTGCCCGAGTGGGACGAATTTGGCTGGATGGAGCGGCTGAGCAAGGAAACTGGGCTGCCCATCGTCATGTCGATGCTGCAATCGCCGATCAAGCAGATGCATTGGCGCGATCAGATGGCGGCGCTCAAATCAGCGAATGACAATGGCGCAAATATTGTCGCCGCCATTGGCCTGCGCGGCATTGGGGTGATGATGAACTGGCGCGGCACCGTTCACCCGTTTGTCAACAGACCATCCTGGCGCAAAATCGCACGATTGCCGTGGGTTGAGCAGCGCGCGCAACTTGCTGATCCGGTGTTCAAGGCGCAATTGCTGGCCGAACCAAACCTGTCCTCGCCCTCGCCCGATATGGACGCCTTCTTCTTTTTGGTGACTGCGGCATGGGCAATGCAATATCCGATGGCCGACGGTTTCAACTATGAACCGACCCGCGCTGAAAGCATTGCCGCTTGCGCCGAGGCAGATGGCCGGGACGGCGCCGAATATGCCTATGCACAATTGATGGCGGATGATGCCAACGGCATGATCTATCTTCCAGTTATCAACTACATGGACGGCAACCTGGATTTCACCAGAGAGTTGCTGCTGCGCGACGACATTGTCGCATCGCTATCCGATGGCGGCGCGCATTGCGGAACGATCTGCGATGCTGCTGCGCCGACTTTCCTGCTTAGCTATTGGACGCGTGACCGAAAGGCCGGAACTATCCCGCTTGAACTGGCGGTAAAGCGCCAGTGCCATGATACCGCCCGGCTCTATGGGCTGGATGATCGCGGCGTGCTCGCCCCTGGCTATCTCGCCGATATCAACATCATCGATATGGCGAAGATCAAGCTGGGACATCCCTGGCTGGCGTTTGATCTGCCCGCTGGCGGCAAGCGGCTGCTGCAAAAGGCCGATGGCTATATCGCCACGATCAAGGGCGGCGAGGTGACCTTCCGCGACGGGGCATGGACCGGTGCGACCCCCGGCGGCTTGATCCGCGGCCCGCAGCGCGCCGAGATGCTTGAGGCAGCGGAATAGGACGCCCCGTCAGGGAAGGATAACGATCCCCACAGCGGGATCGGCGGTGCCTTTGACCGTAGCTGCAAACGCCGCCTCTGCCGCGCCAAGGCCGCTGCGCTCGTCTACAGCGACTGCGCCTTCAGTCTCGCCAAGGAACACTTTCCAGCTAGCACCCACCGCTTCGCCAAAGCCCTTGGGCCCAAGCTCCTTGATCGTCGCCACTGCATGGTCGGGGGCGAAGAACAGGATCGGCGCAGGACCGGGAAGCGGGCCATTCGCGCGTCCGAATCCCTCGCCAACATGCGTTGCCCCCACCGTGCACGAGTATTTCAGCTGATCGCCCAGCGCCGTGTGGACGGCGTGAAGCAACGTCGCATTTCCAGCGAAGTCGACTGAAATGCTCGGCTCCTGCGGCAGGCTGGCAATATCGCCATAGGCCAGCACCGTGTCATACAGGCCGGTCGCTTTCACGAATGCGACATTACCCGCAGATGTCAGTCCGATCCGCTTGATCTGCGGCGATTTATCGCGCGCGACACTGGCCAGCGCCAGCGCGGTTTTGGACGAGGCGCTGGTGCAGATCAGTGCCTGCGCCCCGAACCAGCCCTCACGCCGCATCATCGATTCGATCAAAAAACCGGTCTTGAACAGCGGCCCGAAGATCATCCGCTGCGCCTCACGCGCCGGATCATGTTCGGGATCGGCGGCAAGGCGGCTGTATTGGTTGTAGATCGGGCTCATCGGCTGACGGTGCGCTGCACCATCGCTGAACCCGCTGGCGGAGATATTCACCGGCAACACATCCAGATGCGTCGCCATCGGGAGGTAGCCATAGACCCGCTCGCCCACGGCGACATCGGGATGGCTTGACGCCTCAACCACCGCATGCCCCCACATCGGCACCACGCCCCACTCGCCCTCATCGGAAAAGAAGTTCCAATAACCAAACGCATCGCCCGCCACAGCATAGGTGACATTGTTGGCGGTGACCGCGAAACTTTCGACCTTCAGGCGGATAGCGTTATCGGGGAGAGCGGGGAGATCACGCGAAACGAGGCGAGTCTCGGTGATGTTGCCGCGGGCAACTTGGACAGTTTGGGACATGGTTCACACCTTCGAGAAATTATGGCCTAAGCCAGCATCAGCTTCCTAGCGATGATCGAACGCCGCGCAATCCGCATTGCTAGCCCATTCGTCGAAGCAGCAGAATGATTCGGCAGGTAGTTCATCAACGGCTTGAGCGCGACCAGCCAGCACCAGATCCAAGAAGAACCTTACCACTCGCCGAGCGTTCCTTTGCGCATTGGCGATAATCTGGTTCCACCACATTGGACAATCGTATCGAATTACTTCTTCCGATCAACCCGTTTGAATGACTTAAACCCGCATCGGCATCAGCACATAGAGCGCTGGCGATTTCTCATCCTGGCGGATCATGGTCGGCGCGCCGGCGTCAGCCAGATGCAGTTCCACCGTATCGCCATCAATCTGGGCGAGGATGTCTTTAAGATAGTTCGCGTTGAAGCCGATTTCGAACCCGTCAGACTTGTAATCCGCCGGGACTTCTTCAGCCGCAGTGCCATTATCGGGTGAGGTGACGGATAGCGTGACCTTGTCATTTTCCAGCGCCATCTTGACCGCGCGAGTTTTCTCTGTGGCGATGGTAGCGACCCGGTCAACGCCTTCGTAAAAGCTCTTGGGATCAATCCGCAGCAGCTTGTCGTTGCCTGTGGGAATAACCCGGCTGTAATCGGGGAAAGTGCCGTCGATCAGCTTGCTGGTCAGCACCACGCCATGTTCGCCGCCC
>JANOKC010000140.1:0-14072 GCA_031419035.1 Novosphingobium sp. | reverse complement strand
CGAGGCACGGTTCTGCCCTGCCGGGGTCTATGAATTCCTCGGCATCGAGGAGGGTAAACCGCGGCTCCAGATCAACGCCCAGAACTGTGTCCACTGCAAGACCTGCGACATCAAGGACGCGACCCAGAATATCGAATGGGTAACCCCTGAGGGCGGCGGCGGCCCCAATTACCCGAATATGTGACTGCGTCCTTGGCGTTCACCGAAACCGCATACGCCAAGATCAACCTCGCGCTGCATGTCCGTGGGCGGCGTGGGGATGGCTATCATAATCTGGAAACGCTGTTCGCCTTCGTCGATGAGGGTGACCGACTGAGCGTTGCACCGGCAGAGCAGGATGAGCTACGAACGATTGGTGAGTTCGGATCACAACTCAATGATCCGTTTGGAAATATCATTGCAAAGGCGCTCGCGGCCCTGCCTCGGACGAGCGGCTGGGCGGTCACGCTGGACAAACGTCTGCCGGTGGCCGCTGGGCTGGGCGGCGGTTCTGCTGATGCAGGCGCGGTGTTCCGGATGGTCGAGGTTACGCAAGGCCTGCCGGCGGACTGGCCCGCCCGCGCGGCAAAACTTGGCGCGGATGTGCCCGCCTGCGTTCGCTCCACCACTTGCATCGGGCGCGGCACCGGGACTGAGCTGGAACCGATCGACAATGATCTGGCCAGAATGGCGGTGCTGCTGGTCAATCCGCGTGTACCGCTGGCGACGGGTCCGGTGTTCAAGGGCTGGGATGGGATGGACCGTGGCCCGCTGCCGCAAGGTAATGTCCGTGCGATCACGCTGGCTGGCCGCAATGACCTTGAATTGCCAGCGATTGCGCTATGCCCGCCGATAGCCGACGTGCTCGCCGCATTGGCCGAAACGCAGCCGCTGGTAGCCCGCATGTCTGGCTCGGGGGCTACCTGCTATGCGCTCTATGAACGTCATGACGTCATGCGTGAGGCCGCAGAAAAGCTGACTTCCGAGCATCCCGGTTGGTGGCAGATGACGGGCAGACTGCGTTGAACTCCGAAGCCTTCCGCCTGCTGGGAGAGCCCCGCTTTGGCGGGATACTGGTGGTATCCGATCACGCCTCGAACCATGTCCCGGATGACGTCGCCTTGGGGATCGATCCGATGCTGCTGGGTCAGCATATCGCAATCGACCTTGGCGTTGCTAAAGTGGGGGAAATCATGGCCCGGCGCCCCGGAACAGCGGCATTCCTTGGCAATGTCAGCCGTCTGGTTTGTGACTTCAACCGCGAAGAGCATTTGCCTTCGGTGGTGCCGATCGCAAGCGACGGCCACGCGATCCCGGGCAATGCGCTGGATCATGCCGGGCATGAGGCGCGACTAGCGCGATTTTTCCGGCCTTATCACAACGGTTTGGCAGCGCTTCTTGAGGATATTCCGCAAGCCCTGATCCTCTCTCTCCACAGCTTTACCCCCAGACTTGTCAGCCATCCTGACGAGGCGCGGCCGTGGCAGGTGGGAGTGCTCTACAATCAGGATGACCGCGCTGCGCGACTGGCGATCCCGCTGCTGGAGGCTGAGGGGCTTACCGTCGGCGATCAGCAACCCTATTCGGGTAGGCTGCTCAACGCGACGATGAACCGACACGCAGAGGACGAGGGCCGTCCGTACCTTGGCATCGAGATCCGTCAGGATCAGATCGAAACGCTGGCACAGCAGGCCGAATGGGCCGAAAGACTGGCGCGGATTTGCAACAGGGTTGCACTCTTGCTCTCGTGAAGGCAGGGCAATCGTGCGAGTAAGTTGCGAAGGACGAGAAAATGACCGCGCGTTTTGATAAGTCGCGACTGCCCAGCCGCTATGTTTCGGTCGGACCGGAGCGCGCCCCCCAGCGCAGCTATTACTACGCGATGGGCATGACCGAAGAAGAGATCGCGCGGCCGTTCGTCGCCGTCGTCTCGGCCGGGAATGACAGCGCGCCATGCAATACGACCCTCGATTTCCAGGCGAATATATGTCGCGACGGAGTGATCCAGGGCGGCGGAACCCCCCGCCGGTTTAACACTATCACCGTCACCGACGGGATTGCGATGGGCCATCAGGGAATGAAAAGCTCGCTGGTCAGCCGCGAGGTGATCGCGGATTCGGTAGAGCTTTCGGTGCGCGGGCATTGCTACGATGCAATTGTCGGCTTTGCCGGTTGCGACAAAAGCCTGCCCGGCATGATGATGGCGATGCTGCGGCTCAACGTCCCATCGATCTTCGTCTATGGCGGCTCGATCCTGCCCGGACGCTATCAGGAGCGCGATCTGACGGTGCAGGACGTGTTCGAGGCGGTCGGGCGCTTTTCGGCCGGCACCTGCCCTCTCAGCGAGCTGACCGCGATCGAAAAAGCGGCCTGTCCCGGCCACGGCGCCTGCGGCGGACAATATACCGCCAACACCATGGCTTGTGTTGCGGAAGCTATCGGACTCTCCATTCCGAACAGCAATATGGCTCCGGCTCCTTACAAGTCGCGTGAAGAAGTGGCGATTGCGGCTGGCGTCCAGGTGATGAATTTAATCGAGCATAATATCCGCCCGCGCGACATCTGCACCCGCGCCGCCTTCGAGAATGCCGCACGAGTTGTTGCGGCAACCGGCGGATCGACCAACACCGCGCTCCATCTGCCCGCCATGGCGCATGAATGCGGCATCGATTTCGATCTCTTCGATGTAGCGGAAATATTCAAATCAACACCTTACATTGCTGACTTGAAGCCGGGCGGAAACTACGTCGCCAAGGATATGTATGATGCGGGCGGTGTCTATATGGTGATGAAGACGCTGCTTGCTGGCGGCTTCCTCGATCCCAGCCCGATGACGGTGACCGGCAAGACGCTGGGTGAGAATATCGAGCAGATCACCTGGAACCCCGACCAGAAGGTGATCTACGATGTGAAGACGCCGCTGAGTGCTACCGGCGGCGTGGTTGGCCTGCGCGGTTCGCTCGCCCCTGAAGGCGCGATCGTCAAGGTGGCGGGGATGCACCGCCTGCAATTCCGCGGCCCCGCGCAAGTGTTTGAATGCGAGGAAGACGCCTATGCAGCGGTTGAAGAACGCCGGATCAAGGAGGGCAGCGTCATCGTTATCCGCAACGAAGGCCCCAAGGGCGGGCCGGGCATGCGCGAAATGCTCGCCACCACTGCCGCGCTTTATGGGCAAGGTATGGGCGAAAGCGTTGCGCTGATCACCGACGGGCGCTTTTCGGGTGCAACGCGGGGCTTCTGCATCGGCCATGTCGGCCCGGAAGCCGCCGATTGTGGGCCGATCGCGCTGGTCCTTGAAGGCGACATGATAGCGATCGATGCCGAGGCCGGAACAATCGATCTCGAGGTCGACGAGGCCACGCTGGCGGAGCGCCGCAAGCTCTGGAAGCCGCGCGGCCATGATTACAACTCCGGTGCGCTGTGGCGCTATGCGCAGAACGTCGGCCCGGCTTATCAGGGCGCGGTAACCCATCCTGGCGGCAAGGCTGAGACCCATGTATTCGCGGATATCTAGCACCGCTCTGGTCATTGTGGCGCTGGCTGGCTGTTCCGGTCCTGCGCCGGAAGTGACCGACGCGGCTGAGAAAATCGCTTGCGCCCTCGATGGCGCGGCTGAATTTTCCCCGACCTGTACAGTCGAGAGCCAGATTGTGCCGGGCGGCACGATCCTTGTGATCCGGCATCCCGACGGCGGATTTCGGCGCTTCGAGATCGAGGGCGACTGGGTCCGGACCGCCGACGGCGTTGATCTGGCGGTGGTGACGGTGCTGCCGCACGCAACCGAAGTCACCGTCGGAACCGATCGCTATCGCCTCCCGCCCCCAGCGCCACTCGTCTCAGCGCCACCCGTCCCAGCGCCACCCGTCCCAGCGGCACCCGCCAATGCCCCGCGCCCATGACCAGATCCTCTCGGTCGCGCAGATGCGTGCCGCGGAACAGGGGCTGATTGCGGCCGGAATTGCCGTTGATGAATTGATGCAAGCCGCCGGGCGCGGCGCGGCGGAATGGGTCTGGCGGATCGCCGCGCACCGCGCTGTCACCGTGCTGTGCGGGCCGGGCAACAATGGCGGCGATGGCTATGTGATTGCGCAGGCCTTGCGGCAGCGCGGCGGCAAGGTGGTGGTGGTGGCCGCAACCGAGCCGAAGACCGACGCGGCCCGCAAGGCCCGCTCGCTCTATCAGGGCGAAGTTGTGCCGTCCGATCATTTGCCGAAGGGCGAGATTCTGGTCGATTGCCTGTTCGGCAGCGGACTGACCCGGCCGCTCTCGGGCAATCACTTGGCATTACTGGGGCGGCTCGCTGCCAGCCATCCGCAACGTATCGCGATCGATGTGCCAAGCGGGATCGAATGTGACAGCGGAATGCTGCTGAACGCTGACCTTCCAGACTTTGATCTGACCATTGCCCTTGGAGCATGGAAATTCGCGCATTTCCTGATGCCTGCCAGTGCAGCCATGGGTGCGCTGAGGTTGGTGGAGATCGGGGTTGAGCAGGTGCCGGGCGCAGCAGCCCGGCTCGCTTGGCCCAGCCTGTCCGTCCCGGCAGCCGACGCGCATAAATATCGTCGCGGGCTGCTGGCAGTGATCGGCGGGGCGATGCCGGGCGCGGCGCTGCTAGCGGCGCAGGCAGCGCAGGGCGCGGGGGCGGGCTATGTGAAGTTGTTGTCGGACATGGGCAGCGCGCGTCCTTCGACAGGCTCAGTACGCGCGCAAACGCCAGCTCCTCCAGACCTCGTGATCGATTCCCGGCCGCTGTCCGAAGCCCTGCTCGATGGTCGGATCAATGCGCTGCTGGTGGGACCAGGCCTAGGTCGAAGCGATGATTCTGCTGAGCGGTTGCTTGCTGCGATTGCTGTGGATCGGCCCATGGTTCTCGATGCGGATGGGCTAATGCTGTTGACCGCATTGAGGATCGCTGGTCGCGCCGCACCCATAATCGCCACACCACATGAAGGCGAGATGATCGCGCTGGAACAATCGTTACGGTGTCCCGGCACCGGCACCAAACCGGATCGCGCCCTCGCCTTGGCCAAGGCCAGCAACATGATCATCGTCGCCAAGGGCCCGGATACGGTGATCGCTGCGCCCGATGGCCGGATCGTCTGCGCGCCGCGCGCCTCAAGCTGGCTGTCGGTCGCCGGAACCGGCGATGTCCTGGCCGGAACGATCGCCAGCCGGCTTGCCACCGGAGCCGAGCCGTTCGCTGCCGCCTGCCAGGGTGTGTGGCTGCACGGTGAGGCGGCACGGCTCGCTCCGCCAGCTTTCTCCGCCACGATGCTTGCCGCAACCATCCGCAGCGCCTACGCGGCGGCCTGTGAGCCAGACTGAAGAGATTATTCGTATCGCTGCCAAGGGCGACGGGGTTACCGCCTCGGGCCGGTTTGCGGCTTTTGCCGCGCCGGGCGACCTGTTGCTCGAAGACGGCACGCTTAAGCCCGGGCCACATCATGTCACCCCGCCGTGCCGCCATTTCGGCACGTGTGGCGGCTGCCAGCTTCAGCAGCTTGATGAAACTTCGCTCGCAGATTTTGTTGAAGCGCGAGTTGCCAATGCTTCGGCTAGCCATTCGCTGGGCGCAGAGTTTGTCGCTCCGCCGTATCTCTCCCCCCCGCATACCCGCCGCCGCGCCTCGCTGAGGGCCGAGTCCAATGGCGGGAAGATCGAGATCGGTTACCGCGAGGTCAAGTCGCACAAGCTGGTCGATCTGGGCGAATGCCCGGTGCTGGCGCCCGAACTGGTCGCGATTATCGCGCCGCTCCGCAAGATGCTGGCGCGGCACGGCCAGGCTCAATCGGGCGGAAAGGGTAAGGCCAAGGCCAAGTCGCGCATCGCGGTCGACGTTGAAATGGCACTCGCCGAACAGGGGCTTGATCTTTCGCTCAAGGGATTGACTGTTGAGGGCCTGACCGCGACCGAGGCGATGCTCGATTTTGCGCGTGAAAACGCGCTGGCGCGGCTCACGCTTGATCAGGGCTACGGCCCCGAAACGCTGTGGGAGCCTGAACCGGTGACGGTGCTGCTTTCCGGCGTCAGTGTGCCGCTGCCGCCCGGCGCGTTCCTGCAAGCGACGCGCGACGGTGAGGCGGCGCTGGTCGCGGCGGCGGCAGAATGGCTGGAAGGCAGTGCCACGGTGGCGGATCTGTTCTCGGGCCTTGGCACCTTCGCCTTTGCGCTCGCCAAGGGGCAGACCAAGGTGCTGGCGGTAGAGGCCGCGCGCGATGCCCATATGGCCTGCAAGGGCGCGGCGGCGCGGACCGGCAGGCAAGTCCACGCGCTGCACCGCGATCTTTTCCGCAATCCGCTGCAAGTGGACGAGCTCAACCGTTTTGCCGCCGTGCTACTCGATCCGCCGCGGGCTGGTGCGCGCGATTCAATCGAGCATCTGGCGCAAAGCACTGTCGCCAAGATCGTCTATATCAGCTGCAACCCATCAAGCTGGGCGCGCGATGCCATGACCTTGATCGAGGGGGGCTACCGGCTGGCGGAGCTGCGCCCGGTCGGCCAGTTCCGCTGGTCAACCCATGTCGAACTGGCGAGTTTGTTCGTGCGGTGATCGTCGTCCCCGGCTCGACCGGGGACCGCTGGCCTCGTCGATCCGGCCTTGCGTCGATGATGCCAGCGGTCCCGGATCAAGTCCGGGACGACGGATCAGTTGAACAGCGCCATAGCGGCGTGAACCACCAGCATTATCAGCGCGATGCTCGACAATACGAAAATGCCGAACCGCACGATCACCCGGTTGGAGGTCACCTGCACCAATGAATGGGCAACACGCAGGCCGACATAGATCCAGGCGATCGTGGCGTTCATCCCATCGCCTTGGCCGATGATCGCCAGCACCAGCGCCACCGCATAGAACACCGTCGGAGCTTCATGGAGGTGGTTGTAGTTGTGGGCGATCCACTGGACCTTTTTGGGCAGCACCGCATCAAGATCGGTGCCGATTCCGCCGACCAGATTTTTGCTGTCGATCTTGGCTGCGCTAAATGCGGGGAGGCGAGTGGCGTACATCCACAGCCACATCACCATCGTCCAAGCCGTCAGTACGACTACGGGTTTCAGAATTTCCATTCCAATCATGCGATTACTCCAGGGTTTGCGAGCAAGGTGATCATGACAGCGCGGATCGCCAGCACGAGCAAGCAAACCGTTGCGATCAGAAATAGGGTGAAACGAACCGGCACGGTGTTGACCAGCGCCTGCCACAGCGAGTGGGCAATGCGCAGCGCGACGTAGGCCCAGGCCAGTGTCACATCGAGTTCGGCGGCGCCCATGATCGCGATGATCAGGGAGGCGGCGTAGAAGATTGTGGGCTGCTCCATCAGATGTGTGTAATTGTGCGATTTCCACTGGACACTGTCGGGCAGCACACCCTCCAGGTCAACGCCGCGCCCGCCCTTTTTGGCCGCAGCCAGCCCGCCCGGCTGCGCGAACAATGGCGGCAGTCTGGTCAGCGCCAGCCAGTTCAGCATGATCAGTGACCACAGCACCAGCACGGCTGCGGGTGCGAGCATTTGTGCTTGCATGGTGTCTCCCCTTTTTCTCCGAACCAAAGACTGCGGCGGGTTCAGTAGATTGTCAATTGCAACTAATCGCTGCTGGCCAGCACTTTTGCGAAGCTAGCTGGATCGGTGTTGCTGCCGGTCAGCATGATTGCGGTGCGTCCGTCGACCGGCACCTTGCCTGCCAACGCCGCAGCCAAGGCCGCTGCGCCGCCCGGTTCCAGCACCAGATGAAGCTTTGCGAAGGCAAACCGCTGGGCGTTGCGCACTTCGGCCGGGCCGACCCAGACGCCATAGGCGCAGCGCTGTTTCAGGATCGCGAAGTTGACCGGCGCGGTGGCGGGGGTTTGCAGGGCATCGCAGGCGGTGGGTGGGGCATCTGAGGGAACCCGCTGGATCGCTCCCGCTGCAAGGCTGCGGCAAACGTCGTCCCAGCCTTCTGGCTCAACCGGAACGATCTCAGCATCGGGGCAGGCCAGCGCCAGACCCGCGCTCAGCCCGCCGCCACCGCAACAGGTAATGATCCGGGTCGGACCGTCCAGTCCGCGCGCGTTCATTTGGGCAATAATCTCAAGACCCGCGCTGCCTTGGCCCTCGATCACCCACGGATCGGCGAAGGCGTGGACCAGCGTCGCGCCCTGCTGCGCGCAGAGCTGCGCGGCCAGCAAATCACGGTCTTCGCCGCCTGGGCGGTCATACAGCACCACCTCAGCGCCCATCGCTCGGGTGGCGTCGAGCTTTACCTGGGGGGCGTCGATCGGCATAACAATTGTCGCCCGGATCCCAAGCCGCCGCGCTGCCCAGGCCACGCCTTGCGCGTGATTGCCGCTGGAAACGCCGACCACGCCAGCCGCGCGTTCCTCAGCAGAAAGCTCGGTCAGCCGGTGCCAGGCTCCCCGAATCTTGAACGATCCAATCGGTTGCAGGCTCTCCGCCTTGCACCAGACTGTCACGCCACCGACTTCGATTTCGAGCAGTGGTGTTTGCGGCAGAAGTTCTGCTATCTTGGCTGCGGCGCGGGCTACACCTTCAAAGGTGGGAGTTCGCATCATTTGTGAAGTCATGCCAGCAGCCTATATGCGCGGCGCAGCATAGGCTATAGGAGATTCGGGTGAGCAAGGTTCTGGTGATCGGTGCAGGCGGGGTCAGCTCTGTCGCGGTCCACAAGATGGGGATGAACCCCCAGATATTCAGCCACATCAGCCTCGCCAGCCGGACCAAGTCCAAGTGCGATGCCATCGCGGAATCGGTCAAGACGCGTACCGGACAACCCATAGATACCTATGAGATAGATGCTGAAGAAGTGCAGGCGATGATCCGCCTGATTGAAAAGGTCCAACCCAAGCTGGTCGTAAACCTCGCGCTGCCCTATCAGGATCTGGCGATCATGGATGCCTGCCTCGCCACCGGGGTGCACTATATGGACACCGCCAATTACGAACCGCGCCATGAGGCAAAGTTCGAGTATCACTGGCAGTGGGCCTATCAGGAACGCTTCCGCGAAAAGGGCATCATGGCCCTGCTGGGATCGGGCTTCGATCCTGGGGTTACCAGCGTCTTCGCTACCTGGCTCAAGAAGCATAAATTGAAGTCGATCCGCACGCTCGATATTCTCGATTGCAACGGCGGCGATCATGGGCAGGCGTTTGCGACCAATTTCAACCCGGAAATCAACATCCGCGAAGTCACTGCCCCGGCGCGGCACTGGCTGAACAGCGAATGGGTGGAAACCCCGGCGCTGACGATCCGCCAGCAGTTCGATTTCGAAGCCGTCGGCCCCAAGAATATGTATCTGATGTATCACGAGGAAATCGAAAGTCTCAAAACCCATATGCCCGAGATTGAGCGGATCCGGTTCTGGATGACCTTCGGAGATGCCTATATCACGCACCTCACCGTGCTCAAGAATGTCGGCATAATCGGGATCGAACCGGTAATGTATCAGGGCCGGGAAATCGTGCCGTTACAGTTTCTCGCCGCCGTGCTGCCCAAGCCCGAAACCTTGGGAGCGACCACCAAGGGCAAGACCAACATCGGCGATATCGCCACCGGGATGGCGCTCGATGGATCAGGCGAGAAGACCTTCTACATCTCCAACATCTGCGACCATGAGGATGCCTATGCCGAAACCGGCAATCAGGCGATCAGTTATACCACCGGGGTTCCCGCAATGATCGGCGCGGCGATGATGCTGACCGGAGCGTGGAGTGGTGAGGGCGTGTTCAACATGGAGCAGTTCGATCCCGATCCCTTCATGGATATGCTGAACCAGCATGGCCTGCCGTGGACGGTCAAGGAATTGGCCGGACCGCTGGAGTTTTGATCTAGGGTGAATGTTGCGCGCGTCCCCGCGAAGGCGGGGGCCTCGGGCATGAGGTCCCCGCCTTCGGGGGGAAGCAGGAGTTCTGATGGAAACCCCAAATGGAGACTAGAGCCGGAGACCCGGGGGCTTTCGCCCGCTTTGACTTAGCCCGTGTCGATAGCCCGGCTTTCGTGGTCGATGCTGCAAAATTGCGTGCCAATCTGGCGGTGCTGGCCGACATCCGTGACCGGGCGGGGATCAAGGTGCTGGCGGCGCTCAAGGCGTTTTCGATGTGGAAGGTTGCGTCGATTGTGGGTGAATATCTCGACGGGGTATGCACCTCGGGCCTGTGGGAAGCGCGGCTGGCGGATGAGTTCTATTCGGGTGAAATCGCAACCTATTGCGCGGCTTACAAGGCGGAGGATTTATCCGAAATCTGCCGCTTGTCCGACCATGTGATCTTCAATTCTCCAGCCCAGATCGCTCGTTTCGTGCCGCAAATCGCGCTGGCGAGGGCGGGCGGGGCAGACTTCGACATCGGCCTTCGGATCAATCCGCTCCACGCCGAGGGAGAGGTGCCGCGTTATGATCCTTGCGCCCCGCATTCGCGGCTGGGTTTCCCGATTGACCAACTGACCGACGAGATGATGGAAGGTGTCGACGGCCTCCATTTCCACACTCTGTGCGAACAGGATTTCCTACCGCTCGCCCGCACCTGGGATGCTGTAAAGCCCCGGATCGGGCGCTATCTGCCCCAGCTCAAATGGCTCAACTTCGGCGGCGGACACCACATTACCCGTAGCGATTACCAGCGCGACGAGCTGGTTGCGTTCCTCAAAGCGGTGAAGGCCGAAACCGGCTGCGAGCTATACCTCGAACCGGGCGAGGCGGTGGCGCTCGACGCCGGAATTCTGGTCGGCACGATCCTCGATACCCAGTGGAACGGGATGCCGCTGGCCATCACCGATATCTCCGCAACCTGCCACATGCCCGATGTGATCGAAGCGCCCTATCGCCCGGCGATGCTGGGTGAGCTGGAGCATGATGAACAGGCGGTCGATGAAGGCCAGGACGGCGCTGTGCGTTTGGGCGGCCCTTCCTGCCTTGCCGGAGACGTGATCGGCGATTACCGCTTCCCCGCCCCAGTAAAGATCGGCCAGCGCTTCGCCTTCCTCGATCAGGCGCATTATTCGATGGTCAAGACCACTACTTTCAACGGCGTTCCGCTGCCTTCGATCTGGCTATGGGACAGCGCCAGCGACACGCTCGAATGCGTGAAGTGTTTTGGCTACGAAGACTTCCGCGACCGGCTTAGTTGAATCCCGCTCTTGGCCGCTCGTTAAGCTGGGACGCAAGGTCCGCCAGTGCGCCGAACTGTTCGATGGTCCGTTCAAGCAGCATCTTGTCTTCGCCAGGCTCAAGGCTGCCGCTTTCAAACAGATTGCCGGTCTCGACGGCGATCAGCAGGTCACCATCCTGAAACAGCGCGCGGATTTTCTGCCCGGCAAAGGCTTCTTCCACTTTGACCAGCCGCTCGATGTAATCCGGGTGGACCAGATAGCGCGCCTCTACCGCGTCATCAGACCAGACTGTAAACCGATCTTCAAACCGCGGATCGGTCATGTCGGCGCGGGCGAGGGGGATGCCTGCAATCGTCACCTCTTCGCGCTCTGAACCCAGCCCCAGCAGGCTGCGATGCTGGCCCTGTCGTTCCACCAATGTGGTGCCAAGGAACTTGCGGTTGAAACCGATCAGCAGGATGCTGCCTTCGAACACGGTGACGGTGCGGCGGTTTTTGCCCGAGCCGCGCTGTTCGGTGAGCCTGGCCTCGTGCAGGGTGAATGGCCGATCACCGACCTGACCCCACCACAGATCCTGAAAGCTGGCATTGTCATAACTGGGTAGCAGTTCGAAGTCCTTGGCTTGCTGAAAACTCTGCCCTGGGGTCACCTCGACACTGTATTTGAGGCCAAGCGCCTCGGCGATAGCGCCGTTGATCCCACCCTTCAGCCAGCTGATCACCGGGCGGCGGGCAAATTCGGCCCAGCCAAAGCCGCCAGCGCCCGTGAAAAAGCCAAGCTGCAGGGCTGTGACGATCTGGCCGCCCATCAGAATCACCACCATCGCTACCGCACAAGCAGCCCCGATGCCTATCATCTGGCGCTGCCGTGCCTTGGCTTTGGCCTCGGCCCGCGCAGCATTCTGCGCCTCCAGCCAGCCGCCCAGCGGCCCGGCCATCAGGGCATTGGCGTCGGGGCGTTCAATCATCTTGCTTGCCTGCTGTAACCAAGCTGATAGCCATGCGGCCTTGAACTATTCGCAAGGGGAGTTTTTGCCATGGAAACAATGATTGTCATCGGACTGCTGGTCCTTGTCGCACTATTTGTCATCGGCATTTATAACCGGCTGGTCGGCTTGCGCCAGAACTGCCGTCAGGGTTCTGCCGATATTGATGCGCAGCTGCGCCAGCGGCATGATCTGGTGCCCAATCTGGTCGCCACGGTGAAGGGTTATGCCACCCATGAGCAGGCGACCTTTGATCAGGTAATCTCGGCCCGAAATACCGCGACAGCCGCATCCTCGCCTGAATCGGAAGCGCAGCTGACCAAAGCCATCGGTGGTTTGCTGGCGCTGGGAGAGGCCTATCCCGATCTTAAAGCCAGCGCCAATTTCCAGGCACTGCAGGGCGAACTTGCCGATGTCGAGGACAAGCTGGCGGCCGCGCGCCGCGCGCTCAACGCCGCCAGCGCAAACTATAATGGTGCCCGCGAAAGCTTCCCGGCTGTGCTGTTTGCCGGATCGATGGGCTTTGCGCCGTATGAGTTTACCCAGTTGGGCGCTGAGGAGCGCAGCACTGTGGGGGCGAATCCAACGGTCCAGTTCTGATGGTTGATTCTCGCGTGATGCTGGATGCTGTAACCAGCGATCCGGCTGCGATGGGCTGGATGCAGGGCTTTCCGCCAATGCCACAGAACCGGGTTCTTGCCGCCCGCGCCGATCACATGCGCTTTCCGACCACGCGGTTTGCCTTTTCGCATATGCGCGAATTTGTGCCCACATCCCGGGTTGGCCGAGGACCGGACGCACCTTCGGCGCTGCCGCCGGCACTTCGCGATGATCTGGACAGCGTAACTTTCATGCCGATGGGCACCACCCAGCCAATGCGCTGGGACGAGGCGCATCTGGCGAATTTCACCGATGCAATCCTGGTGCTCCATCGCGGCGCAGTGGTTTATGAACGCTACTTCGGTGCCACTCTTCCAGACAGCCGTCATATCGTTTTTTCGGTCACCAAAAGCTTCGTCGGCACTCTGGCCGAAATGCTGATCTCCGAAGGACGGCTCGATCCTGCAGCGCCCATCGCTGAACTGGTGCCTGAACTTGCGCAGAGCGGCTTTGCCGATGCCACTTTGCGCCACGTCCTCGACATGACCACTGCGCTCGATTTTTCCGAGGAATACACCGATCCCAATTCGGGCATTGGCGCTTTCAGCATGGCATTGGGCCTTACCCCGCGTCCGCCGGGTTATACCGGGCCGACCGATCTTTATGAATTCCTGCCGACCATAGCCAAGGCTGGGAAGCACGGCGAAAAGTTCACCTACCGCACTTGCAATACCGAGGTGCTGGGCTGGATCATCGCGCGGGCAGAGGGCAAGCGCCTGTCCGAGGTCTTGTCGACGCGAATCTGGCAGCCGCTGGGCATGGAAGGCGATGCGGATTTCCTGATCGATTCGACAGGGATGGCGTTCGCTGGCGGGGGACTAAACCCAACGCTGCGCGATCTAGCACGATTTGGCGAAGCGATGCGGCTGGATGGTGCGTTTCATGGCAGTCAGGTGATTCCCTCCAGCGTGGTCAATGTGATGCGCCGGGCCGGCCGGGCTGAGCACTTCCGGCGAACCGAGTTTCCCCTGCTTCCCGGCTGGTCATATGGGAGCCAATGGTGGGTAAGTAACGATAATAACGGCACATTCACCGCGCGGGGCATCCACGGCCAGACGGTGTGGATAGACCCGGTGGCCGAGACGGTAATCGCGCGTTTTGCCTCGCATCCAATCGCAGCCAACTCGGCGCTCGACCCCTCTTCGCTCCCAGCCTATCGCGCCATTGCGGAACACCTTATGAAATGAGTCAAAGGACTGCGGATTTTCACTTGCAGTTCAGGCGTGAGCTTTTATATCGACCCCCCGCAGCCCCATGGGGACTTCCAAACCGCAAGGCTGCTTTTTTGAAACTATCCGTTTGGGGGTCCCTTGAGTTGCACCATCATCACGACGCACCAGCTG
>JANOKC010000139.1:0-69977 GCA_031419035.1 Novosphingobium sp. | reverse complement strand
CCAATCGGCGTGCTGGGCCATGGTGGTCCAGGTTTTCTGGCCGTTGACGATGTAATCGCTGCCATCCTGAACCGCTTTGGTGCGGAGCGAGGCAAGGTCTGAACCAGAGCCGGGTTCGGAATAGCCCTGGCACCACCAATCTTCGCCCGAAAGGATCCGGGGGAGGAATTGGGCCTTCTGTTCAGGCGTGCCAAAAGTGTAGATAACTGGGCCGACCATCGCCAATCCGAACGGCATCAGCCGGATACAATCGGCCGCAGCGGTCTCTTCCGACCAGATATACTTCTGAGTCGCGGTCCAGCCGGTGCCGCCAAATTCAACCGGCCAGGCCGGGGCGACCCAGCCTTTGCGGTGCAGAATGCGATGCCAGGAAAGGAAATCCTCTTTGGACAGCTCGTCGCCCTCGTCCTGTTTGCCCCTTAGTTCCGTAGGGTAATTTTCTGCGATGAAACTGCGGACTTCCGATTGGAAGGCCAGTTCTTCGTGGCTGAATTCAAGATCCACAAGCTTTCTCCGGATGACGAAGGGATGGACATCGGCACCGGTAAAGGTACCAAATGGAAACTGATAACCGACTGTGGATCAGCGTGGGGTCCACGACAAGATGGAATCGGAGAAGATGCTGGAGATCAAGGGGTCGGTGGCGGTAATCGGCGCGGGCGATCACATCGGCGCGGCGCTTGTTCGCAAGTTCGCGGGCGAGGGATTTGCGGTTCACGCCGGACGCCGCAATGGGGAGAAGCTGGCCCTGCTGCTGGGCGGAAGCGTGACCGGCCGCTCGCTCGACGCGCGGGTCAGCGAGGATGTCGCCGCCTTTCTGGCCGAGGCTGACGCGATTGCTCCGCTGGCTCTCGTCATCTTCAATGTCGGCGCCAATGTGCAATTCCCGCTGACCGAGACCACCGACCGGGTGTTTTGCAAGGTTTGGGAAATGGCCTGCTTTGCCGGCTTTGCCGCAATGCGCGAAGCGGCAAAGATCATGCTGCCGCGCGGGGCGGGCAAGATCTTCGTCACCGGGGCCACCGCTGGAATGCGCGGAAATCCGGGCTATGCTGCGTTTTCCGCGGCCAAATCCGGCCTGCGCGCGACAGCCCAATCGGCGGCGCGCGAGCTGTGGCCGCAGGGAATTCATGTCGCCCATCTGGTGATCGACGCCGGAGTGGACACCGACTGGGTCCGCGCTTGGATTGCCGAGCGGGAAGGAGCGGACGCATTGGCCAGCCTCGATCCGGACCGCTTGATGCCGCCCGCCGCGATCGCTGATGCCTATTGGGCGCTGTTCAATCAGCCCCGGTCCGCCTGGACGTTTGAGCAGGAAATCCGCCCCTATGGAGAGACATGGTGATGACCCAGACCGCCGAGTTCCTGTTCGATTTTGGCAGCCCCAACGCGTATCTCGTACATCGCGCAATCCCGGAAGTTGAGGCGCGCGGGGTGGTGAAGTTCGCTTACGTGCCGGTGCTGCTGGGCGGAATTTTCAAGGCGATCGGCAACCAGTCGCCGATGATGGCCTATGGGCATATCAGTGCCAAACGCGATTATGACCGGCTGGAGGTGCAGCGTTTCGTGGCGAGACACCGCATAGACAGGTTCCAGATGAACCCGCATTTCCCGGTCAACACCCTGCTGATGATGCGCGGCGCGGTGGCAGCGCAGCGGCTTGGGGTGGCGCAGGCCTATAATGAAGCAATGTTTACGGGAATGTGGGAGCAGGGGTTGAAGCTTGATCTTGCTGATGTCTGGCACCGCGCGCTTACCCAAGCGGGCCTTCCAGCCGATGCCTTGACTGAAGCAGCGGCGGACGATGCCAATAAGCAGCAGCTGGTCAGCAATACGGCCAGCGCGGTGGAGCGCGGCGCTTTTGGCTCGCCAACGTTCTTCCTCGGGCAAGAAATGTGGTTCGGCAAGGAACGGCTGCGCGATCTGGAAGAGACGGCACAAGAGGGAGCGCGATCGTGAGTGACTATCGGCTGCCAAACACTTCAACCCACCTTGCGGACAGGGTGGCGCTCGTCACCGGGGCTTCGGCGGGGCTTGGCGCACGGTTTGCCCGGGTGCTGGCTGCATCGGGCGCCAAGGTAGCGCTCTGCGCCCGCCGCATGGACCGGTTGGAGGAACTGGCGGCGGAAATCAATGCGGCGGGCGGTCAAGCTTTGGCCGTGCCGATGGATGCCACTGACGCCGATTCAATAATTGCAGCCGTCGTTGCTGCCGAAGCCGCTTTTGGCACTGTCGATATCCTGATCAACAACGCCGGAATTCCCGATGCCCAGCGCGCCCATAAGATGTCGACCCAACTGATTGACCAGGTGATCGGGGTCAATCTGCGCGGGCCTTATATCCTATCCTGCGAAGTGGCCCGGCGGCTGATCGCGGCGAAACTGCCGGGGCGAATGGTCAATATTAGTTCGGTCGCGCATTTCCGCTACGACGGCGGCGGGGCCGCACTTTATGCGATCACCAAGACTGCGATTGCGCGGATGACCGAGGCACTCAGCGTCGAATGGGCCAGCTACAACATAAACGTCAACTGCATCGCCCCCGGCATGTTCGAAACCGAAATGACCGATGGTATGTTCGAGCGGATGGGCGGCAGTCCTGCCGAGCATCTGCCGCACAAACGGGTGCCGGTTCCCGCGCAGCTCGATTCGACCTTGCTCTACCTCGTCGCTCCGGCCAGCGAATGCGTCACTGGCGCGGTGATCCGGGTTGATGACGGGCAAAGCGCACGGGTTCGGCTGTGACTGATGCTCTGCGCCTCTTTGCCTTCAATTGCGGCTGGTTCCAGTGCCGGCCCGGCTACTTCGTCGAGGGTGACGAAGGCGATTATCTGCGCGGGCCGGTGCCATCCTATCTGATCGATCATCCCAAGGGGCGGGCGCTGTTCGATACGGGCATGGGAGTGCGTTATCGGCGTGATCTGGAAACTGCGCTGCCTGCAAACAAGTTCGGGCTGCAGTGGTTTGAGGGAATGGACATTGCCTCCCGTTTGAAGGTGATCGAGATTGATCCCGCGAGCATTGATTATGTGATCAATTCTCACCTCCATATCGATCATTGCGGCGGCAATGCGCACCTTTCCAATGCGACTGTGATCATCCAGCGCCGAGAACTTGAGGTGGCGCGCCGCAATCCCGAACCGGGGCTTTACGAAGCGGTTGATTATGACACTGGCCAGCCGATCCGGGCGATTGATGGCGAGCTTGATCTGTTTGGCGATGGCACGGTGCGGGTGGTGCCGACCTATGGCCATACGCCCGGTCACCAGAGCGTGATCGTCAGATTGCCCAAGGGCGAGGTGCTTCTGGCGGCGGACTGCTGCTATACCGAGCGCAACCTTGACGTGATGGTCCTGCCCCGCGCCACTGTTGACCTCGAGCAGGGCATGCTGACTTTCGCGCGGCTGACCAAGGCTCGCAATGCGGGAACCCGGATCCTGTTTGGTCATGACGGCAAGCAATGGGCAACGATGCGCGAGAATGCCGAGTTCGAATAGGATGCATCATTCCTGACGCAGCCATTCTTGCACGGGCCAAGGAAATGCTATGTTCACCTACAAACCAGCCGCGCGGTAGGGGAAGCTGCACAACAGCAATAGTAACCTATGACAATGACCCTGACCCATCTTCAGCGGCTTGAAGCCGAAGCGATCCACATCATGCGCGAGGTTGTGGCCGAGGCAGAGCGCCCGGTAATGCTCTATTCGGTCGGCAAGGACAGCGCGGTGATGCTCCATCTGGCGCGCAAAGCGTTCTATCCTGCGCCGCCGCCGTTCCCGCTGCTGCATGTCGATACCACCTGGAAGTTCCAGGAGATGTATGGCCTGCGCAGCCGGATGGCGGAGGAATCGGGCATGGAATTGCTGGTCCACCAGAACCCTGAATGCATCGAGCGCGGCATCAATCCGTTCGATCACGGCGCGCTTCACACCGATCTGTGGAAGACCGAAGGGCTGAAGCAAGCGCTTGACAAATATGGCTTTGACGTGGCTTTCGGCGGCGCGCGGCGCGATGAGGAAAAGGCCCGTGCCAAAGAGCGGATTTTCTCGTTCCGCACTACATCGCACGGCTGGGATCCCAAAAATCAACGCCCCGAGCTGTGGAACCTCTACAACGCCAAAAAGTCCAAGGGCGAGAGCATCCGGGTATTCCCGATCTCCAACTGGACCGAGCTTGATGTGTGGCAATATATCCACCTCAACGATATTCCGATCGTGCCGCTCTATTTTGCGGCCAAACGCCCGACGGTGGAGCGTGACGGGATGCTGCTGATGGTCGATGATGATCGCTTCCCGCTGGAGCCGGGCGAAGTTCCGGTGGAACGCTCGATCCGGTTCCGGACACTGGGCTGTTACCCGCTGACGGGCGCGGTCGAGAGCGAGGCCGCGACCCTCCCTCAAGTGATCCAGGAGATGCTGCTCACCACCACCTCCGAACGCCAGGGCCGGGCGATCGACAAGGATGCCGGCGGCGCGGGCATGGAAAAAAAGAAGCAGGAGGGGTATTTTTGACCCGCTACGGAATGCAAAGCGTTCCGAAGGGTCAACCCCCGCGCAGGCGGGGGTCCAACTTCGGCCAGAAACAAGCAAGCGGTGTCTCCGCTTTCGCGGGGGTGACGGAACCATGAGCGAATATCAAGCCGACGCCCTGATCGCTGAGGACATCGACGCCTATCTGGAAACGCATCAGCACAAGACCATGCTGCGCTTCATCACCTGCGGCAGTGTGGATGATGGCAAGTCGACACTGATCGGGCGGCTGCTCTATGACAGCAAGATGATCTTCGAGGATCAGCTTGCTGCGCTGAAGGCGGACAGCAAACGGGTCGGCACGCAAGGCGGCGAGATTGATTTTGCGCTGCTGGTCGATGGGCTTGCGGCAGAGCGCGAGCAAGGGATCACCATCGACGTCGCCTATCGCTACTTCGCCACTGACAAACGCAAATTCATTGTCGCGGACTGTCCGGGGCACGAGCAATACACCCGCAACATGGTCACCGGCGCTTCAACCGCTGACCTTGCGATAATCCTGATCGATGCCCGCAAGGGGGTGCTGACGCAAACCCGGCGGCACAGCTTTCTCGCGCATCTGATTGGCATTCGCCACATTGTGCTGGGGGTGAACAAGATGGATCTGGTTGATTACAGCCAGTCCCGGTTTGACGAGATCGTGGCTGATTACCGCGCCTTCGCCGCCTCTATCGGCATTGACCAGTTCACCGCGATCCCGATTTCGGGCTTCAAGGGTGACAATATCATCGGCCCCAGCACCAATACGCCCTGGTATCACGGGGCTAATTTGATCGCGCATCTCGAAGCGGTGGAGGTCGACACCACGCATGATCAGGCGCGACCGCTGCGGATGCCGGTGCAGTGGGTCAACCGTCCGAACCTTGATTTCCGGGGCTTTGCCGGGCTGATTGCCAGCGGCACGGTGAAGCCGGGCGACACAGTGCGGGTCCTGCCTTCGGGCAAGACCAGCACGGTGGCGCGGATCGTCACCATGCCAAAGGGTTCGGGCTTCTCAAGTGAACCCGGTGGCGACGGCGATCTGGACGAGGCCGTCGCGGGCCAATCGGTCACGCTGACGCTGGCGGACGAGATTGACTGTTCGCGCGGCGATGTGATCGCTGCTGCCGATGCTCCGCCGCAAGTTGCCGATCAGTTTGAGGCGACGCTGGTGTGGATGGCGGATGAGGCAATGATTGCCGGGCGCGGCTACTGGCTCAAGCTGGGCACGCAGCTGGTTTCGGCCACAGTCCATGCGCCCAAGTATACCGTCAACGTCAACACGATGGAACACGTCGCGGCCAAGACGCTGGAGCTGAACGCGATCGGCGTGGCAGAACTCGCCACCGACAAGCCGATTACATTTGAACCCTATGCTGACAGCCGGACGCTGGGCGGATTCATCCTGATCGACAAGATCACCAATGCGACCGTCGCTGCGGGGATGCTGAATTTCAGCCTGCGCCGCGCGCAAAACGTCCATTGGCAGGCGCTCGACATCAGCCGCGAGGCCCATGCTGCCCTCAAGAACCAGAAGCCGTCAGTGCTGTGGTTCACTGGCCTGTCGGGTTCGGGCAAATCGACCATTGCCAATCTGGTCGAGAAAAAGCTCCACCGGATGAACCGGCACACGTTCCTGCTGGATGGCGATAATGTCCGCCACGGGCTCAACAAGGATCTGGGCTTTACCGAGACCGACCGGATCGAAAATATCCGCCGGGTGGGTGAGGTGGCGAAGTTGATGGCGGATTCAGGCTTGATCGTCATTACCGCCTTCATCAGCCCGTTCCGCGCCGAGCGTGAGATGGTGCGCGCGATGTTGCCGCCCGGCGAATTCATCGAAGTGTTCATCGACACGCCCTTGGCAGAGGCTGAGAAGCGCGATGTGAAGGGATTGTATAAAAAGGCCCGCTCTGGCCAGCTCAAGAATTTCACCGGGATCGACAGCCCCTATGAGGCTCCAGCCGCGCCCGAGTTGCGGATCGATACAACCAGCCTCAGCCCCGAAGATGCCGCCACACTGATCGTCGATCGCCTGTTGAATGGAGGTTAGATATGTTTCTGTTTAATGGGCATGAAACGCACTCGCGGTCTTTGATCAAGGCGACCAGCTGGCGATTGCTTGGCAGCATTGATACATTTTTGCTCAGCTGGTTTTTTACCGGAAACCCCAAGGCTGCTGGAGCCATTGCGCTGACCGAAGTGCTGACCAAGATCGTGCTCTACTATTTCCACGAACGCATCTGGAGTTCGGTCCAGTGGGGTGCCCAGCGCTTGGGCGTGATCCATGACTGACGCGGAGCTTGCTGCCCATTTGGCCAAAGCGGCGGGCCAACTTCTGATCGATCTGCGCGCCGCCGGAACGCATGATGGCAAGGCCTTGGGGGCCGAGGGCGACGCTATCGCCAACCGGTATCTGATCGATGCCTTGCGTGCCGCGCGGCCCGATGACGCGCTGCTGAGCGAAGAGGAAAAGGATTCGCCGTCGCGGCTTGGCGCATCGCGTTGCTGGATCATCGATCCGCTGGACGGCACCCGCGAATATGGCGAAGGCCGCAGCGACTGGGCGGTCCATGTAGCGCTTTGCGTGGACGGAGTGGCTGCACTTGGCGCGGTGGCCTTGCCCGGGCTGGGGCTGGTGCTGCGCTCTGATCGGCTGCTTGCACCCGCTCCCGCCAATGCGCCGCTGCGCATGGTCGTCAGCCGCACCCGTCCGCCGCAGGAAGCCGTGCATGTTTCCGTTGTATTGCAAGGCGATCTGGTGCCGATGGGCTCCGCCGGGGCCAAGGCAATGGCGGTGGTGCGCGGCGAGGCCGATGTCTACCTCCATTCTGGCGGACAATTTGAATGGGACAGCTGCGCGCCGGTGGCAGTGGCGCTGGCGCATGGGCTGCACTGCTCGCGGATTGATGGCTCGCAGCTGGTTTACAATCAGGCCAATCCCTACCTGCCTGATCTGCTGATCTGCCGCCCGGAACTTGCCGCGCAAATCCTGGCGATGGTCAGCGTGCTTTAGTTTGGTCTGGGCAGGGCCGTAGTGGACTTGAGCCTTTCCATGGAAAAGCTTGAGGAAACATCGCTGAGATCAGGAACCGTGGCGATCAGCTTGCGGTAGATCCGGTCATAATGGGCGATGTCGCGCACTGTCAGCTTGAGCAGATAATCAACGTCGCCTGCCATGCGGTGGCATTCGGTGATCTCTTCGATCGTGGCGATCCCGGCTGAGAAGGCATCGAGCCAGTCAGGATCATGGCGGCTGGTCCTTATCGCGACGAACACGGTTGTATTCAGGCCGATTTTTGCTGGATCAAGCAAGGCAACCCGGCGGGCGATAACCCCCAGCTCTTCCAGTCGCTTGATCCGTCGCCAGCAGGCATTGCTCGACAGACCGACGCGGTCCCCCACCTCATGCACGGCAAGCGAGGCGTCCTGTTGAAGGATACGCAGAATCGCCCAGTCTATCGAATCCAATTGCGGATTTAAATCTTCCATTGGGATAAAATATCACAATATACCATAAATGACCATAAAATAGGTGAAGAATTTGCGCAGGAATTGCAATAAGATTACGAGGTCGGGAGAGCCTTATGAATCTGATGAACCCATTTCGCGAACACCCCGCCAGCGTCGGTGAAACCTATGGCGAGCATTTTCGCCATGCGACCGGTTTTGGTATCCGGATGGTTCTGGGCGGGTTTGCCTGTATGATCCACGGCTTGCTGCCGTTTCTGTTCGTCAAAACCGGCAGCAAGCAGATCTCGACCCTGCATGACCGGATGGTGGTCAACCGCGCCAAGGGGCAATTGCCCGCGATCCTCGATTTTGTAATCTAGTCCAGCGGTGTAACCGGGCGGCGTAGTGTCGCCAGGGCCAGCAGCAGCGGGATTATTCCATAGGCCACCGGAACCACCGCCAGCGCCAGATACAGCCGCTCCTCGCCAAACACCCGAGTCGATAGCAGGCCAACCGTGGTTGGTCCCAGCATTAGGCCGAGCAGGCTGATCGCCATGTAATAGAGCGCCACCACCTGCCCCCGGATCGCCGCCGGGGTGATCTGGAGCAAGGCAGTTACGCCCACCGCCGAGATTGCCCCGATCCCGATAGCGGTCAGGCACAGCATGGTAAAGGCCAGCCATGGCCCCGGCATCAGCATGGCAAGCCCCGCACTGGGCACGATCAGGGTTAGGCCTGCGGCCATGATCTTGCGCGGGGCCAGCGTATCGCCCGCCTCCAGCCGCCGCTCGCACAGCGCGCCTGCGGCAAGATACACGGCAGGCCCCAGCAGCAGTGCCGAGGCTCCATTGAGCATGGCGAAGAATTCGGGTTTCCAGCCCCAGCGCCGCTCAAACGCTGCTGGCATGAACCCTTGGCTATAGGCTGTGATAACCATCGCCCCGACCACCGCCACGATCAGTCCGTAATCGCGCCACCCGGCCCTGACATGGCGCAGCGCGGTGCCTAGGCTATTGGCGCCGGCTTTGCCGCTGAGCTGCGCCTGTCGCGGCGGTTCGCGCACCAGCAGAAAGGCTAGCGCGACTACCAGACCCGGCAGGCCCACCGCCAGAATGGTTGCCTGCCATGGCTGAACTGCTCCAAGCAGCGGCACACTTATCTGCTCTGCCGCCCGCGCCCATGCCAGCACGCTCGCCCCGATCAACGAAGCCAGGCCTGATCCCAGCGTGATCGCCATCGAATAGACAGCGATAGGCCGGGCCCGCCGCTCGGGCGGAAAGCTGTCTGCGATGATCGAGAAAGCCGCCGGGCTCAGCACCGCCTCGCCCACGCCAACACTCATCCGGGCAAGAAACAGCTGGGTGAAATTACGGGCCATCCCTGTTGCCACCGTCGCCAGTGACCACAGCGCGATCCCCGCCGCGATCAGACGGCGGCGCGAGGTGCGATCGACCAGCCAGCCCAGCGGCAGCCCCATCGTGGCATAGAAGATCGCGAACGCCGGTCCCAGCAACCAACCGATCTGTTCGTCGCTCAGGCCAAGGTCGGCCTTGATCGGCTGAACCAGCAGCCCCAGCACCGAGCGGTCAATATAGCTGAACAGATAGGCCAGGGTCAGCAGCGCGACCATCCCCCAGGCGGAGCGGGCGGGAGGCCAGCTGACTGGCGGCGGGGTGTCTGGGCTAGAGATGATACAGCACCACGGCGTGGCCATCGACGTCAATCAGTCCGACCTCGCGGCCGACCCGGCCATCATGGGTGTGGAGCGCGCGTTCGGCGAACAGTTTGACCCCCGGCAAAATGCTGGCGGCTGCAACCGCCCGATCAACATCGGCCAGTTCGACCACGGTGGCCGAACCGGGCCGCGCCGGGCGCGTCGGCGGCGGGGTTACTTCGAGCAGGGCCAGCGTGCGCTCTTGCCCTGGCGGACCATCAAGCGCGGCCATCCGCAGCCGCGCCGCAGGGTCAATCCCAAAGATTTCATAGCTGTAACTGTCTGGCGCCGATTGTTTGATCGATTGCAGGGTAAAACCCAGAGCATCGCGGTACAGCGCCAGCGCCCGATCAAGATCGGCGACGATCAGCGCAGCGCGCTTGAAGCGAGCCGGATCAGTCAAGCAGAGCGCTAGTCTGCTGGCCGGGCGGCAGCGGATCAGCGACATGGACCAGCTGCTTGCCAATATTGCGCCCTTCAAACAGCCGAACAAGCGCTTCGGGCATCCGTTCAAAGCCATCGAGGATGTCTTCCAGCCAGCGCAGCTCGCCCGATCTGATCCATTCCGCCATCCGGGCCTCCGCTTCTGCAAACCGGTCACGGTGATCATAGATGAAAAAGCCGCGCATGCTGGCAGAATATTCGCCGATCATCCACCAATTGGCCAGAGCGTGGTTGGGGCCATCAACATATTGCGATATCCGCCCGCAGCTAACCACCCGGGCAAAGCGGTTTATCCGGGCCAATCCCGCATCCAGCACCGGGCCGCCGACATTATCGAAAATCACGTCGATTCCATCGGGCGCGGCGGCGGTAATAGCGGCCTCCAAACCCGGCTCGCGATAATTCAGCGCCACATCAAAACCGAGCTGCCCGGTCAGCGTGGCGCATTTTTCAGCGCTTCCGGCAATACCGATCGTACGGCACCCGGCAATCCGCGCCAACTGCCCGGCAACCGAACCAACACCGCCTGCCGCGCCAGAGATCAGCACCGTTTCCCCGTGCTTTGGCTGGCCGATATCGAACAGCCCGACATAGGCCGAAAACCCCGTGATCCCCAGCACTCCCAGCGCAGTCGACGGCGGCAGATCAGCGGCATGAACCTTGAACATCAGCTTATCTTCGGCCCCATCGCTCAGCGCATATTCCTGCCAGCCCAGCTTGCCATGGACCAGATCGCCGGGGTGGAAATCTGGATGGCGCGAGCGGACCACCTGACCAACCCCGCGGCCATGAATCACGTCACCGGGCTGGAGCGGAGCCTCGATCCCGGCACCATCGATCATATATTGGCGCATCACCGGCGCGAGCGACAGATAAAGCGTGCGGATCAGAAACTCTCCCGGTCCCGGTTGGCCTAACGGCGCCTCAACCAGCTTGAAATCACTGAACTTTACCGCGCCGCTTGGTTTTGCAGCCATCTGCCACTGCCGCCCGTTCCGGGGCAGTTGCGGGCCTGCTTGGGCCGGGTTTTCAGCAGTGCTCGCCATGCCGTTCTGGCCCCTTTCAACCGATGACTGCGTTGCTAAGACGCTTGCTGTCCAATTTATAGTTTTTACGCTATGATATAAAAAATGAGAGTGAATCGAGGCGATCACGATGAAAATGGAAGTCAGTCTGCGGCAAATTACCTATTTCCTTCGCTTGGTTGAGCGTGGATCATTCACCGCTGCCGCGGAATCGCTGGGGATCACCCAGCCTGCCCTGTCCATCGCGATCAGTCAGTTGGAACGTGCACTCGAAGGTCCACTGCTGCGGCGCGGAACCACCCCGTTGACGCTGACTGACGAAGGGGAAATATTCATCCGCTATGCCCAGCGGGTTCAGCGTGATCTGGCAGAAGCGCGCGACGAGCTGGCCGCCTTTGGCAGCGGCACTATTGGAAGGCTGGAAATCTGCATGGGGCTAAGCGCAGCTGTGCCCGAAGTTGGCGCAGCGCTGACCAGCATGTCAGTGGATTTCCCAGGACTTGATGTCGCGGTCGGGCTGGGGGTTGCCCCCGCCGTGCTCGAACGACTTCATGATGGCGAGTTTTCGCTTTATGTCGGGACCGTTCCCGATGATCTGGAGGATGATCGGTTCGAAGTGGCCCGGCTTGATGATTTGCGGCTGGCTGTGCTGGCAGGCGCGGGCCATCCCCTTGCCGGACGCCGCACGATAAGCGTCGCCGATCTGGCCCAGGCGGCGTGGATAGCGATCGGTAATATCGAGGCCAATGTTCCCGAATGGCCGGACTTGTTCATGGAAGCGGGGCTCACCCCGCCGCGCCCCGCAATCAATGTCCGCAACATCGCGCTGGTCCGCAGCCTGCTGACCGAAAATCATTTTGTCACTATCCTGCCGCTCGGTATGGCCCAGGCTGATCTGGAGCACGGGATTCTTGTCCAGATTGGTGCGGACCGGTTCGGCTGGACCATCCCGCTGAGCCTGGTAACCCGCCAAGGCCGCCCGTTGCCCGCCGCCGCCCGGATCTTTGCCGACCGGCTGCGCCAGCAGTTTGAGCTTGAGCAGCGGCGATCATAAATTTAGCGTATGCTTACTTAAATATTATAAACTGGACCCACAATCCTTCCAAGATAGGCTCTGCGCCAAACCTTTGGGGAGGGTCAGTGAAATGTTCAGGATTCGGCTATTTGCGACAACCGCGCTGATCGGAGGGTTGGTGATCGCCGATCCGGCCCTGGCCCAACAAGGTCCGGCTGAAAATGATGGCACCCGGGTTGATACCGGCGCGATCATCGTCACCGCGCGTAAACGTGAAGAGAATCTGATCGATGTCCCGCTGACCATCACGGCGCTCACCGAAAAGGAAATCCAAGGCTCGGGCATTGAAAATATCTCGGATCTTTCACGGCAGGTTCCCGGGTTCAATTTCAAGCAGGGCTTTGGCCGAACCGGCGGCGGTGATGGCGGGGCCAGTGTGCGCCCATCGATCCGCGGGATGTCGAATATTCTGGGCGCTGCCAACGCCGGTTTCTTTGTTGACGGGGTTTTCGTTTCGCAGAACATCACCAGCTATCAGCTGGATAATCTGGAGCGGATCGAGGTGATCCGCGGGCCGCAGGCGGCGCTGTTTGGCCGTCAGACTTTTTCGGGCGCGATCAACTTCGTCACCCGCAAGCCCGGCAACGAGCTGCGCGGCGCGGTCAATGCCACGCTGGGCCAGTGGGATCATCAGGAAGTGTCGGCTTATATTCAGGCGCCGCTGGTGCGGGATCATCTGGCGGTAGAGCTCAACGCCAGAATCTATCACTTCGGCGGCGATTATGTGAATCTGGACAATGGCAAGCGCGATATCAATACGCAGGACAGCCAGAATGTCGGCGCGAAGATCCGCTGGACGCCCTCTTCCCATCTTGAAGTCATTATCAACGCGGCAGTCGGGCATGACCGCGACAAGGGCTATTCCTCGTTCTTCATCCCGGCGGCGGGCCTCAACTGCCTTCAGCCCACTATCATCGGCACGCTGGCAGGCAGTCCCCGCTCATCCACCCGCGCGCGGGGGTATTATTGCGGAGAGGTAAAATCGCCCGCAGCCTTTGCCTATAACAATACCGAGATTGAGGCGCTTGGCTATTTCCCGCTGCAACGCAGCTATTTCCGCAGTGATGCGACGCTGCGGTATACTACTGACAGCGACTGGAGCGTGACGATGGTCGGCGCGTTCAACTGGCAGGAAAACCAGAACGGCTTTGACAATACCTATCTGGCTTCGGCCAATCCCAGCCTGACAATCGAATATCGGTCAAACCAGGACGTCAGCTTTGAAACCAGGATCCAAAGCCCGCAATCAGCAGCGATCCGGGGGCTGATCGGGGGCTATTATTTCAAGGCCGATGACAACAGCGGCTATACTGTCAATACCACCAGAACCAACGTAAATTACACCGCCCGCTCTGGCTTTACCTCGGCCGACGGGGTCCGCAACATTGCGGTCTTCGGCATGGTCGAGGCCGATCTGGGTGATCGGTTCACCGTAACCGCCGAAGCGCGCTATCAGGAAGACAAGATCATCGGTTCAACCGAGGTTTCGGTTTTGCGCGGGGTCGGCAATCCAACTAATGTTCGCAGTGAAACCTACAAAAGCTTCCTGCCCCGCGTTACCGGGCGGTTTGAACTGGGGTCAAACTGGAACATCTATGGCTCGGTGGCCAAGGGCAACAAGCCGGGCGGTTTCAATGATCTGCCAACCGATGCGAACGCCACTTTCACCGCAGACTTCCTGTCCAGAGGCTATGACGTCTTCACCGAAGAAAGCGTGTGGTCTTATGAGCTGGGAACCAAGGGCCGCCTCGGTGCCCTCAATTTTGGCCTTGCCGCCTATTACCTCGATTGGTCACACCAGCAGCTGACCCAGTCGCAGCCCTATCAGCGCACTTCGGGAACTTTCACCACCGTACCCTTCATCGTCAATGCCGGTGCATCCCAGATCAAGGGCTTTGAGGCTGACATTTCCGGCAAGCTGACAGACTGGTTCGATTTCCGCATCGCCTATGCCTATAATGATGCCAAATTCACTGATTTCTATGATGAAATCACCGAACAGATCTATGATACCGATGGGCGGCCAAGCTTTCTTGATGTGGCGCGAACCATGGTCAATCCTGCCGATGTCGATGGGCCGGATGGTCAGGTAGCGGGAAACCGCCTGCCGCAAACCCCGGTGCACCAGCTCAGCGCAACAACCAATTTCCGCTTTCCGATCTCGGACAACAACAATTTCTTCTTCCGCACCGATGCCTCATGGGAATCGAAGCGCTACGATCAGGTCCACAATCTGGCCCATACCGGCGACAGCTTTAACCTCAACCTGCGGGCCGGGATTGAATTTGGCGAGAGCATTACTTTCACCGCCTGGGTCAACAATGCCACCGATGATCGCTCGCCGGTGGTGGTCACCCGCCTGTTCGATTTCAGCCGTACGCTGATTATCCCCGATCCGGTCCGCACCTTTGCTGGCCAGCCCGCCACGCTGACCTTCTATCGCGGCTTCCTGGTCTCGTCGCCGCGCCGCCGCGAATTCGGGCTGTCGGCCAACTACCGGTTCTAGGGCGATGGCTTTGGGCAACAGCGAACATCGGTGGGGCGCCGTGGCCAAGGCGCTCCATTGGACCATTGCGTTACTGATCATCGGTACCTCGATCTTTATTCTGCATGTCAATGGTTCGACCTGGTGGTTCACCTCGGGCCCGAAGATTTTCATCCAATACATCCATTGGCATAAGGCGCTGGGTCTGATTGCGCTGGCGCTGATCCTGATGCGGATCTGGTGGCGCCTGCGCCAGCCGGTTCCGCAAACCGCAAAGCTTACCCTATGGGAGAAGCTGTGGAGCCACCGCGTTCATATCGCGCTTTACGGCTTTATGCTGATCGTGCCTCTGACCGGCTGGCTGGCGTCCAGTTTCTTCGGCAGTGGAACCAAGTTCTGGGGCCTGTTCGAAATCCCCTCACCGCTGCCCAAATCGAAGGCCGGGGTGGCGGTGTTCTATTGGGTTCATTTCCTCGTCGCCTGGGGTCTGTTGATCCTGGTGACCGGTCATGCCGCCATTGCCCTGTACCACCATTTCGTCCGCCGCGACGCCACACTGCGCGCCATGCTGCCGGGCGAATCCGCCAAGGAGAGTGAATGATGAAGCATGTGTTGCTGGCCGCCGCGCTGGGGCTGATAATCGCCGCGCCAAGTGCTGCGCGCCCGCTGGATCCGGTCAATGCCGAGGATGCGCTGAAGATCATGCAAAAGTCGATCTGCTCGCTCAATCAGGGTGAAACCGTGATCCATTGGTGGAAGGGCGCGATGTTCTCGCGGGTCGAGGGCGAGAAGGACCGTGAGCTGTTCAAGCTGCAGGGCATGAACATCCGCCAATGTATCAATCTCACGGATCCGCAGCGCGGCTCAGGCTTTCGCAGTGTCAGCCGCGAGGTGATGATCCACCTCGATCCCAAAACCGGCGAGATTGCCGATAAATGGACCAATCCTTGGACTGGCGAGGCGCTGGATGTAATCCATGTTGCCAATGATCCGGTCAATATGCGCGCGGCAATGTATGCGCATGGCAAGGATGGCAAGCCGCTCAAGGCTGAATTTACCGTGATGAACGGGCGCGCTTTTCGATCTGGCAATGCGCCGCTGTTCTATCGCAATCCGCTGGGGGGTGACTATCAGGATTGGGTTGGCGGATCGTATCACGCGATGGAGATGGGCACTGACTTCTTCTATGCCAGTGATCTGTTTGACAGCAAAGTGGCCACGCCGCGTCACCACTCGCTCAGCTGGTCGCGGCTCTCGGGGTGGCTGCCATGGATGAAGATGGGTGACCGTAACGGCGCGATCTATACTGCGACGATCGGTGGCAGAGTGGCCTCGATCGATCAGCTGCCCGAACCGATGCGCAGCATCATCCGCACCCGCTATCCGACATACGCAGCGCCGCCGCCGCTGGATGATGCGCGGGCCAATGAAACCAGCTGGGAGGTGTTCAAAAAGCTCCACCCCGCCAAGCCAGTGGAGGCAAAGTGATGCGCCGCGTTCTGCTCATTCCCGCGCTGGCCCTGCTGGCCGCAGCCGCGCCGCCCAAGCCGCTTGATCCGGCCAATTCCGACGATGCCTTCAAGATGAACACCAAGCAGTTCTGCTCTCTCAAAGAGGGCGAAGTGGCAGTGCATTACTGGGAAGGAACGGTCTACAGCCGGATCCGCGGCGAAAAGGACCGTCATCTGTTCAATGTTGCAGCGATGAGCATGCGGCAGTGCAAGCCCTATACCGATCCGGTTCGCGGCCCCGGCTCACGCGGGGTCAACCGCGAGATCGTGTTTTACCTCGATCCTGAAACCGATCAGCTGATGCGGACATGGAAGAACCCGTGGACCGCCGAGGAAGTGGAAATTGTCCACGTCCACAATGATCCGGTCAACTCGCGCGAGCCCAGCTATGCCCGCGACAAGGATGGCAAGCCGCGCGCCCGCTTCGATTCCATGGTGATGAACGGCTATGCCTATTCGGGCGGCGGGGCAGCCTTGCTATTTTATGACAGTCCGTTGGCGGGCGAATATCAGGATTATGTCGGGGGCAAATATCAGGCCTCGGAATTCCTGATGTCGGCAGCGCCGATGGCTGACCTGACCAATCCCAAGGCAACCAGGGTTCAGGATTCGGTGTTCAGCTGGGGGCGGATTTCACGCTGGATGCCGTGGATGAAAATGGGAGGTCGCGATGGATTGCTAGTGCACTATATGGGCGGTCTGCGCGTCAACAGCTTTGAAGAGCTTCCGGCCTGGATGAAGACAGAGGTCCGCGCCAACTACCCTGCATATACCGTCCCGCCGCCCACCGATGATACGCGGCCCAATGAAACCAGCTGGACGGTGTTCAAAAAGCACATCGACGCCAAGCGGGCTGCGGCCAAGCCCGCCGAGAGCAAGTGAAGCGGCTGGCGCTTGCGGTGCTGGTGACGCTCAGCACTGCCTGCGCCGCGCCCACCGCGCCGCTTTCTGCCAAGGCCAGCGATGGCACGGTGATGCGCCGCACGACGCTGCTGGTGTTCGATATTGAACGCTCGATCCGGTTTTATGAGATCCTCGGGTTTACCCTGTGGCTGAACGGCCCGTGGGGGCAAACCCGGGCGGGCGGGCTGCCGGTTGAAGGGGTCAATCCTGGCGATCCCAACCGGCTGGTGATCATGAAGGGCAAAGATCCCTATCTTGGTATGATCGGCCTGCTCCAGCAGGGCCAAAGGCAAGACGCGCCGCCCTTCGCGCTGCGCCGGGGCGATCCGATCCTGATGATCGAGATCGCCGATATGGCTGGCGTCGCACGAAAACTTGCCGCTGCGGGCTTTACCATCCACAAGCAACCCGAAACCAGCCATATCAAAAGCGTTTCGGAAGAATGGGATGCCAAATTCATGTTCGCCGTTGATCCCGATGGCCATATGCTTGAGCTGACTGAGCGGCTAAACTGACCATGCTGGATCGGCGCTGCCTGCTTCGCCTTGCTGGATTTGCGGCTGCAGGCTGGGCAATCCCGGCACTCGCGCTGCCCGAACCAGCCATGCCGGGCCTGCGCCGGGCCTATCTATCCGGTCCGTTCGGCCAGCTCCACATCCGGATTGCAGAGCCCTTGCGGCGCAAGGGCAAGCGCCCGCCGCTGCTGTTGTTCCACCAGACGCCGCTGTCTGGCCGGATGTTTGAAAGACTGCTGCCCCGCCTTGCCGATGGACGGGTAGCAATCGCGGTTGACACGCCCGGCTATGGCGAAAGCGATCGTCCGGCTGATCGGCCAACACTGGCTGTCTATGGCGATGCCATTCTTGCGGCGCTGGCCCCTGCTTATGGGCGGCGTTTTGATCTGCTGGGCTACCACACCGGCGCGGCGATCGCGGTTGATCTGACCGCCCGGCGGCGCGAGGTGCGGCGGCTGGTGCTGGTTTCCATGCCTTTTTTTGATAAGGCGCGCCGCAAGGTGCTGCTTGCCCAATTGAATGAGGGCAAGGAACCCTTTGCGGCGGATGGCACGCATTTGCTGGGGCAATGGTCTGGCAGCTACGGGGTTAAGGCGGCGGGACAGAGCATCGATGACATTGCCCGGCTGGTGGCCGAAAAGCAGCGCGCCGGGCGGCACAATGAATGGGCGCTGCGTTCGGCGATGGAGGTGGATCTTGCCCCGCTGCTTGACCAGATTCGCCAGCCAGCGCTGGTGATCGCCCCCCATGACGGGCTGGAGGCTGGCAGTGCAGCGGCGGCGGCACGGCTGGGCGCGCGGTTGATCGACCGGCCCGACTGGCGCTATGGGCTATTCGATGCCGCCCCGGCAGAGCTGGCGGCGTTGATCAATCCGTTCCTTGGGTGAAGGCTCTATTTTCGCGGTGACCGCCTGGCGGGTTTGATCTGTATCAAGGCAGCAATTCACGACTTGCGGCAGCAAGCAGCAGGTTGCACAAGTCTTGACAGTTCACGGCTGGCGTGAAATTTGTCCGGACAAATCTTTCATTGCCCGACAGCATGCTGCACCGCCCCGATGGAGGAGCGTTTCATGAGTATCGACATTCCGCCGCCCTATTCCGCGTTGACCCGGCATCCGATGCTGGCGCGCACCGATCATGACGAGGCGGCGCGGTTCAACTTTCTGACCCACCTTAACCGCTACCTCTCCGGCACGGTCGGCGCGGGCAATCGGCTCGCCTATGAAACCCGCGCGCTGCCCGGCTTCCGCGCGACACATGGCCGCGATCCGCAGCACCGCTATGAAATCCGCGATGCGATGAACAGCGATCCCTGGCACCGGATGTGGTCCGCCCTGAAGCGCAATTCGATGGAGATGCGCCAGCACAATGGGCGCCAGACAGTGCTGCGCCAACTGGACGAGCTTGATGCCCTGGCCCGCCAGTTCAATGAGCATTCGGGAATGCTGGAGCTTGATCCGACGATTGCCCAGCCGTTCTATCAGACCGCGGTCGATATCCACTGCCAGCCCGGCAGCTATCACAGCGAAGAACGGCCTGGCGATGTCTCGGCCGGGGCGAATTATGATGTCGGCATATTTGCGACCACCGGCGGCCAGCTTGGCGGCCTCAACGATGGCGGCGGGCAGGCGGTGGCAGCATGGGCCAGAGCGGACCGGCCCGACTGGCAGCCCCGCCGGATCCTCGATGTCGGGGCTACGGTTGGTCATAATGCGGTGCCGATTGCGCAGGCCTATCCGGATGCCGAAGTTATTGCGATCGATACCGCCGGCGCGTCGCTGCGCTATGGCGCGGCGCGGGCGGCGGGGCTGGGGGTGCGCAATATCCGCTTCGTCCAGGCCAATGGCGAGGATCTGTCGCGCTATCCCGATGGGCATTTCGATTGGGTCCAGACCACCATGTTCCTGCACGAGCTGTCGGGCAAGGCGATGCCAAAGCTGCTGGCTGAATGCCACCGGGTGCTTGCCCCTGGGGGGTTGATCCTGCATGTCGAACAGCCGCAATATTCGCCCGAAATGCCGCTGTTTGAACAGTTCATGCGCGATTGGGATGCGTTCAACAACAATGAGCCGTTCTGGACCGCGATGCACGGCTTTGACCTTAAGGATGTTATGGCGGGTGCAGGCTTTGCCAAGGACAGCCAGTTCGTGATCGGCGTGCGCGCGGTAGTAGACCGGACGATTTTCCCCGATGCTCCGACGGCCGGGGAAGAAGATTATGGCCGCGCTGCTGTGTGGAACGCCTACGGTGCCTGGAAGGCCTTGGCGCAGGATCTGGCGGCATGACCGACGAGATTGACTGGATCGCCCGCGCCGGTGCACGCGCCAAGGGCCGGCGTCCCGATTACTTTGAGGATCCGGCGGTTGATCGGCTGGTGTCGCTGAACATGGCGATGCTCGCCGAGGTTTCGGTGCTGCGCGAACGGCTCGATACAATTGAACGGCTGCTGGATGCCAAGGGCACAATCAGCCGCGCCGATATCAATGGCTACCAGCCGGACCGCGATGCTGGCGAGGAACGGGGCCTGGCGACCAAGGCCTTTCTTGCCCGGGTGATGCGCGGTTTCCAGCAAGATGTAGAAGCGATGCAGAACCCCGATCCGCCGATCATGGATTGGGTTGATAGGCTGGCCCGCGAATAGCGCCGGACAGGGAAAGTTCAGGGGGAGAAGCTGGATGTTTGAAGAAGTGCTGGTGCTGCGCTGGTTCCACATTATCGCCATGGTCTATTGGCTGGGCGGTGAATGGGGGGTGTTCCAGACGAGCTACAATGTGGTCAACCGCAAGCTCTCGCTCGATGAGCGGCGGCGGCATATGGAAACCGCCTATCGGATCGATATTCTGGCGCGGACCGGGATCATCCTGCTGCTGCCGCTGGGGCTTCATATGGGCTTCATTTATGGATTGCAGCCCTATGGCGGCGGCTACCTGACCGCGATGTGGCTGGCGGTGGCGGTTTGGATGGGACTGTGCTGGGCCGCCTTCATCAAGCGCGAGAGCGATCTTGGCCTCAAACTGACCAAGCTGGACGAGCGTATCCGTTTTATCCTGATCCCGGCGATCTTCGTGGTCGGCATATCCTCGCTGTTGGGCAACGGACCGTTCGAGGCGAGCGAGGGCACCCGCTGGTATGCGTGGAAGTTCACGCTCTATGGCTTTGCGCTGTGCATCGGGCTTGGCCTGCGCTTCATCATGCGGGCCTGGACCACGCGGTTCCGCCAGCTGGCCGAGGGACCGAATCCTGCTGCCGAAGCCGCGCTGGAGCGTGAGATCGGATATGCCCGGGCAATGGCCTATGTTTATTGGATCACCATTTCGGGGATCTGCTTCCTCGGCACGGTGAAGCCGTTCTGAGGCTTTCCTCCCTGAGCATTGCTCGGGGAGGATCACATCATTTCTGAATCTGGTTCATCTCGATCAGGATGCCATCGGGATCAAAGAAATTGCAGCCGCGCACCCGGATCGGCGGGCCGCCATTGCGGCCAGCATATTCCTGCATCCGTGCCTCGGCAGTGAAGGTTACGCCCGGCACTGAGCGCGCCCGCTCGCAGCGGCCATCGACATCATCGGTGTTCATCACGATCACTACCCCGCCCGGTCCCATCCGTTTGGGGTAGGCGCCCGGATCGGCCAGCGGCGGTGTGGTCCATTCCATCAGCCCGACCCAGCCGACCCACGGATCATTGGCATTGAGCAGCACCAGCCGCGCCTTGGCCCCCGGCACCCCGGCGGGCAGCGCCACCCCGCTGGTTTCGACCACCGCATCATAATTGACCTTCATCCCCACTACATCGCGGTAAAGCATCAGGCTGTTTTCCATGTTGCGGACGATCAGCGTGACCCGGCGGACATCGGTTGGCAGGCGCTCGGCCGGCGCGGAAACGCCGGGTGCTGCCGGTGCAGCGCCGGTATTTGTCGCATGGGTGCAGCCACCCAGCAGCATGGCAACAAGAAGCGCGGCAATCTTCATCAGCTTTCCTCCACCGCGCCGCTGGCAATCAGTGCGGCAATTCTGGTCTCATCATAGCCCAGTGCAGCCAGCACGGCGCGGGCATCGGCGCCGGGCAGGGGCAGCCTGGTCGCTCCGCCGGGGCGCTTGCCGTCCATTTCCAGCGGGATAGTCGGCAGGCGAGTCTCGGTGCCATTGTCCAATGTCACTGGCTCCAGCCCGCCCGTTGCAAGGTGGGGATCATCAAACAGATCCTCGGGCCGTCCGATCGGGGCAAACGGCATGCCGGTGCCATCGAGCCTTGCGATTACTTCGGCGCGGGTCATGCCCGCAATCAGCGCGCGAATGGTGGGCAGGATCCGGTCCCGCGCCAGCACGCGCTGGTTATTGGCGCGGATGGTTTCGTCCGCCCACAGCGCGTCCAGCGCAAACATCGTGCAGAATTTCTCCCACAGCGCGTCGGTGACAACGCCGATGAATACCGGCTCGTCCAGCGTTTCAAACACGTCATAGATCGCCCATGCGGAAACCCGCGCGGGCATCGGCGCGGCGGGTTTCCCGGTCACGGCAAACTGCGCCATATGCTGGCCGACCAGATAGGCGGTGGTCTCGAACAGGCTGGCGACAATCTTTTGTCCGCGCCCGGTGCGGTGGCGTTCCTCCAGCGCGGCGAGGATCCCGATCACGCCGAACATTCCGCCAGCCACGTCGATCACGCTGGCCCCTGCACGCAAGGGTTTGCCCGGCGGCCCGGTCATATAGGCCAGCCCGCCCATCATCTGTGCCACCTCGTCCAGCGCGGTGCGTTGTTCGTAGGGACCAGGGAGAAAGCCTTTTTCGCTGGCATAGATCAGGCGCGGATTGGCAGCGGACAGCGCCTCATACCCCAGCCCCAGCCGATCAAGCGCGCCGGGACGAAAATTCTCCACCACCACATCGGCCCCGGCGCACAGCTCCTGCGCGATGTTCAAACCTGATGCGGATTTGAGGTTGAGGCAGATCGATTGCTTGCCCCGGTTATACATCGGGAAATAGCCCGCGCCCGAACCCAGCAACCGCCGGGTCTGATCGCCGCCGATCGGCTCGACCCGGATCACTTCGGCACCAAGGCCCGCCAGAATATGGCCCACCGTTGGCCCCATCACCATATGGGTGAACTCGATCACCCTGATGCCCGCAAGCGGGGTGGGAGCAGTCATCGTGCCAGCCTTTCGTGATAGTCGAGCATCGGCCCGGCATCCGGGGTGAAGCCATAGAGCGGCTCGCCTGGCAGCGCCTGTTCCAGGATTTTCCGCACCGCCAGCAGCCGGTCCAGATCGATCCCGGTTTCAAGCCCCATGGCGTTGAGCATCAGCACCAGATCCTCGGTTACCAGATTGCCAGAAGCGCCCGGCGCATAGGGGCACCCGCCCAGCCCGCCAAGCGAGGCATCAAGCGTGGTGATCCCCTCATCCAACCCCGCCAACGCATTGGCCAGGCCCAGCCCGCGAGTGTTGTGGAGGTGCAATGTCGTCAGCTTTGCCCCCACCGCGCCGCGCACCTTGCGGATCAGCCGCTTGACCTGCGCCGGATCGGCATAGCCGGTGGTGTCTGACAGGCTGAATTCCTGCGCTCCGGCCTCGGCAGCAGCAGCGGCAAGGCGCACTACCTGATCCTCGCTCACCGCGCCCTCGATGGTGCAGCCAAACGCGGTCGATAGCCCCACTGCGAAATGGACCCCCGCTGCTGCTGCGATTTTCGCCGCGGCGGCAATCTCGGCCAGCATCGCCGGATGATCCATCCGGACATTGCGCAGCGAATGGGTTTCGCTCATCGAAAAGGGGATGCTCATTCCGTGAACCCCCGCCGCCACCGCCCGCGCTGCGCCCTTGGCATTGGGGACCAGCGCCACGACATTGAGGCCGGGAATTTCCCGCGCAAACGCGACCAGCTCTGGCGTATCGGCCATCTGCGGCAGCAGGCTGGGCGGCACGAAGCTGCCAACCTCAATTTCTGGCACACCCGCCGCAGCCTCCGCCGCGATCCACGCTTTCTTGGCCTCCAGCGGCATCACCCGGCTGATCGATTGCAGCCCGTCACGCGGGCCAACTTCTGAAATGAGGATCCGGTTCATGCGTGTTTCTCCAGATAAACCCATGGTCGCAGCTTCTGGTCTGTTTCGGTCCAGGCTTTGATTGCGGGGCGGGACTGGAGGGTCAGGTCAATGACATCCAGCCCGCCCAGCAGCATGGCTTTCGCCTCTGCGTCCACGGCAAAGTGATACACTTCAGCACCAGCGCGAACTTCCTGCGCGGCAAGATCAACGGTGACAATCTGCCACTGCATCGCTGTTATCGCAACGCGCGGCAGCTCAATTGGCAACAACCCGTTGCGGATGCAATTGCCGCGAAAGATCGGGGCGAAGCTCTCTGCGACGACGCAGGCGATGCCATATTCCTTGAGTGCCCAGACCGCATGTTCGCGGCTCGATCCGCAGCCGAAGTTCGCCCCGCCCAGCAGCAGGCTGGCTCCTGCCGCATCGCGCTGGTTGAGCGCAAACGCGGGGTCGGTGATCCGCTGATCCGCATTGGTGTAGCGCCATGGCGCAAACAGTCCGTCCGCTAGCCCGGTGCGCCCGGTAGAGCGCATCTCGCGGCTGGGAATGATCGTGTCAGTATCGATGTTGTCGAGCAGCAGCGGCACCGCGCGTGAGGTAAGGGTGGTGAAGGGGATCATGGCGCTGCCGCCTTGCGCGGATCGGCGATGCAGCCAGCCAGCGCGCTGGCAGCGACGGTTTCGGGGCTGGCGATATGCGTGCGGATGCCGGGGCCTTGCCGTCCTTCGAAATTGCGGTTGGTGCTGCTGATCGTGCGGCTGCCCGGCGCGAAGCCTTCGCCGCCGGCATAGAAGCACAGCGAACAGCCACTTTCCCGCCATTCGAACCCGGCGTCGGTGAATATCTTGTCGAGCCCCTCAGCCTCCGCTGCGCGTCTCACCGCCGAGCTTCCGGGGACGACCAGCGCCTTGGCGATGCCGGGCGCGATGCGGCGTCCTTTCAGGATCGCGGCAGCGCGGCGCAGATCAGACAGGCGGCTGTTGGTACAGCTGCCGATGAAAGCCGCGTCGATGGGCGTTCCGGCAATGCGCTGGCCCGCCTCCAGGGCGATATAGTCATGGGTGCGCTGCGGCCCTTGCGGGATCCGGGCGTCGACCGCGATGCTCTGTTCGGGACTGGTCCCCCAGCTGACCATCGGCGCAACGCTGGCAGCATCGATGGTAATCTCGTAGTCAAACTCCGCATCCGGATCGCTGTGAAGGCTGGCCCAATAGGGCGCATCGAAACGGGCCGGGGCATAGCGCCGCCCGGCCAGATAGGCGAAGGCCTGCGCATCGGGCGCGATGATCGCGGTCATCGCCGAAAACTCGGTCGCCATATTGCACAGGGTCATCCGCGCTTCCATATCGAGCGCGGTCACGGCGTCTCCGGCAAACTCCACCACATGCCCCGCGCCGCCGCCCGCGCCGTGGCGGGCGATCAGCGTCAGTGCCATGTCCTTGGCGGTAACCCCGTGGCTAAGAGTTCCGGTAAAACTGACCCGCATGGTCTGCGGCCGGGCCAGCCGCAGCGTGCCGGTGGCCATGGCGTGCTCGGCCTCGCTCGATCCGATACCCCAGGCCAGCGCGCCGAATGCGCCTTGGGTGCAGGTGTGACTATCGGGCGCAACCAGCGTCAGCCCCGGCAGCACGATGCCAAGTTCTGGCGAGATCACATGGACAATGCCCTGATCGCGGTCAGTCACATCGAACAGCGTCAGCCCGGCAGCCTGTGCGGCCGCGCGGGTTTCGGTGATGAAGGCCTGCCCGCCTGCCACCAGCGTCTGATCGCCCCTGCCTGGTCTTGTGTCGACGATATGATCCATCACCGCAAATACGCGCGCTGGATCAACCAGCTTGCGGCCGGCCTGCGCCATGCTTTTCAGCGCCGCTGCCCCGGTCCGCTCGTGCAGGAACACCCGGTCAATCGCGATCAGGCTGACTCCCGCTGCCGGATCGGCAACGCGGTGGCTTTCCCAGATCTTTTCAAACAGCGTCTTTGCCATTGGGCGGCCCTATCTTGCTAGCGAGCGCCAGTCGCGCGCAGCCAGCATTTCGAGAAGTGCCGTTCGGATTTCAACCAGACCATCATGGATCGACAAAACTCTCTCCACCAGCTTTGGTCAGGGCTTGCGCAAAAGCAAGCGCAGTACGTGCCTGAAGCAATGCAAGATGCTCCAGGGCGAGGCGTTCGGGGGCAAGGGCCGCCGGATCGAAGTCGCGCGCATTGCTCGCACAAGCAGCATACCACGGCTCGAAGAAATGCCGGGCACGGACGATGGCCCATGCCTTGGTCAAATGGCAGCCGAAGCGATCAGGCGCGAAACTTGGGAACAATTGGTCCGGATCGCCCTGGGCTACATTTTCATGGTGCACGGCGGTGAAGCCGCGCTGGATGCAGGCCGCTTCGAACACCTCGCGCCACGGTTGCCATGCGGTTGGTGCTGCGCCCTTCCAATCATCGGACAGACCATGCCCCGGCGGATCGAACGCAGCGCCATTGACCAGCGCGGCGGCCCGGCCCGGGGCGGGAATGGTCACTGCAGTTGCGCTATCGGCGCCATGCCAATGGATAAGGCCATCGAACTGATCGGTCTGTATGTGGATGAAGCCCTGGTCCGGGTCTTGCGCCAGCGGCGCGCAGGGATCGGATTCTAGTCCGCGCAAAAACGACAGGCTCTCAGCCAGATGCTCGGCCGGCGTTGCCACCTTGAAAGCAGACCAGTTCGGCGGCATCGCTCCCAGGCGGTCAATATGCACCTGAAGCGGATCAGCATCATAGGCAGTGATCAATACAGGCGCCGTGACGCTGCCTGGCGGCGGCACATCGCGCGGCGCGCGCAGCACGGCGGCATAGCCCAGCCGGAAGGAATCCCCCGCGGCGAGGATTTCCATCATGATATCCTGAACCCGCGCCGGATCATCATGGGCGCTTGCCAGCCGAGTTTCGGGCCGGGCGTCATACCACGGGAAGAACCAGCTTTGCTCCAGGATCCGGTTCCAGCCCCAGATCAGATGCTCGCCATAGGGCAGCGGCAGGAAGGGCGGGGTATAGTTTTCGCCAAAGGCCTTGCTCTCGGCCTCGGTCCAGACGGCATAACCGCCTGCCGCAATGCCGGTGAACAAGGCCGGATGGCGCTTCAGCGCGGTAATCAAAATGATCGCCCCCGAATGGAAGCCATAGGCAGGCACCCGATCCAGCCCCACCGCATGCACAAACTCCGCCAGCGCATCGGCATAGTCATTGATGTCAGGAACGGCCTTTGCAAGCGGCTCGGATTGGCCAAAGCCAGGGGTATCAGGCGCGATGCAAGTGAACTGCGCGCCCCATTGCTGCATCAGCTCTTCATATTCACCCGATGAGCGCGGGCTTTGGTGCACCATCAGCAGTGGCGGACCTTTGCCCGCTCTGCGATAATGGACGCGGCGGCCATTGATCGTCAGATAGTGACGTGAGATGGATATAGACATGAATTTGTCCGGACAAATTTCGCTCGACAAGGCAATAGTCCGGCGGCAAAGTCTGCGCAAGCGAGGGAGTTCGAATTAATGCGTTTGCTCGGCACGCGGATGGTCACCGATGGCAAGACCGCCCGGCAGATCTTTGACGCGGTGATGGCCAATCCGGCGCGCAAGAAGTTTGGCTTCGGGCACAAGCTGGCTGTGGTGAATGTCGATTTCCAGCAGGCCTATACCGCGCTCGACAAGTTCGCGACCGCCTATGAAACTGACCCGCGTCAGATTGAATATGTGAATACTATCAGTGCCTTGTCGCGCAGCTATGGCATGCCAGTGATCTGGACCCGCGTCGCCTACAAGGCTGACGCTGGCGACGCCGGGATCTGGGGCACCCGCACCGATACGCCCGACAGTTTGCAGAACATCAAATATGACAGCGAGCGGCACCAGTATGATCCGCGGGTCGAAATAGGCGTGGATGATCTGCAATATACCAAGCGGATGCCGTCGGCTTTTTTTGAAACCCAGCTGGCCAGCTACCTCAATTGGCACAAGGTCGATACGGTGGTGGTGACCGGTGGTTCCACATCTGGCTGCGTTCGCGCCACTGCGGTTGATTCGCTTAGCCACGGCTATCGCACGATTGTCCCGATCGAAACCTGCGCCGACAAGCATGAAAGCTATCACTTCGCCAATCTGACCGATCTTCAGCTGAAATATGCCGATGTCGAGCCGGTTCAGGCCGTGATCGATTGGTTCGCCGCGCGATGAGGGAAGGTGCGCCTGATCCGGGTCTGTATGCTTACGCCGCCTATCGCGGCCGCCCGAAAATTACCTGGCCCGGTGGCAAGTCCGTGGCAGTTTGGATCGCGCCCAATCTTGAATATTACGAGATCGATCCGCCCGCCCATCCCAGCCGCAAGGCATGGACCCGCCCGCATCCCGATGTCGTTGGCTATGGCCACCGCGATCATTCCAACCGCGTTTCGCATTGGCGGATGGCCGACGTCATGTCCAAGCATGGCTTTTCCGGCTCGGTCAGCCTTTCGGTCGCGCTATGCCAGCACCATCCCGAACTGGTCGCTGACGCCAATGCACGCGGCTGGGAGTTCTTCAGCCACGGCATCTACAACACCCGCTATGCCTATGGGATGGACGAGGCCCAAGAGCGCGCAATCATCGATGATTCGATCCGCACCGTACGTGAGGCAACCGGGCAGACGATCCGCGGTTGGCTCGCCCCGGCGCTGACCCATACCCCGCACACGCTTGATTTGATCGCAGAGGCGGGCCTCGATTACACCTGCGATCTCTATCACGACGATCAGGTGCAGGATGTCAAAGTCGCCAGCGGGCAGCTTGCCTCGATCCCCTACAGCCTCGAGGTCAACGATCACTACGGCTTCTTCGTCTATAATATGTCGGGCCGCGAATATGCCGATACGTTGGTCCGCCAGTATGAGCGGCTGGCGGCTGAGGGCGAAAATTCCGGCACGGTCATGTGTATTCCGCTCCATGCCTATCTGATCGGCCAGCCGCACCGGATCGGCCCGTTCGAAGAGGCGCTGCGCCATATCGCCGCCGATGGCCGGGCATGGATCGCCCACGCCGGTGAGATTGTCGATGCCTGGCGGGAGCAGCAGAAATGAGCCTCGATCCCGCCTATCTCGAATATCCGCGCCGCCGCCTTGGTTATGACCATGATCTTTACCCATGGTCCGCGCTGCATCAGCGTCCGCCGATCACCTGGCCCAAGGGCTCGGTCGCGGTGTGGGTCTGCGTCAGCCTTGAGTGGTTCCCGATTGTGCCCAGCGACACTCCGTTCCGCGCGCCGGGCCATATGCAGACTGCTTATCCCGACTATCGCCATTATACCGCGCGCGATTATGGCAACCGGGTGGGAGTGTGGCGGATGCTTGATGCGCTGGATAAGATTGGCGCGCGCGCCAGCTTTGCGACCAATGCGGCGGTGGCGGAGCGCTATCCCGAACTGGTCCGAGCGCTGGCCGGGCATGAGATCATCGCCCATTCCACCGACATGAACGGCACGATCGACAGTTCATTGACCGAGGCCGAGGAGCGGGCCTTGATCGCCGATGCCCTGGCCCGGCTTGAAGCGGCCAGCGGCGTGCGGTCATCTGGCTGGCTCTCCATCGCCCGCTCGCAAAGCTTTCGAACTCCCGATCTGCTCAAGGAACATGGCATTGTCTGGTGCGCTGACTGGGTCAATGACGAGCTGCCATACCGTTTCAACAATGGCCTGATCAACTGCCCGCTCAACCACGAGCTGTCCGATCGCCAGATCATCACGGTGCAGCAACAATCGGCGGATAGCTGGGCGCAGAGCCTGGAGGATGCGTTCGATTGGCTGGTGGGCGAAGCAGCAGCAACCGGCGGCGGGCGGATGCTGCCGATCCACGTCACGCCCTATATCATGGGTCTGCCCTATCGGATCGCCGCTTTCGAGCGGCTGCTGGAACGATTGGCAGCGCGGCAGGAATGCTGGTTCGCAAGCGGCGGCGAAATCGTTTCCAGCTGGCAATCGCAAGCATGAGCAACCGCGCCCAGCTTGCCGCCGCAATGCCTGCGATGCTGCGCCACGAGGGGCATTGGGACGGCTGGTATCGGCACTTTGCTGGCGATGGCGCGTTGCTCGATGCCCACCGGGTCAAGACCTGGTGCGAATTTCCCGATCATGGCGAGTGGCACTATATCCAGCACAATTGGCTGGAGTGGGAGGACGGGCGCAAAGCCACTTACGAATTTGGCGGCAAGCTGGAGGGCGAAAAGCTGGTCTGGGAAACCGACCGCTTCGCCGGATATGGCTGGCAAACTGCCGAGGATGTGCTGATGCTCAAGCTGGACCGGCTCGATGTGCCGGGTGCCTATTATATCGAGATGATCGCGATTGCCGCCGATGGCCTGACGCGCGCCCGGACCTGGCAATGGTTTCAGGATGGGCGGCCATGGAAATGGACGCTTTGTAACGAGGAGAGAACGCCGTGATCCTGGCAGGCCTGTTGATGCTGGCGCAAGCTGTCGATCCGGCAGTGACAGCGGCAAAGCCGCTTGCCGGTGCGCGGGCCGCCGCGCCGCTTTCGGGCATCTGCGATCAGCCAGTGATCATGGTCATTTCCGGCCCCACGCATGATCGGGTGCGGATGTTGGCTTATGGCAAGGCAATTGCCGATAGCGGGCTCTACAGGCAGCTTGGCGGGTACTATGTGAACCTGGCTTTCCCGCAGGAAATCTTCGAAGGCGCGGCGCCCGCAGGCTACGTCAATCTGATTGTCCGGTTCCCTTGCATGGCCAATGCCAAAGCGTTCTGGAACAGCAAGACCTATCAGGAACAGATCAAACCCCTGCGTCTCAGCCCGCCTGCTGGCGATTATATCGTCGCGGTTTATCCTGAGGCACCGTTGCGAGAAGACCTTGTCGGGCGCGTGGGTGATGATAGCTATAGCGCGGACTTCCCGCCCGAGGGAATCGCGCAGATTGACGGAGCCAAGCCATGACGCTAGAGTTGCAGCACGCGATGAATGCGCAGAAAACCCCTGATGAAGTTGCGCGCGGCCGGTTCGTTTCGGGCATTCGCAACCTGATCCTGAACGACCTCGCTGCCGATTTGCGCAGCGCCTATGATCGGCGGGCCGAGCCGGCTTATCGCAGGGCTCATGGGCGCGAGCCCGCGACCAGCCGCGAGGCGCATCTGGCGCTGCGCGGCGATCCCGCCTTCAACATCTACTCTACAATGCGGGTTCAGGCGCAGAAAATGGTCTGGGCCAGCGTCGCGGGCAGTGTCGAGCGTGAGCGGGATCGTTTGGCGGCAGAAGCAAAGCGGGCCGAGACTGCGCCGGGTTCGCTGACGCTGGATCCCACCCTTGAAATACCGCGAAATGTCACAGCCGTCGATGTTCATTTGATGCCGGGCGGCTATACGCGGGGCGCCGATAGCCTTGAGGCGGGCGCGGTTTATGACCGCGGGCTGGCGGTTTTTTCGATGGGTCTGATGGGGGCTAACCTTGATGACATCGGCCTGTCGATGGCCAGATACATCAAGCTGCGTTACCCCGATTTCGCGCCGCAGCGGATCCTCGATACGGGTTGCACGATTGGGCACAACACGCTGCCGTGGAAGCAGACCTATCCCGCCGCCGAAGTTGTCGCGATTGATGCTGCGCCGGGGCCGCTCGCCTATGGCTCGGCGCGGGCAAAGTTGCAGGGACAGGAAGTCCATTTTCAGCAGATGTGCGCGGATCGGCTCGCGTATCCGGATGCCAGCTTTGATGTGGTGTGGAGCAGCATGTTCCTGCATGAGTTATCGAAGAAATCCCGCACCGCCGCCTTTGCCGAAGCCTATCGTGTCCTGCGTCCGGGCGGCTTGCTGCTGCACATGGAGCTGCCGCCAAATCGTGAGATGAGCGCGTTCGATGGCTTCTACCTGGATTGGGACGGCTATTATAACGAGGAGCCGTTCTACAAGGCCTTCCGGGACGAGAATCCGCCTGAGCTATGCGCTAACGCTGGCTTTGCCGAGGAAGATTACATCCAGTTTGTCGTCCCCTCGATCGGGATCTACGGCGAGCAGGCGATTGCCGATATGGTCGCAAATGACGCGGCAGAGGTGGTTGGCCAGGCCACAACCGGGCGACTTGCCGAAGGGGTGATGTGGTTTGGATTTGGAGCGTGGAAAAAGTGAAAGATGATTTGCGCCCCGAGGATGCCCCGCCCGAACTTTACGATGCGGCTGGGCGGGCCCGTTTTTTCGCCGATCCGGGGCTTGACCGGCTGGTTGCCGTGGTAATGAACCTTGCCCAGGAAGTATGGGTTCAGGAGGAACGGCTGCTGGCGCTTGAAGCGAACAAGGACGGCGTGGCTGCGGACCGCGAAGCGACGATGAAGGCCTTTATTGACCGGGTGTTCGAGCCGATGCGCGCAGCCTAGCATTACCCCGCGCTAGATTTCTGCCGCGACCGGATTGAAGCCCATCATTTCGTCATTGCCGAGCGGGGCGGATGCAGGTTCGAATGTATCCGGATCGATCGCCTGAGTCAGTTCGCCCTGCTTCTTCGACATGGCGTGGACCAGTTCGGTGCGTGCGTGCCGTGCGGCTTCGTACCGGGCCAGCGCGGCCTGCGCCTGCGGCTCCAATGCAAATGCACGGGCCAGCACCCAGCCGTCCTCGATTGCCATGGCTGCGCCCATGCCCAGAAACGGCAGCATGGCGTGGGCAGCGTCGCCCAGCAGCGTTACCCGCCCGCGCGCCCATTGGTGCAGCGGGGTTCGATCATAGAGGCCCCATTTGATGATCGCCCCGGCCTGCGCGATCATGCCTTGCACATCGGCATGCCATCCAGCGAAAGCGGCTTCGAGCTCGGCAGTGCTGGCGGCAATCGACCAGCCCTCGGCCACCTGCTCAGCGGTTTCGACCAGACCAGCGCAGTTGACCACCGCGCCCTGGCACATTGTGTAGCGGTTGAAGGACCGCTGGGGGCCCATGAAAATTGCGCTTCTGCCCAGCTTCATGTGGGGCGCAGCTTGTGACATCGGAACCAGAAAGCGATAGGCGACATGATTGGTGTAGCGCGGGACGTCGTCTGGCCACAGCAGCGCCCGCACTGCCGAGCGCACTCCGTCTGCACCGATCAGCGCGTCGCCGGCAGCTCTCACCCCATTGGCGAAGCAGGCGGTGACATGCGAACTCGCATTCTCGAACGCTTCAAGCCGGTATCCGGTGTGGATTGGAACGCCCAGCTTTGCGGCGGCTTTCAGCAACACCTTTTGCAGGTCTGCACGATAGATGTGGCGCACAATGTCTTCCACCCCGTCGTCTGGCGTACCATCACCCGGATCAATTGCGCCCATGATGATGCGAGCAGTGCGGTAATGCAGGAATGGCAGGATGCCAGCCGGGCAGGCTGCAGCGGCAACATCGGCCTGGATGCCCAGATCCCGGAACACATGTTGCGCGCCGCGTCCCAATGTCAGCCCTGCGCCAGTTTCTTCCAAGCGGTTCGCCGCCTCGAAAACTTCAACCTCAATGCCTTGCTGTTGCAGGGCTATGGCAGTTGTAAGACCGCCCAGCCCAGCGCCGATGATAAGAACTTTCATCGCGCTAGTTCCGTACCAATTCTACCAGCTCGTAGCGGTTCATCATATAACCATCGATCGTGCCATAGACGAGGATGCAATCATCATCCGCGGTCACCCAGATATCATAATCGGGATGGGTCTTGCCGCCCATGCCCCCGGCACTGTCATCAACAAACCGGAAGTGGCGGCATGCGAATGTCCCGGCTGCAACGGTTTTCTCTTCCTCTCCGACATATTCCAGCGTGATGTTGACCTCGGCGATCAGCGGCGGGGTCGCGCCGCGGTGATCGGGCGAGGGCAGAAAGCAGCGCATTGAACGCCGGTGCGGGCCCTTGCTGACATCCATCTTTCTGGCCAGATAACCATCACCAACCACCGGATGCGTGCCAAAGGCATCGAATACGCCCGCCTGAACCTTTTGCGAGATGCGCCCGATCGAAGGGCCAAAGCTTTCGCATTCGATTATCCCGGCGACATCGTCATGGCGCAGCCAGCCTGATCCCATGAAGGTATCGCCGATTGTCAGATGAACGTGCAGATTGAGCGGCACCATATCCGGGCCAAGGTGATAGATGATGTTGCGCAGCACTGTGGGCGCAGGCTCTTCAATCTCGCAGCATGCGTGCATGATAACGCTGCCATCGCCGTGGTGGGTGAATGTGAACCATTCCCGCCCGCGTTCCTGCCCTTCCATTCCCGGTTTCATCGAGGTGTAGCGGATTATCCCCGATACGGTGCGGTGCTTCATCAGATAACTCCGGCTTTGGACAGTTTTTCGATCACGACTGCTTGGGCGCGCAGGAAATGCTCTCGCTCGGGCACGTGCGGAACGCCGCCTGCCAGCATCGCATTGGCGTCTTGACCATGTGCGCCAGCATAGGCGGCGGCGAACAGTGACGGGCGCTGACGGGCCAGGCTGTTGGTCATCGCGGGCACCCGGCGTAATTCGCGCAGATGGGCGATGTCGATTTCGGCAAAGGCGGTGAAAGTCTCGCCCGCGCCAGACTGGGCCAGCACCTTGCCATTGGGACCGACGATCTGACTGTTGCCATCCGCGCTGGCCAGCGGCAGCGCTGCACCGGAAATCCCGGCGGTATTGGCCGACACGACATAGGCCATATTCTCCCACGCCCGGGCGCGCTTGGCGATATCCTTGGCGGTGGTCAGCGGCGATCCGATCTCACTGGAGGAATGGACGAACAGCTCCGCCCCGCGAAACGCATGAGCGCGGGCGATTTCGGGGTAAAGAATTTCTTCCGACGCGATGGCCGCTAGCTTGCCAATCGCGGTATCGGCGACCGGAAAAACGCCTTCCAGTCCATAGTGATCGAGATAGGCATCCCACAGATCATGCGGGCTGGGCGCAAACATCGACAGCAGCCGGCGATAGCGCAGCACCACATCGCCTGCTGGATCGATCACAAAGCTGGTTTGGAAATAAAAGCCGGGGAAATGCGCATCGGTTTCATAGGCATTGCCCGCCAGAAACAGCCCCAGCCGCTGCGCCACTGCGCCCAGCGCGGCATACTCCGGGCCATTTTGGGCAAAAGCGGCGCGGGCAGCGAATTCGGGAATGCCGACCCGGCCTGGATAGCTGGTGAACAGATATTCGGGCAGCACCGCCAGCTTGACCGGCCGCCCGGTGAACTGCTCGATGAAAATCCTAGCGCCGCGAATCTGCCCCTCGATTGCGCCGATATGGCCGAGGATTTGCACACGGGCGGCGGTATCATCGGCGCAGTTTTCGACCGACCGGGCCATCAGTTGCATGGCGACAGCAGCATAGGGGGCGACAGCAGCATAGGGGGCGACAGCAGCATAGGGGGCGACAGCAGAATAGGGGACGACAGCAGAATAGGGGACGATCGGCGCACTCATAATTCAAGGCTTCCCGGATTCATCAGGCCATGGGGATCGACCTGCCGCTTGAGCGCCTCCAGCATCGCCCAGCCTGCCTTCGAATGGCTGGTCTTGAGCGGATAGGTCCGGGCGATCTGCAAATGGATCGCGCCGCGCTGGCGGAACAATTCCACCACTGCGCCGCGCAGCCTGTGCACCAGCGCGGTGCTGGCGGCATTGGCGGGAAAGCCCTTGAGCTTGGCGAGGTGCGCTGGTTCCACGGCATGACGGTGGAGCGGATTCAGCGCATCGGGCCAGAAAAACACCGGCTCGATCAGGCAGGCCTGCGGACTGACAGCGGCGATCATGGCTCCTGCCTGCACGCCATTGGCCGCCATCTCAGCGCTATTGGCAGCAAACAGCGCCTGGATCGCATCCCACCCCTCGACAAGTTTCGAATGGGGCAGGAACCCATGGACCGGAACCCACCGTTCGCCTGCTGGGCCAACCATCGAATTAACCGGCGGAAAAGGGTTGGCGCGCAATATCTTGGGGATCGTATTCTCTATCGCGCGGCCCCCGGCAGCTTCAACAAGCCGGGTGATCTCGGCCATATCAGCCTCAGCCTCGCCCACGCGGCGGCGTTCGGCGATGCAGTGAAGGCTGAACGGCACATCATCAAGGAAGCTTCGGCCAGCAAGTGCAACCTTGGCCCCCTCCTTGAGGCCTTTGAGCAATGAGCCTTGCGCCTTCATCATCGTCATAAGGCTCTTGGCGTCGCTGGTCAGGCTATCGCGCTTCATCCGCTGGGCCTGCAGGAACGGATCGAAGCCGAAGTTCTCGCTCGCCAGTCCCTCGCGCGCGACCGTGCTCATCCCGGCAAAAACGCCCGCGGCATCGTCAAACGCAAAGCTGCCATAGGCCAGGCCAGCCCCTTCGCGCACCAGCCGCAATGTTGCCCGCGCTTTCACGCCAAACGCGCCGCAATCAGAGGCAAACAAACCAGTCAGATCGGGGCCAAAGGGGCGGAAGAAGCTGCTGCCAGTGGAAACCACGCTGCCATCGGCCAGCACCACATCAAAGCTTAGCGCGCTATCCGCCACGGTCCCGCCGCCTGCGCCCCAGAATACGCCGTTCTGGCTCATCCCGCCGCCCACTGTGGCGTTGATCCCCGATAGCGTTCCCCAGGCCCGGACCCGCAGGCCCTTGGGCTGAAGAAAGCGGCGCAGCGCGTCCCAGCTGATCCCGCATTCGACCGTCACCGTCATATCCGCCTCGTCCAGCGCGACGATCCGGTCAAGGCTGGTGGTATCGATCAAAATGAAGTTCGGGGTGGGGGAGAGATAACCCCCGGTATAGCTCATCCCCCCGCCGCGCGGGACAATCGCGATCCCGGACCCAGTGGCAGCGCCAATCCCGGCTGCCAGCTCGTCAACCGAATTTGGGCGGAATACGGCAAGCGGGGCAGGGCCGGCGGAATAGACATCGTTGCGATAAAGTTCTTGGTTCGCCGCGTCGGTCAGCAGCGATCCGGATGCGACCAGACCTGTCAGCATCGCCAGCGGATCAAGGGCAACCGCAGCGCTCATGCTGCTGGTTCAGGCTTGGTGCCGAACACCGGATAACGGCCCAATGTGATCAGCAGAACCGCTCCGCCTGCAAACAGGAACATCGCTGCGAACAGCATCCCGTCGTAATTACCGGTTACATCGCGCACCCGGCCATAGAGCACCGGAGAGACGGCTGACGCAATGCCAAACGGCATATACAGCATCCCATAGATCTTGCCGTAGTTGGCCATGCCGAAATAGCGGCTCGCAAGGTAAGCAATCAGATCGCTTTCAGCGCCGGCCGCAAAGCCCAGCATGAAGGCTGCGAGATAGATCGTCTGTTGTTCGGTGCCGCTGCCCATCAACCAATAGCTGGCCAATGCCGGGATCAGCAGGATCGGCAGGCAGACCAGCGGAGCCCAGATCCGGTCCAGCAGGAACCCGGTGACAACCCGCCCGGCCATTAACGCCAGCCCGATCATCCCCATGATCCCCGCGCCCTGTGCTGCAGTCATGCCGTGCATCTTGATGATTTCGGGCATGTGGATATGCGCCCCGCCATAGGCCAGCGCGACACAGGCGATCGACAGCCAGATCGTCCAGAAGCGGCGGTCTCGCAGCGCCTCGGCCAGTGTCACCCCGGCAAGCCCGCCGCCAGAAGTTATCTCAATCGGGGTTTCCTCAAGCGTTGGCTCGCGGAACCACACCCACGCGACGGGCAAGGCAATCAACAGCGGGAAGGCGGCGACTATGGGATACATGCCGCGCCAGCCATATTCGGCGATCGCCCAGACCGCGACGCGCGGAACCACCAAGGCAGCGATGCTGGTGCCGATCAACAGGATTCCCAGCGCCAACCCACGGTTCTTGAAAAACCACATGTTCACCGCCCTGCTCCAGGTAACCGGAGTGGAGCCGATTCCGACCAGACCCATCAGGAAGAACACCATGTAGAACGCGAACAGCGAAGCCGGCACAGCGCCAACAGCGGCGAAGACGATACCGAATGCCAGGGTTGAAAGCAGCGCAACCTTGCGAACCCCGTGGCGGTCTGCCAGTGACCCGAATACCGGCGCGAGCAAAGCCGCGACCACGCCGAATACGGTCACGCTGGCGCTGATCTGGGCAAAACTCCAGCCGGTTTCCTCGTGGATCGGCCCAATCACAAACCCGATCGTGTTGAACGGCAGCGGCGAGGCACCGCAAGCCACGCCAACCATCCCGGCGATCAGAACTTTCCAGCCCATCGCAAATTCAGACCGCGTCCCACTCATGCCACACCTGCTCCCGTCCATGGAAAAAACGCGCATACCGGGTTCATAGCGTCTTCGACCAGATCGCGGATGTAAAGGAAATCCCCTTCGTCACTGGCCAGAAACTTGTCGGGCTTGGGTCCAATCGCAGTGTTGGCAAGGGCAATGGCGGGAATTCATTCGGCATGATAAAATTCAGTCAGATTGCCATCGGGATCGCGAACCGCGAACAAGGTCACCTTACCCAGTCCAGCCACTCGAATGGCCTTGCCCTCATAGGCAATCGGCACCCCTTTGGCGATGATGCTTGCGCGGTAACCAGCCAGATCTGTCACGGGATAGCGGATCGACGTGATGCCCAGATTTGGAGGGCTCGCATGGGCTGACTGGCTGGTGCCGGTGAAGCCCTCAATCTGCATCACCTCGACCCGGCCCGTCTCACCTGAAGCCGGTTGCAGGGCTGCGGCGCTGCGCTTGATTTGGGGTGTATAGTTTAGTGGTATTCCAAAGTTGGAGCGGGCCGGTTCGGCTGGTTCGCTGTTGCCGTCAAACAGCACGCCAAATCCCAGCTGCTGCTCATAGAAATTCCGCGCAGCAGGCTTGCTCGCTACCATCCGCATCGAATTGAACGCCTGGCTGACTCTTCCGACCGGAAAACCATCGAAGCGAGGGCTGATCCGTTCATAAACCGCAATATTGATGCCGTGGGGTCCGGTCAGAACCACATTGCGCAGGTCTGAGGTGCCAAAAGTGAAACGGACTGGCTCGCTTTCTGCCCACCAGCCAGCGGAGATGGCCTGCTCGAACAATGCCGGGACATTATCTGATCGCACCATTATCGAGTAAATCCCGCCGTGATCCCAAGCTCTGGCGGCCAGCCGCACTGGACGCTGCCTGACCCCGGTAAAGCGGATCAAGCGCACGCAGCCGCTATCTGCCAAAGGCGCACACCACCGCTCAAAGCTGGCGCCTGCTGATGCTGGCAGTCGCCAATATCTCAGCTCCTCGGGTGCCACGCGCCCAAATTGCAAGCGCCGCCACTGGCCAACATCGCGGAGCAGGCCAGTGATCGAAGCGAAGCTGCGAACACTGATTACGGCTTCACTCCAAGGCTCGACCCCATGAAGACCTGCGCTCCCGGCGTGGGCGAGCGGGTCTGCCGCGGCGGCAAAGATCAGGGCCGCCGCCGCGGCAGGACCGCGCATTAAAAGGCGTATTTCGCTCGGATCGTCCAAGTCCGCGGTGCATTGAGGTAGCTGTAATTGGCCAGTGTCGATTCGATCGATTCCTGATCGAAGCAGTTTTTGCATTCGGCCAGTAATGACCAGCCGCTTTCGCTCTTGAGCGTCAGCGACGCGTTCATGATCCAGCGGGCTGGACTGAACGAGCCAGTGATGAAGTCCCCGTTCCCGGCGGTGTTGGAAGCATAGCTGACCCCGGCCGGGCTGCTGACAAAGCTTTGGTTGTAGAAGCTAACCTGGCTGGTGCCGGTTTCGCTATCCGCGCGCCAGCTGGCATTGATCGACGGGATCAGCGCCAGTCCGCCGCCCAGCGGCGCTTCATAGCTGCCGCCGATTGCCACGGTCCAGTCGGGGCTGCGAACCGGTTCTGAAAGCGTGCCGCCGGGGGCAACAATACCCACGCCGCAGGCGGTGGCGTTGTTGCTTGGCAGCGGGCCAGTGCCATCCGGATCACGTCCGCCTGCGACCAGTCCTGCAGCAAGCTGCGTCCGGCAACGCGCCAGCTGCGATGCAACCGCTTCGACCCCGAAGGCATCCAATGCCGGCGCATTGGGATCAAGCCGGTAGCTGTCATCGCCATAGCCCACAGACGCAAACAGGTTGAAGCCATCGGCAGGTTTCGCCGTTACTTCCAGCTCAAGCCCTTTGTTGCGGTAGTTCGCGAAGTTGCGGGTAATGAAGGCGATTGATCCATTGGCGCGGGTAAAGGCGGACGGGGTCTGCAACCCGTTGATATCCAGCCAGTAAGCGGTCAAATTGACCCGCAACCTGCGGTCCATCAGATCGGCCTTGAAGCCTGCTTCATAGCTCCAGGCGATTTCCGGCCCGAATGGCAATGCTTCGCTTGGCGCAGTCGCGCGGGCATTCCAGCCGCCGGATTTGAAGCCTTTGGTGGCGCTGATGAAAAGCAGAAAGTCATCATTGGGCCGGAAATCGATCGCAAAGCGCGGGGTCCAGACCTTGGTGGATACCGTGGTCGGGATAGCCACGCCATTGGCAGCGATCAAGCGGCTGGTGTCCAGGCAGGTGGCCTCGATCGTGCCGTCGTTGCAGCTGGCGCGATTGTCGCTGATTGAAAGAGTTTTCTTTTCATCGGTATAGCGGATCCCGGCTGTCAGCGTCAGCTGGTCGGTGACGTGGATATCTGCTTGCGCGTATCCAGCCCAGGCTTCGGTATTGTTCTTGAGGCGGCGGTCGGCCAGCACGAAGGGGAAGCCTGTCGGACCAGGGCCACCCAGATTGAACAAATCGCCAAAATCGGTGTCGTTCTTTTCGTTGATGTAGAACACCCCGCCAACGATATCCGCCAGTCCATCACCCAGCGAGGCTGACAGCTTCAATTCCTGGGTGAACTGGGTGTGCTTGCCATCGTTGGTGATGGTGAAGCCGCCCAGCGTATAGTTCTGCTGCGCTGGCACCGGCGCGTTCAGGCTTGGCAGGCTGCGGCCATCGGCAAAATCAAGCGCGAACTTCTGGCGCATATCAACATAGCCGGTGATCAGGTTGAGCGTGGCGTTTTCACCCAGCCCAAACTCCAGATTGGAGCTGAACAGATCCATCCGCGCGGTGTTGCCCAGTCCGTAATCATCCTTCGCACCGGTAAAGCGCCCGACGAAGTCGTTCACCTTCCTGAGGCCCGTCGTTACAAACCGGCCATCGCAATTGGCTGGCGCAGCCGGGTTGCAATCAAAGTTCAGCAGATTGGCGGCATCGGCGAATGTATGGGTGTAGCTGCCGGTCCATTTGACATTGTCAGAGATTTCGCCGCGAACGCCCAGCCGCAGGCCCCAGCCGTCGCTCTGGTTGGTCCGTTCTCCGGTAACAGTGTTCTTGGCATAACCGTTGTCGTCCTGCCAATAGCCCGAAACCTTGACAGCCCAGCTTGGCGAAACGGGCAGATCGACCGAAGCCCGCGCCAGCTTGCGACCATAGCTGCCATAGCCGATCTCGGCAAAACCGCCGGTTGTATCGCCGGGCTGCTTCATAATAACCGCGATCGCGCCGCCGGTGGTGTTGCGCCCGAACAGCGTGCCCTGCGGCCCGCGCAGCACTTCCACCCGTTCCACATCAAAGAAGCTGAAGTTGTTGGCATTCTGGCGGCTGATGTAAATGTCATCGATATAGGTGCCGATCGGCGGATCGAAGGTCGCGATTGATTCAGAATTGCCCACTCCGCGCAGATAATAGGCATTGGCAGTGCCAAGGCCGGTATTGTTCAGGCCAACCAGATTGGGGACGAATTGCGTAACGTCGAGCGCCGAGGAGATGCCCCGCGCCGCAATCGTTTCGGCAGTAAAGGCGGTAATTGCAATCGGCACGTCCTGCGAACTTTCGCTGCGGCGCTGCGCGGTTACGACGATATCTTCGATCCCAGTGCTGGTTTCGGCCTGCGGGGCTTGTTGCGCCTGAGCAGGAGCCGCGATCAAGGCAACCAGCGAAGCGGCACACATTAGACTGATACGGGACATCACAAATCCTTCCTGAAATCGGTTTGGCCTTGCGTCTGGAATTGGCTTCCAGTGCACAAAATTGCGGTTATATTCCTGCTATCACCAAGTTGTCCGGACAATGGGGCTTTTGTCAAGCAGCGAAATGTGGTTTGTCCGGACATTGCCGCTGCGGCCCGGGGAGCTTCCTTCATGAGTTACGCTGACATCGCCTATCCAACCCTGGTCTATGTGCACCTGTTGCTGTTCGTAATGTGGCTGGGCGCGGATGTTGGGGTTTTCATGCTGGGCCAGCACTTCCGCAAACATACGATCTATACGCTGGATCAACGGATTGCCCTGCTTAAACTGCTGGTGATAATCGATCTTACGCCCCGCACGGCCTGGGCGCTGATGGTCCCGATTTCGTTGTCCCTGTCGTATATGGGCGGCTGGTGGGAACTGCCGCAAGCGCTGGTCTGGGCTGGCTGGGGCATTGCCTTTGTCTGGCTTTGGCTGGTGTATGATTCGCATGCTCATGACATGACCCCGCGCGCGGCCCGCAACCGCTGGATCGAAGGCTGGATCCGCTATGCCTTGTGCGCCGCCTATCTGTTGCTTGGCGCCGATTCGTTGCTGACCGGCCATCCGATTGCGGCTCCGTGGCTGGCCTGGAAGGCGTTGCTGTTTGGCCTGATCTTTGGCGCAGCAATCATGATCGACATCAGTTTCAAGCCAGTGGGCGCGCAACTGGGCAGGCTGTTGGCAGAAGGATCAAGCGCCGAGACTGAGGTGCCGCTGCGCCGGACGATGGACCGGACCCGGATCTGGGTCTCGCTAACCTATCTGTTGCTGATCGCCACGTCATACCTTGGGGTCGTGAAGCCGTTGCCTTGAGGCAACAGTTGTGCGGACAACTTCGCGATCGTGGCAAAGTTGTCTGGACAACTATCAGGCGCAGCGGGATAAGCCGACAATATGAGGCAAAGCCTCGACTGCCTTTGGGGAGATGTGCAGATGGTTCGTTCGATGCGGTGTTTGTTGCTTGCGGCAACAGTGTTCACTCCTGGCATTGCCTTTGCGCAAGCGGCACCCGCCAGCGATGATGACGGGAATTCTGCAGATATTGTGGTCACTGCCCGCAAGGTCGAGGAACGCCTTCAGGATGCGCCGACAACAGTTTCTGTCGCCACTGCTGACACGATCGAACGGCTTGGGCTGGATAATCTGACCGATATTGCCAAGACCACGCCGGGGCTGGTGTTTGATGATACGTTTGGCCGCGATGCCAACCGCCCGGTGATCCGCGGCCAGGCCAATATCCTCGGCTCGTCGGGCGTCGCCTATTTCATTGACGGGATCTATTATTCCGGTTCGCTCGCCGATTATGATGTTGATACGATCCAGCGGGTCGAAGTGGTCAAGGGGCCGCAATCGGCGCTCTATGGCCGCAACACCTATTCGGGCGCGATCAATCTGATTTCCAAAATGCCCAGCAAGGAATGGCAGGGACGGGTTCAGGCCGATGTATCCGAGCATGATCGTTACGAGCTGACCGCCAGTATTCGCGGGCCACTGGCCGAAGGGCTGGGTCTGGCACTGGGCGGCCGCTATTATGACAACAAGGGTGAGTTCATCAACGCCTATGACGGATCGCGGCTGGGCAAGCAGTCCACCTGGTCGGGCTATGGCATGATCCGGTTTGACAACGGCGGCCCCTTCCGCGCGAGCCTGCGCGGCAACTACAACGTCACTGACGATGGCCAGCCCGCGATCTTCGCGCAAAGCCCCAATGCCAACAATTGCTTCCCTGATAATGGCGCGCTTTATCGCGGCAAGGGACGGTATTTCTGCGGCACCATACAGCCGCAGCAGGCTTCATCGGATTACAGCCGCCAGTTCGTTACCGCAGAAGATGTCGGGCTTGAGGCCAAGACCTTTAATGGCGCGTTCCGGATGGACTATGATTTGACCGAGCAGCTGACGTTTACGTCGCTGACCGGCTATAACAAGCGGACTGCGAATAATCAGACCGATGGCGATTATTCAGCAAACAGCTTCCAGCTGGCGATTTTTGCTTATGGTGCAACTGGTCCTGCGCCCGGCCCGGTTATCCCGCCGCGTACGCTGCGGTATACGGCATTTGCCACTTCGGTGCAGGATTTCACTTTCTCCAATCATTCAGAGACTGAGGATTGGTCGCAGGAAGTCCGGCTTGCGTTTGAGGGCGAGCGGATTCATCTGCTGTTGGGCGGATACTACTTCGACCAGTCGGATCACACCAATGACACGCGGGTAGTGCCTACGGGTGCGCTGGCCCAGGCTCAAGCCAATGCCAATGCGGCCACGACCGGGCTTTGTGCGGCGCTGCCAGCATGCGGGATCTTCACCCAGGTTACAGTGACTGCTGCCAATCTGCCCAATTCGCGTAACACCAACTTCTTCGATATTACTAACAAGGCCGTGTTCGGATCAGCAACTTTTGATGTTACCGACACACTTTCGATCAGCGCTGAAGGACGTTACGCCAGCGAAAAAATTCGTCAGGCGACGCAGACCTACAACGAGGGCGCGGTCGTCCCTGCGGCGCGGATTGTGGAATCTACGTTCAAGGAGTTTACCCCGCGCTTTACTCTCAGCTGGCAGGCCAGCCGCGATCATCTGCTCTACGGCGTTTACGCCGAAGGACAAAAGCCGGGTGGATTCAACAGCAATACTGCGATCGTCGCCGGCTTCCCGACCTTTGATCCTGAAGATAACAAGACCATCGAACTGGGCAGCAAGAACCAGTTCATGGACGGCATGCTCACTGCCAACCTCTCGCTCTACCACACCACCGTTCGCGGTTATCAAATCACCCAGAACGTCTCGGTTCCGCCCAATCAGGTGGCGCTCACCCGCAATGGCGGCGATGCCCGGATCAATGGCGCCGAGCTTGAACTTGCGATCCGTCCGGACCGCAATTTCATTCTGACCGCCAACTACGCCTATACCAACACCAAATTCACCGCGGGTAGTGATGAGAACCTTGGTCTTATCAACGATGTGAATGATGATGGGCTGGTCAATTGCTCGCTCGGCGATCAGTTCCCGTCAACCACCGGGTGCCAGTCTCTCTTCGGCTCGATCATCGGCAAAAGCATTCCGCGCGCCCCGCAGCACACCGTGTTTGTCGATGCTGATTATCGCAGGCCAATTGGTAGCGGCGGCTGGAGCATGTTCCTTGGCGCCAATGTCTCGATGATCTCATCGAGCTTTGACCAGGTGCTAAACCTCGCCAAAACCGGCGGTTCAGCAGTCGTCGATGCCCGGCTTGGCTTCCAGAACGATATGTTCAAGGTCCAGTTCTATGCCAAGAACCTGTTCAACGAGGATTCGATTGCACAGATCATCCGCTACGCCGATGCCAACAATGATCTGCGCCGCAATTTCATCGCCGGGCTGCGTCCGGCCCGCCGGTTCGGAGTTGTCATTTCCGCTGGCTTCTGATTCAGCAAGCAAGCTTCGCACAAATAAGGGACGGGAAGCATTGGCTTCCCGTCCCTTATTGTTTTGATCGCTTCTTCGCTCGTGACAGGTTCGGCCCGATCAATGTCCGGCGGGCTTGGGTGCCGCAGCCTTCTGACTGTCGATGAACTTCTTGAACACGGTCCACGAGGTTTCATTGGGCCTTGGATCATCGCCTGGGGGCGGGGTGGTATAGGCTGGATAATTGGCCGCGATCTCGGTCTTGAGCACGGCGGGCAGTTCGTCGTAAGTCTTCAGCTTGTTGCCCATCGCGTTGATCACCACCAGCCCCTGCCGCCCGCGCATTTTCATCCACGGCAGCCAGTCGGCCATCCGCACCCAGCTGATAATCGGATAGGATGTCGGGTTTTTGGTATCGAGCATTTCCTTGGCATCGAAGGCGAAATCGAAAATTTCCATCGCGTGGTATTTGCCGCCAACATAGTCCTGATACTCACCTTGCAGCGGGTTGGTATAGAACAGCGGAATCTCTGACGGCATGAAGAACCAGCGGCCCTCGCGGCGGAGTGAAGGTATCGAATAGGGCTTGCCGTCCGCACTCATCGCAAACGATGGTCGCTGGTTGACCGGATCATTGGCGACATGGACCACAGCGACGCTTTCCCCTGTCCAGGGATTGGACCAGTTGCGCACCACTTCGCCGGTCTTGGGATCGAGATAGAGCAGGATCTCGCGGCTAACCAATCGCCAGCCCTTGCCGCGCTGCGGATCATCAACAGTAACGCACTGGCGCACGTTCATGCCCTCAATCTTGAACAGCAGCCGATCAGCTTCGCCATCCATCCGCGAATAGGCATTGCCCGACCAATGGTAGACCGCTTGCTTGCCATCAGCCTCGCCGCATTGGACGCGCTTGGAAATCTCAAGGGCATCTTCCGGCTTGGCCGGATCGAGTTGCCGGGCTTCTACCGGGGCATTTGCCATGATTGCCGCGCCTAGCGCCATTCCTGCTGTTGCCAGCCAGTTTCGTGCCTTCATCGCCTGCTCCTCGCTTCAGCCGGAATCGTTCCGATCACTACGCGATGATAGATTTGTCCGGACAAATTGCAAACGTCAAATTTCGCCTGTCCGGCGCAGCACGTCAGGCGAAAGCAGCGCCTTCCGCATAGGCCGCAATCGGCGCTGCGGGACCATCCTGGCGCAGAATCGCCTTGGTCCGGAAAAAGCGCAGCAGCCCCTCATTGCCCATCCGCGAAGGCCCCATGCCCGAGAGCTTGAATGCGCAGTTGGTCGCGTCCCATACCCCGGCGGTGAGCGAGCCATCATTGATCGAGATTGCGCCCGCATCCAGTTGGTTGGCGACTTTCTCAGCCTCATCGGGATCGCCGATCACAGCGGCAGATAAGCCATAGATGCTATCGTTGGCGAGGCGAATTGCTTCGTCGATCGTGTCATAGATGGTCACCGGGATCACTGGCCCGAAGGTTTCCTCCGCGATGATCGCCATATCCGGGGTGACATCAACCAGCACCGTCGGGCGCAGATATTTTCCGCCGCCCAATGTTTCAACCGTGCCGCCGGCCAACAATCTGGCCCCGCTGGCGATCGCTGCATCGATCTGGGACTGAACTTTCTGGGCCTGGGGCGGAAAGATGAACGGGCCGATGTGGCCTTTGGCAATGTCGGGATAGTTGAGTTCCACCGATTTGGCCTGTTCAATTAATGCGGCAATGAAATCATCGGCGATGCTGCGATCAACATAGAGCCGCTCGATCGATTGGCAGGCCTGACCATTGGCGGCCACGCTGGATCGCAGGGCGATGCTGGCGGCAACGGCTGGATCGGCCGAGGCCAGTACGATCATCGGATCCTTGCCGCCCAGTTCCAGATTGGCCGGGATGAACGCGGCTCCGGCAGCTTCTGCTACCTTGCGTCCGGTTGCCACCGAACCTGTGAAGCAAATATAGTCAACATTTGAAACGATTGCCCGGCCAGTTTCTGCATCGCCTTCTACCACCGCCAGAATGCTGGCGAGTTCGGGCACTGCGGCGATAGTTTTACGCAATTCTGGGATGAACCGCGGGGTTACTTCCGATGGTTTGATCAGGGCCGCGCAGCCTGCCATCAGCGCCGGAATCGCGTCAATCAGCGCCAGCAGCAGCGGGAAGTTCCACGGGGCAATCGCGCCAAACAGCTGGTAGGGAATGTGACGATTGCTGATGGTGACACTGGGGGTTGCACTGGGCACCCCTTGCAGATCAAGCTTGGCGATCATGGCTGGCCCCAGCGCGGCCCAGCGTTGCAACGTGCCGATAACGCTGAACACTTCGATATTGGCTATGGCGATGCGGCCAGTGTCGGTGCTGAGCTGGGCCACGATACCGCCCATATTGGCCTGCAAGGCATCCGCCCACTTAAGCAGCACCGCCGCCCGCCCCTGCGCGCCCAGGGCGAGCCAGGCCGGTTGGGCAGTGCGCAATCGCCCGGCGGTGGCTGCAATCTCCGCAGCCGAAGCGGCCTCGATCGAGTAATCGACTTCGCCAGTGCGCGGGTTGGATACGGGGATGGTCATGCCTTGCTCCTTGCCGGTGCGTCTTGCGCCAGCAGTGCGTTGAATTCGTGAAGATCGGCTATCTCGCCCTTGAGCGATTCGGTCGACCCGGTTTTTGCCAGGACTTGCAAATTGGCGGGCGCCTGACGGATAAAGCCGTGCAGCATCAGCAGAGGATGCAATGCGATGGAATAGCCAAGCTGTGCAAGCTCTGCCGCCGATTGAACAGGCGATACGCCGCCTTCAACCAGATTGTGAACCAGCGGGAATTCCGCGCCGAGCTGTTTCGCGATAATCTCCATTTCCGCCCGGGTTTCCGGCCCTTCAATGAACACAAGATCGGCCCCGGTCTCTGCGTAAAGCTGAGCGCGGGCTAGCGCGGCGTCAAAGCCTTCTATGCTGCGCGCGTCAGTACGGGCGATCACCAAGGTCCGCTCGCTGCGCCGCGCATCGAGCACCGCCTTCAGCTTGTCGGCATAGTCCTGTGCCGGAATTACCGCTTTGCCGGCCAGAAAGCCGCAGCGCTTGGGAAACAGCTGATCTTCCAGTTGAATGGCGCTCGCCCCGGCAGCCTCCAGCGCACGGATTGACCGCGCTGCATTGTCGGCATTGCCAAAGCCGGTATCGGCATCAACGAATAGCGGAAAATCCGATATTTCGCGGATCACTTGTGTTGCCTGCACCACCTCGGTCATGGTGACGAGGCCCATATCGCGCCGTCCGTGCCTTGCCATGGAAAGCGCGCCGCCCGATAGAAAGGCAGCTGGGAAGCCCGCCTGTTCGACCAGCCGGATCGATAGCCCGTCCCACACGCCGGGCAGCGACAGCACGCTGCCGAATTTGTAGCCCGGAACAACGGCGGCAAGGGCGGCGTAGCGGCTCATAGTTGGCCGGCGAAGTGGCCTTCGTGATTGGCCAGATACCAATCCGCCATCTCTTCTCGCGTCGCCCACCACACCCCCGGCAGCGATTGGGCATGCTGGATGAATTCGCGCAATGCCCTGATCCGGTGCGCGCGGCCCGAGACATGCGGATGGATCCCGACGTTCATGATCCGGCCACTGCGCGCGCCTTCCGCATACAACACGTCCAGCTCTTCGATCAGTGCATCGCGGAACTGGTCGGTGGTGAAGTTCTTGCGGGTTATGAACGTGAAATCATTGATCTCGTTCGAATAGGGTGTCGAGACAATCGGGCCGTGCGGGGTGCGCAGCAAATAGGGCTGATCGTCATTCATGATGTCGCAATAGAATGTGCAGCCATATTCGGCGAGGATGTCCGCCGTTTGCAAGGTGCCGCGCAGCGAGGATGAGAGCCAGCCCTTGGCCTTGCGCCCGACAAATTTCTCATATTGATCAAGCGAACGCAAAATGATGTCGCGCTCCTTGTCGGGCTGTTTGGCAAAGTCGGTCAGCAGTTCGCCTTGTTCCCAATTGTGTGCGAGCAGTTCCCAGCCGCGTTCAAGGCAGGCGTCGACCATCGCCTTGCGCCGATCAAAAGTGACGGCATTGGTGGTGCAGCTGGCCTTCGCGCCCAGCTCGTCAAACAGTTCATACAGCCGCCAGATCCCCACCCGCTGGCCATATTCGCGCCAGCTGTAGTTGGGGAAATCCGGGACATTGCCGGGCAATACATCGGGCAGGATCGGCGGGCCGCCGGCATAATAGGCGCGATCGGTATCCTTGGTCAGATCCCAGGTTTCCAGGTTGAATGTCAGGATCAACGCGACCCTTGCGCCACCCGGCCACTTCAGCGGGTTGCGCTGGGTGATCGGCACATAATCATATTTCATCCGCAAAACCTCTCCGCATTTGCACGCCCGCCTTTGCGCACACCAGAGTTTTGACCATGCCACCTACGCCCGGTCTTCGCTAGTCGGATAGAATCCGGCTAGCATCGTGCGATAGCGACTGGCCGGACCATAAGCAGCGCAAATTGATAAGAGGCAGGAGAAGAACACCAATGGCCATCGCAGAGCGGTGCCAGGTATTGATCGCCGGTGCGGGACCGGTTGGCACGGTAATGGCGACACTGCTCGCCAGGGCTGGGGTCGATGTGATCGTGCTGGAATCAGGGGAAGACTGCGCGCAAGATATGCGTGCTTCCACCTTTCATCCTCCGACGCTGGAAATGCTCGACGAGATCGGGATCACGCCGATGTTGCTGGAGCGCGGACTGAAGGCACCGGTCTATCACTGGCGTGACCGTAGCAACGGTGAAATCATAGAGTTTGACCTTGGTGAGATCAGTGATCGCACCCGGTACCCATTCCGCATTCAATGCGAACAGTACCACCTGTCCAGAGCGCTGGCTTCGGGGCTGGAGCAGTATGGCAGCGCCAGTGTCCGGTTTTCTCACCGGCTGCTTTCGTTCGAGCAAGATGAAACTGGAGTCTCTGTTGCCGCGGAAAGCCCGTATGGGATCAGCCATTTTCGGGCCGACTGGTTAATCGGTGCCGATGGCGCGAACAGCCTGGTGCGCAAGTGGCTTGGGATTGAGTTTGATGGGTTTACCTATCCTGAGAAATTCCTCTGCCTCTCGACCGATACCGAACTCGAAGCGCATCTGCCGAACCTGGCGCATGTCAATTACGTGTCTGATCCTGACGAGTGGTTAGTGCTGCTGCGTGTGCCCAAACTTTGGCGCGTATTGTTGCCTGCCGCACCTGATGCAAATGACGACGAACTGCGCTCGGATGCAAACAAGAATGCTGTGTTTGATCGCTTGACCGGCAATGGGGCGGCAGTTGCGACCTATCATCGCACCGTCTACCGGGTACATCAGCGGGTGGCCAAATCATTCCTTGAAGGCCGGGTGATGCTGATCGGCGATGCTTGCCATCTCAACAATCCATTGGGCGGGTTTGGAATGAATTCGGGTGTCCATGATGCCTTTAACCTGTTCGAAAAACTGCTGCCGGCAATCGAGAAGGGCAAGCCAAATGGCAATCTTGCGCTGTTCGACCGCCAGCGCCGAACAGTGACTCATGCTTTCACCCAGGCGCAGACAATGCAGAATATGGAGTTTATCCAAGGCGGGACCGATCAGGGGCACGAGCGCCGCCGCAAGGAAATGCTGGCGATCAAGCAGGATGATCAGCGCCGCCGGGCTTATCTGCTGCGGCAGGCGATGTTTGAAAGTCTCGAACAAGCGGCGGCGATCCAGTGACCGACGTTCTGGGTTATCGCGCCGTCCTTGGTGTTATCGGGCCATCGACCAATACCGTTGTCCAGCCCGATATGGAGCGAATGCGCCCCGTAGGCGTTACCAATCATTATCGCGGGATCTATGTTACCGATCCTGAAGCCCTGACCGATGCGGACTTCCTTGCCGGAACCACTGCAATTTCCAACGCCACCTTCGATGCGGTGCGCTCGGCAGTCACGTGCAAGCCGGATTACCTCGTCATGGGTATGTCCGCAGTCACCTTCTACGGCGGAGTTGCGGGCGGCGAAGCCTTCAAGCGGCAAGTGCGCGACGTGGCGGGCGGGCTTGACGTCAGCATCGGTTCCGAAGCGCTGGTTGCAGCGCTCAGGGCGTATGGCGGGATCAAGCGGGTAAGCTTTGTCTCGCCCTATTTCCCGGTCGCCAATGCCGAAGTGCGGCGTTACCTTGCCGAAAGCGGGTTCGAAACGGTGCGTGACGCAGCGCTGCAATGCCGCTGCTGGACTGATATCGCAAAAGTTCCGCCCGAACGGCTGAACGAAGTGCTGGCCGCGCTCGACGGACGAGATGTCGATGCGCTGATTCAGGTTGGTACCAATCTTTCGATGGTCCAGGTGGCCGCAGATACCGAACGCGCATTGGGCAAGCCGGTTATTGCCATCAACACGGCAACCTATTGGCACGCATTGCGCGCCATCGGGATCACCGACAGGATTTCCGGTTTGGGCCGTCTGCTGGAGGAGAATTGACCATGACAGTTGCCGGATCGGGCTATTCGCGCGTCAGCATTGGGGCTGGCTGGGCCATCGCTTTGCTGATGACAGTGCAGAACGTTGTCACCACTTGGCTGCCGCGCACGGACAAGACCCTGCCTGCGCGTGAGGAGTTGCGCTATTGGCATGTGCTGATCGGCCTGTTGCTGTTTGCCGCGCTGGTGGTGCGGTTACGCTGCTGGTGGCGCGAAGAACGCGCCATGCCCGCAGTCGCAGGGCTTCGTCCCGGCCTGTTCAACTGGGGCCGAACGCTGGCGCTGACAAGCTATCTGCTGCTGCTGACCCTGCCGGTGTTCGGCTTCCTGTTCGCCTGGGGCGGCGGCACGCGGGTTGGTATCCCTGGCCTGCTGACTTTCCCGGCAGTGCTGGGCGAGAGTTTCCGGTTGTGGCTATTTTCAGGCTATTTCCACTCAGCGGTCGGATTTATGGGGTTGTTGCTGACTGTCACAACACTGCTGACTGCGGCCTATGGCTGGCTGCGCTATGGCAAGGGGCTGCTAAGCGTATTTCCGCCGGGCTATGGCATCCAGGCGTTGCTGGGGATGGCCTGCACCAGCTGGTCGCTTGCCACCTTTAAATCGAGCGCGCCCGGACCGGCGGCGTTGGGGCGCTATATCGCATTGGTACTGGTGATCTGGGCAATCGGCTGGTTCCTTGCCCGGCGGCGCAAGCCCGTCGTTCATGAAGACGAGCAACCGGGCAAAGCGCGACTTGCCTCTGCTGTAGTGGTAATCGGGCTGGTGGGGCTGGGCTCCTTTGGACCCAATGCAATGTTCCGCGTCTCTCCTTGGCCGATGGGCGATGTCATTGCCGGGCCGCCGGGGGTAACGTCTCATTCAGCGCCGATAGTGCGGGTCACGGCGTGGGCCGAGACCGATTATGAGCGCAAGGTGGCAATCGAGACCTACAAATGGTGCGGCTTTTGCCATACCTATGAAAAAGGCGGTAAAACCAAGGCCGGACCCAATCTTTACGCGATCTTTGGCCAGCGGATTGCCAGCGTGCCCAATTTCCACTTCTCGCCCGCATTGGCCAGCAAGCGGGATGCCGTGTGGGACGATGCCACGCTTGATGCCTTGCTGGCGGATCCCGACAAATTTGCACCAGGCACAACCATGGTGATTTCATCCGGGCCTGTAAGCGATCCCAAGGTGCGCCGCGCGGTGATCAATATGCTCAAACGCGATACGATGGGCGGAGCGATCGATCCAGTTCCGGCACCTATGGGTCAGTAGGCTTCGACCAGTTCGATCAGATTGCCTGCACAATCGCGCAGGAAGGCGATTGTTTGGGGGCCATCGCTGCTGGTGAACACGGGCTTGATCCCGTTTCGCAAAAGCTCTGCAAGTGCAGCTTCCAGCCTAGGCACTGCAAAGGCAATGTGCTTGTTGCCATGCGTTGCGATGTCTGCCTGCGGATCGGAGCGGCCAGCGGGCAATGGCGCGGCATTGGCCACGCAAAACAGCTCGATCCTAAGCTCTCCGCACAGCAGCATGACCACTTCGGCATTGGGAATGGCAAAGCGGAATTCTTCGGCAAAACCAAAAGCGCGGCCATACCATTCGATCGCTGCGGCAAGCTCTGGCACACTGACCGCGCCGTGATGGAAGACCATCCCGGACAGCACAGCAGCGCTCATTGCATGACCATCAAGGTTGCAACCCGCGCAAGGCGATATTGACCAGCGCGGCCTCGTCCCAGTCCTTGCCCGGTGTGCCTGCGCGGGAGATCACCAGTTTGGCGGAAGGCACAACATAGACGCGCTGGCCGCCGTAACCATCGAAGTAGAAGACATCGTCAGCCAGAAACGCCTCGCGCTGCGGCACGGTGAGCGCAACTTCCTTTGAGTAGCGCCGCTGTGCCGCCCACGGCGAACCGCGCCAGATCCCCAGACCGTAATTGGGATTGGCGGCAGACGGCCTAACTACCTCTTCCGTCCATGCTGCCGGAAGCAGCTGCTTTCCGTTCCATTCACCCTTGCGGCGCAGCAGTTCCCCAACCTTTGCCCAATCCCGGACCGAAGCGTTGAGATAGGCGAAATAGCGTGGCTCGCCGCCTTCGTGTTCCAACCACAGCAACGCCTCGCCATTGCCAAGCGGACACCAGATTTGCTGCGACAGAAAATCAGCATAGCGGCCCTTGCCGGCGCGCTTTAATGCGCGCGAAAGCGCGGTGCCGGCCAATTGCAGATTGGCATTATTATAGTTGAAGATGCCGGGCTTGGTCTCGATCGGCAGACTCAATGCCGCGTCGCTGACATTGCCGAGCATCATCTCTATCGCCGCGCCTTCCATCTTGGCCATTGAGGGGTTGTGAAGCCCGCTCGACATCGAAAGCAGCTGGCGCAGGGTAATCTGACCGCGCGGATCACCCTTCAGCTCGTCAAGGTACTTGCCCACCGGATCGTCAACCGATGCGATGATCCCTTGTTCGATAGCCGCGCCGATCATCAATGCCACGACCGACTTGTGCATCGAATTGGATTGGGTACGCGAGGCTTGTGTGACACCACTGGCATAGGCCTCGCCGGCAATTTTGCCGTCGATCAGGACAATCAGGCCGGCCCCGCCGTGTTTGTCTGACCAGTCCTTCATGGCGGCAAAAGTTGTGCTTGGCAGTGTGTCCGAAGCAGCGTTCAGCAATGGATTACTGGGGCAGCCTTTGACCACTTCGGCCGGGGTGAAGCGCGAAACATCGGTAATTGATGCTCCGGCAACGCGTGCCATATTGCCCACGGCGCGGGCGTGCAGGGCGGCGTAAATCGCGATGAGGGCCACCAGCGCCAGCAGCGCGAAACCGAACCACTTGAGGATTTTTCTAAACATTCCACTTCCCTGCCGTGCGCCAGCAAGCGCAGCATCGGTCTGCCAGCATAGTGCCCGATTGTCGATCAATCGCCCAAGTCAATGAAAATTGCGGCCCCACAGCGCGATCACCGCAGCTGCGATCACATTGGTAAGCGCCGGGATCACCGCAAAGCCCACGAAGACACCCATGTATGCAGATGATGACTGAGCCAGCCCTTGTGCGGCAAGGCTCGCATCAAAGCCATAAGCAGACAGGATCAGGCCCAGCGCAAAAGTGCCCCCCAGCGCAAAGCCGATCTTGTCGATCGCCATCCAGCTGGAGGTATAGATTCCCGTCCGGCCTTCGCCTGCGATGTCGACAGCGATCGAATGGCCCATCAGCGCCCAGCCCGAATTGCCGATCCCCAGCAACAGCGCAAAGCCATAGATCGCTTCCACGCCGATTGTTGTCGAAAGCCCCCAACCGACATTTGCCGCCGCGTGCAGCAGGGCGGCGATGATATACACCGCCTTGCGCCCGATCCGCGCAGATGCGGCCACCCACAAGGGCTGACCAAGGATGATCCCGGCACTGGCCAGCAATACGACAATACCGATATCGCCGTAAGGATTGGCGCTCGCCATGTTGTAGGTCAGGAAATAGAGCAGCGCGGCATAGGCCATCCCGGCGCCCATCAATTGCAGCACCGTGACCCCTGCCAGCAGCGCAAACCGCGGCTCAGCGATGGCTTTGGCGGCACTGCTCAGGGTCAGCGGCGGATCAGCTTCGCGCTGGGCATAGCCAACCTCGGCCTCGGCGCGCCTTGCGCCGAACCAGGCAATGGCCAGCGCGGCAGAGCAAATCACCCCCAGCAGCAGCGCCATCGCTTCGTATCCGGCCTGCCCGCCGCCCTGCTGCTGGACATAGGCTGGTGCCACAGCCCCGGCGATCAGAACGCCGACCGAAATAAACACCATTCGCCAGGCCATCAGCATGGTCCGCGCCCGGCTGGTCAGGGCCAGGTCCGCTGCGACCGCCAGATAGGGTACCGAAAAGCTGGCAAATACTGCCATGTAAAACGTGAATATCACTGCGACATAGCCGGTCTGCAAGGCCGCGCTTCCAGCGGGCACATGGAACAGCGCGATCATCGCCGCAGGCGCAGCAATGATCCCCCCGATCAGCCAGTTGCGCCGCTTGAAGCGGGTCAGCCAGCGATCGGACAGCACACCGGCGGTTGCATCGAACAGGATCCCTCCGGCCAGCTTGGGGAAGAATATCGCAGAACCTGCCACGGCCGGGGCGATCCCCAGCACATTGGTCATGAAAAACAGCAGCAGCAGCGAGGGCACATCACGGAAAGTCTGCGCCGCGATCTGTCCCGCGCCATAGGCAATCTGTGTTGGCAGGCGCAGTGCCCGCCCGTCGCTGTTCGCCAATTGCGCCTCCCTGGCCAGTCCTGTGCCGGTCTGAGCTTAGCTTCCCGGCGGCTTGGGCGTTGCGCCGCCGCCGCCTTGCATCATCGCTCTGAACCAGCCGGGAAGTTCTGGTTCAGGCGCACGCGGCACTCCGCCAGCGCCAACCGGTGCGGGCTTGTGCGTTATTGCGTAGTTCTCCAGCGATGAAAGCGAGCGGTCCGACCAGGCTTCGGGTGCGGTCATGAATTTGGGGAAGTGCTTTTGGGTATGATCCAGCAACCGGCGGTCGATCTGGTTGATGTCGTCATAGGCACCCATAAAGCACTGGTAGGCGCAATGACCGCTGCTGGGGCCCATCAACATCCAGGGCAGCCAGGGCGTGGTCCGGGTCCAGGTTCCGTTATACTCAACCGAGGTCTTGCGCCGATTCTGCATCGCCGCCCAATCGATCTGGTACAGGAACGTTTCGGTTACCTGATTGAACGGTGATCCGCTTTCTCGCGGCCACTTCGCGGGCTGCAAGGCGTTGGGGTAGAACAAATTGATGTGGCTGAACCAGTTGAGCCGATTGTTGTGCCGGCGGAAGTCCAGGATCATCGGGATCTTGGGCGGCTTGGCAGTATTGAGCCCGCCATAGCTTGGCGGCGCAGGATAGAAATCGGTGATCGTGTGGTTGAACGGATCGTTAGCCACCGGCGCCACCTTCACCACCTCGTTGAGGTAGGGGTTGGTCCATTCTTCCAGGATTTCGCCGCTTCTGAGATCAGTATAATAGCCGATTTCGCGGAGGATTTTTTTGTATCCACCCTCTTCGCTGTCATTGGGGATCAGCCGCGCGCAGGAAAAGCCGGTGAACCCAACCAGATCGCGCAGCGCCTCGCCCGGACGGACACCCTGGACGATACCAGTGTACCAGCCGTATTTGGTTGATTTCATGTCGGTATTCCCGGCGAGTCTGGCCCATGCTTCGCGGCAGCCGCGCTGGGTGGTCAGATCAAGCAACGGGCCTTTGAGCGAGGATACGACCCCGCCCGCTGCACTGCGGACCTTGGCCCCTGCAGCGCTTCCGGGCACCACTGTTGAAGCAGCTGCCAGCATGGCAGCAGAGGAAAGAAAATCGCGACGGTCCATAGCTAATCCTCACTCAGCGAAGAAACTCATGTCTAGTCTGTCACAAGCACTGGACCAATCGATTTTCGGTGCTAGTTTGATCGACAGGCGGACAGTTGGAGGGCTTCATACCGATGGAAAAGGGCGATCCAATTCGCGCGATCACGCGTGGCCTGTCGGTTCTGCAGGCGATCAACCGCGGTGGTTCGATTACCATGATGGAAATAGCCCGCTCTTCGCAGGTTCCCTATCCAACGGCGTGCCGGATCGTACAAACGTTGCTCCATGAAGGAATGATCGAGCGGGAATCGGCGCGCAAGCGCTATCGCGCCACTGCGCTGGTGCAAAGCCTGGCTTCGGGCTTCCACGATGATAGCCAGCTTGTGGCAATAGCGCGGCCGCATATCGATGCCTTGTGTGACAGGCTGCTGTGGCCGATTTCGATCACCAGCCGGGTGGGCGCGCATATGATGGTCCGCGATTCGACCCACACCAAAACATCTCTGACCCTCAACAATTATTACCCCGGCTTCACTCTTCCGCTGATGGAATGCTCCAGCGGGAAGGCTTACATGGCCTATTGCAGCGACATTGAGCGCGAGCAATTGCTGGAAGGCCTGCGAACTATCGAAGGCGCGGCGGAAAAGCTGGCAATCCTGCTGCTGTCCAATGACAATCTGCTGAAAGAGATCCGCCGCAACGGCTATGCTACGCAGTCGCGCAATGCCTATACGGCGAACCCGGGCAAGACCTCGTCAATCGCGGCGCCGTTGTTCCGGGGTGAACAGGTGGCGGGCTCAATCGTCCTGATTTTCTTCTCAGTGGCGATGCCGATGGAGAAGGCGGTCGAACAGTTTCTCGGTCCGCTCAAAGCCACTGCCGAGGCGATTTCCGCTGAGCTGGGCGCGATTGCCAAAGCTGCGTAAGTTTCTTCGGCAGCGCTGCCCTAACCCGTCAGAAAAGCTCTAACCTCAGCAACCCATGCCGCTGGCTGTTCATCGGCAATGTCGTGGGTGCCGCCCTCCAGCGATGCGAAAGCAAAGTCCGGTCGAAGCCCATGCGCCCGCTGCGAGGCGGCGTAAAGATCTTCGCCGGTGTTGGTCAGGATCAGCGTCGGGGCTTTCACGGCCATAAGGTCTGCGCCAAGATCATGGGCAAAAGCCGCCTCGAAACCCCAGAAGTAACATTCGGAATTGGCCAGCATCTCGGTCACATAGCGGTGCATCGCCGGCAAATGCGTCCAGCCCGGTGACGCGGCGAGGCGCTGGTTCCAGGCGGCGATCAAATGGCTGCCGTCTGGCTTGGGCTCAAGCGGAGCAAAGCGGAACTGCGCGAAATGCGCCCGCTCGTCGGGGGACAGCAAAGCCAGACCGTTGAGGATCAGCCGGTCGATCCGCTCCGTGAACCGCGCAGCAAAGCTGGCAGCGATCGAGGCTCCGGTGTGATGGCCCAGGACATGCGCCTTGTCCCAGCCGAGCGCGTCCAGCACTGCCGGGACCGCATCGGCATAGTCCGCGATACCCACCGGCGCTTGCGGCCGCGCCGATTGGCCAAAGCCCGGTGTATCCATCGCCGCCACAGCAAAGCCCTGATCCGCCAGCAAAGGCAGCACCGCATCGAATTGCCCACCGCTAAGCGGCGATTGGTGGAGCAGCAGCAACGGCACGCCGCCGCCCGCCAGCCGCAGGTGGATCTGGCCATAGGGCCCATCAACATAGCTGCGGCGAACACTCACCAGTTTACAGCCCCAAGTTCCCGGGATTCAAAATTCCCTTGGGATCAAGCTCTGCCTTCAGTGCTTTCAGCAGCGCCCAATGGGCCGGATTGTGATCGCGCGCATAGGGATAGACCTTGCCGATCTGCGAATGGACCCCGCCATGATCGTGCATCAGATCCACCACCCGCGCCTTGATCCGCAACGCCTCGGCCTCGCCAGCTTCCGAACGCGGATGGACTGGCAGGGATTTGAGATAGTCCGGCTCGATCATCCGGGCATGATAGGGGGTCTGCGCATCAGGCCAGTAGAAGGCGGGTTCATAAACAAACGCGGTTGATCCCACCGCCATGAACATGCCGCCAGCCACGATCCCGTGCCGCTGCATCGCTTCTGCTTCGTCCGCAAATAGCGCCATCAGCGCATGGTGAAACGGTACTGCGCGGTCATGGGGCAGCTTGGTGTGGCACGGCAGCCAGCGTTCGCCCTTGGGCCCCAGCGTGTTGTGGAACGGAGCAAAGGGCATCGCCCGCACCACTTCGGGCACCGAATTGGGAATCTCGGTGCCAAACTCGCCGCACAGCCGTTTGACCAGCGCGATCCGGCCGTTCGCTTCGGCCTGGTCGATCCCTTCGACAATGAAATGCCCGGCATAGCTGGCAGCTGCGATTGCCTTGTCGCCCGCCAGCGCCATCCGGGCGAGTTTGGCTGCGCCCTTGAATACGCCGGATTGCTTGACGATCCGGCCAGCTATTTCGACCTTGGCAGCGGCATCGGCCTTGCCCAGCTGACCCTGTTGCAACACTTCGTTGAGGCCGAAGTTCTCTTCAACAATTCCCTCAATCCCCGCGGCACGGAAAGCGCCATGCAGCGCCTCGAACTGGGTGAACGCAAAGCTGGCGGTGGCAAACGCAGGTTTTGCCCTGACCAGCGCCAAAGTTATCCGCGCCTTGACCCCCAATGCGCCGCAATCGCCCGTGAAAACACCGGTCAGATCGGGGCCATAGTGGCGGAAAAAGGGAACCGACTTGCCCGACAGCGCGCTGCCAGTGCGGATCATCTCGCCTGTGCCGGTGATGATGTCGAACGACACGGCGGCCTCTGCCGCGCAGCCCTGGCCGTGGCTGATCGCATTCATTGACATGCCGCCGCCGACATTGGCGAAAAGCCCCGAATAGCTGCCCCAGAATTTAGTCTTGAAGCCCTTTGCCAACACCGCTGCGCGAAGCTGGGCCCAGGTTACTCCGGCTTCTACGGTCACAGTTGCGTTGGTCTCATCGATCTCGATCCAGTCCAGCCGCGCGCTGTCGATGGTGATCCCGCCTTGCCTGGTATGGGCATAGGCGTCGGTATAGCTGGCCCCGCCGCCGCGCATCACGATCGGTGTGCCGCTGTCATAGGCCGCCTTGACCACCGCTTGCAGCTGTTCGACCGAGCCGGGACGAATGACTGCGTCTGGCAGTTCGCCAGCGCGGAACACGTCGTGACCATAAAACAGCCGGTCGGCCGCATCGGTCAGGACATTCTCCGCACCCAGTTGCCGGGTGAGTGTAGCAATCAGCGTCATTTCACTTCCTTTTCCTCCCCACCATCGATGGGGAGGGAAATCAGTTCACTGCGATATCATCAAGCGCGCTGGTATAGCGCTCGGCACTGTCACCGGTCTGCAGTTCGGCAGCCTGCTTGCGGGCCAGGTAGAAGAGCCGGGCGAGGAAATCTTGCCGCCGCAGTTCGCGTGCTTCCAGTGCTGGCTGATCGGGTTCGAAGGCTTCGATTTCCACATCGAACATCAAACCCTTGGCCGCTGCGACGTTCACCACCGTATCGAGCCGGTCGCGGACCACCATCAGCTCATTGGCGAGCACCATGATCATCGACATCGCCTCATCAAGGCCGGGGGTTTCATAGAATTGCGGACGCTTGCCCCGCGCGTGGCGTTCAAGGTTTCTCATGCTGCCTTGCTCCTCATGCTGGCTTTTGCGCGATCAAGACTTCCCAGCCGCCGCCGGGGGCATATTCACCCGCTGTGAATTCGCGGTCGGCCAGCGCCTCTGCGGCATCTTCGGTATAGGTTGCGTCAGCGGCTGCGAATTCCATCACCGCCATCGGCGCGGTATCAAACCGGATGCTGTCCGCCGGGAAACCGGCATCTGCGGCCATCCGGATCTGGTCCTTGTCGCGCATCGCGCCCCAGAACGGCTCGTTATTATAGTAGGTTTCATTGTCGAGGATGAACTGGCCGAAGGGGTCAACCTTGTCGAACGGCGGCAGATCGGCATGGATCATCACGCCGCCGGGTTTAAGCAGCCTGTGGCATTCGCGAAAGATCCGCGGCATCGCCTGGCCTGAGGTTTCATGCAGCAGGATGTGGCTGACGATCAGATCGAAACTGCCATCCGCAAATCCTGTATCTTCAGCGCTGCGTTGCAGGAAATTGACGTCCTGTCCCAGCGCCTTGGCGCGGGCGTGGGCATAGCGCACGCAAGGCCCGCCGACATCAATTCCGGTGACTTCAGCGCTGGGGAACAACTCCTTGTAGGGCACGGTCGAATGGCCAACAGTGCAGCCCATGTCGAGGATCCGGGTGGGCGTGAAACCAGGCATATTCCGCTTGATATAGTTGCATACCGAACGGCCCATATCGTCATTATCCGGGCCCATATAGCCCATCGCATAGAGGTAGACGCCGCGATCATAGAGCGCGCCCTGAACGATGTCAGCGCCGTCCGCCTCGCTGGCATATCCGCCTGGCATGCAGTGGATGTCCAATGCTGAAACATAGCGCGGTACCGCAAAGCCAGGATCGGTTTCAACCGCCGCGGAAGAACTGGCTGAAAGCGTTTGGATCGCCTGCTCCAATTCGGGCAGCTGACGCTCGATCGAACCGATCACCGATTCCCACAGCAGCTCCTGCGCGATCCGGTTGGCGGACGCATAGTGCTGGAAGTAGATGTCCTTGACCATCGCCTTGCGAATATCCCAGCGGTCAGCCGGGGCTGTGCCATGCTGCTTCTCAAAAGCACGGGAAGCGCGGTTTTGGTAAACCGGCGCAAGCCCTGGAAGCAGCCCTTGCTGGACGAATTGCTTCATGCTCTTAGCAAATTCCTGCCGCGCCCGTTCGTCATGATTGGCGCGGGGCAAAGCCGCATGCTGATGCTGCTGAAAAGTATTGACCATATCCATTGGCGTGGGTCCTCTTGTCGGTGGCGCTGCATTGCCACACCAGTCGAAATGCGAAGGTTATGATGCCTTGCTATCCGCCTATCGGTCAACACAAGGCTAGGTTGACCGATCGGTCCTCTTTCTGTTCAACGGTGCGTGAACATCCTTGGGAGAATTCAATGGCAACGCGCACACCGCTGCGATTCGGACCGGCCACGCTGCAAGACGGCGTGAGCAAGCGGCATGCCTGGGGGCTGATGTATGCTTCTTTCGTCACGATTGGCCTTGCCACGGGCATTGCCATACTGACGCCTTATGTCCTGACCACCAATCTTGGTATCCCGCAGGGGCAGCAGGGCACGGCACTGGGGACGCTGGCGATTGCGCAGGAGCTGGCGCTGTTACTGGGCTTTGCGCTGTTTGGCGCGATGGCTGACAAGATCGGACGGCGCGTGGTTTATTGCTTTGGCATGGCATTGCTGGCTGTCGCTTATGGTTCCTATGCCTTTGGCAGCACCATGGCCGGACTGGTGTTTTTCCGTGTGGTCTATGCCTTTGGAATTGGCGCGGCGACGGGCATGTTTGCTACGATAATTTCAGATTATGCGGTGGTGAATGATCGCGGCAAGCTGACCGCGATGTGCGGCTTTCTTAATGGATTGGGCGTCGTCGTTGCTGCCATTTTCCTTGGCAAACTGCCTGCGTACTTTGCGGCACGCGGTGCCAGCCCGATGGGTGCAGGTCAGGAGTCGCTGGCGGTCGTTGCTAGCGTGGCAGCAATCTCGGGCGTGGTGTTGTGGCTGACGCTTAAACCCGGAGTACCTGCGGCAGTCGATCCCAAGAAGCCGCTCAAGCAACTTCTGAGCGAAGGGATTGGTGCAGCAAAAGGTAACCGGCGGATCGCAATCTCCTATGTCGCTGCCTTTGTGGCGCGCGGCGACATTGCGATTGTCGGACTGTTTGCGATTGCCTGGGGTAATCAGGCGGCGATGGCCGATGGCTTTTCGGCCGCCGAGGCTGCCAGCAAGGGCAACATCCCTTTCGTCATCGCGCAATCGACCGCGCTGCTGTGGCCGGCAATGATCGCTGTGCCGCTGGACCGAATGGCGCGAATGAAGGCGCTGGCGCTGTGCATGGGCCTTGGCATGGTGGGCTATTGCGCGCTGATCTTTGTCAAGGATCCGCTCCTGCCGATGGCCATTCCCTTCTTCGTGCTGCTTGGCATTGGCCAGATCAGTGCCTTCTTGGGCGCGCAGACGATTATTGGCAAGGAAGCGCCCGAGGCGGTTCGCGCCTCGGTTATCGGCGTGTTCAACTTCTGCGGGGCGCTGGGTATCCTGATCCTGACCGGGATCGGCGGGGTGTTGTTTGACCGCGTTGGTCCCTGGGCGCCATTCTTCCTGGTCGGCTTGCTCAATGGCGCGGTGGCGTTGCTGGGTTGGGCGCAGTATCGGCGCGAGCAGGCCGATGATCTGGCTAAAGGTAACGCATCGTAATCGCGATGCTGGTGCCGGTGCCGACAGTTACCTGACTGCGTGTCCAGCGGGGAATGCCGCCAGGGTTGTTGGAAATGCCGACCCCTTCCTTGGGCATGCCAATGAAGTTGGTCTTTAGCTTGCCATCACCATCCTCGTCATGGTGCACGCTGGCAGCGTAGGCCCCGGGGACAAGGCCGGTGAAGCGCACGGTCATGCTGTTGCCCGTAATCCGCAGGGTTTGGCGAACCGTGGTCCGGCTTTTTTGGCAGGTCGGAAAGGCAGCTTTGTCGCGCCACACACAGGCCAACAGCGTGCCATTGGTGTTGCGGATCCCGCTGACATTGATGGCGAGCGAGCCAGCCTCACCGGCTCCCAGCAGCACAGGTAATGCTGCAATCAATCCCAGCGAGCCGAACTTTTTGATCATGGCATTACGTCCTCTCACAATACGTCGGGCACGACGCCGCGCTTTTTGCCCAGCAGCATTCCAGCGAGCATCCGCCCGGTGATCTTGCCATTGGTGAGCCAGCGGATTTTGCGGCCGTGTTTGCCGCCCGCCAGTATCTGGTCCACCAGCCATGGCGCGACATCCGCAACCCGGTCAGCCAGCATATCCAGCTGGCGGCGCAGTTTAGACCAGGCGGCCGGATCAAGCTGGCGAGCTTCGCGCGCAAAGCCATCACTCAGCAGAATGCCCGGCAGGATAGTGCCCATCTTGACTGGACCATCCTTTACTTCGCCGATCATTGCTTCGGTAAAATAGCGCAGGGCCAGCTTGGTCATGCCATAACCACCCATTCGATCACGCTGCCGTCCGTCAGAGCCGCCGCCCAGCACGGTATAGATCCAGCCGCTGCCCTGCTGCTCCATCCCCGCCAGCGCGACCCGCGTGCCGTGTATTCCACCGAACAGATTGGTTTGGGTCATGCTGTGCAGCTCATCAAGGGTCAGCTCCCGGGTCCGTTTGTGGGTGATCGCAAGGCCAGCATTGTTGATCCAGATATCAACTTTGCCGAACCTGCTGATCGCCCTGTCCCACAGCGCCTGAACCTGCGCTGGATCGCTGACATCGACCACCAACCCGGCCGAGCCAGGCAAAGCGGCGATCGCAGCATCGACCTCAGTCTGTTTGCGCCCGCTGATCACCAGCGAATGGCCGAGCCGGCTAAAGGCCTCGGCCAGGCCTCGGCCAATCCCCCTTGTTGAGCCGGTGATGACGACAACCGCCATGGTCAGCTGCCTGGCTTGGCGGTCTTCAATCCGCGGATGATTGTGTTGGGCAGGCGGCTGTTATCCCATTCACCGGGCTGGCCGTATTTGGGCTTGGGAGTTGGCCCGAACCGCAGCACGATCAGCTGTTTTGAAGGCACGATCCACATCGCCTGATTGCCGCTGCCATCCCACAGGAACAGATCGTCAGCAGCATAGGGTTCCGAATGAAGCACACCGATCGGCTGCGAGCGTTCGGGGAAGAACCGGACGCGCTGCTGATAGGGCTTGCCCAGCCACATATGCAGGCCCCATTTGGGATTGGCGGGAGAGGGCTTCAGCATTTCAGCCACCCAGCCCTCGGCCAGAATGCGCTTGCCTTCCCACATGCCGTCATTGGCCAGCAGCATGCCCATGCGGATAAAGCTTTCCGCGGGCAGCATCATGCAGCAACCCGAATGGGCCAGACCGCCCGGACGGTTGACATAGACGGACCCGCCTTGAGCACCGATCGGTTGGAGCAGCTCCTTGCCCACGTAATCTGCATAACGCTGCTTCGTGGCGCGCTCGATCACGATGGCCAGAATGTCACTGGTGATCATCGAATAGTCGTATTCGGAGCCGGGTTTATAGTCGGAACGGGTCTCGTTGATCAGCAGCTCTTCGTGGTGCTCGCCCAGATATTCGCGCATGGTTTGGCTCCACGGGGCAAAGCTGTTGTAGCTGAACCGCGATATGCCGCTGGAGTTTTGCAGGAAGTCGCGGATGGTTGCATTCGCTTTTGGCGTGCCTTTCCATTCCGTGACAAAATCTGACACCGGTTGATCGACCGACTTGATGAAGCCCTGCTCAATCGCCCGGCTGATAACGAGGCCGACGATCATCTTGGCCATGCTCTTCGATGCGATCAGCCTGTTGCGATCAAAACCTTGCCAGTATGATGCCTCCTGAAGCTTGCCGCCTTGCCATACAACGAAGCCATAGCTGTCTTTTGACTGCGCATAGTCGCGCGCGGATTTGAGCGCGGCAGGATCGATTGTCAGCGCCTCAGCCGCCGCGACTTCTAGCGGTGCGCCGCTTGCTCCTGGCACCTTGTCGACCGGGTCATACCACTCGGCCTGCTGCGATTGCCCGCGCGCCTGGCTCACGGCCATGCGGAAATAGCGGTCCATATAGGTCTTGTTGGCGAGATAGCCGACCAGCGCCGCCACAATCAGGGCAAGCAGCAGCCAGCCGATCCATTTAAACACGCGTTTAACCAGGCTCATGCGACTACTCCAGAATTTGCCCGCCCTTTGGCGGCAACGATAAATGCTGTTCCCAGCGCGGCCAGCATAAAGACCGCGCCGATTCCGAACGGTGCGTGGTGGCCAAGAGATTGATAGATCGTGCCCGAAACTGCTGGGCCAAGCACCCGGCCAAAGCTTGATGCACCCTGGGTCAATCCCATGACCAGCCCGCGATCACCGTCGTTGGTTTGATCTGAGGCGAGCGTCTGGAATGCCGGGTTGAAGAGACCAAGCCCCAAGGCCAGCAAAGCAAGCCCGGCGATCATAACGGCGCTTGATCCAGCGGCCGCAAGCAAGGCAAGCCCCATTGCTTGGGCGGCGACTCCGGCGATTGCCAGCGCTGCACTGCCAAAGCGCCGCGCCAGCGGCCCTGCCGCGCCGCCTTGCAAGGCTGCCGAAATCAGTCCAACCGCGCCGAACGAAAGACCAACGTCGCTTGGACCCCAGCCAAACTCGTCATGCGCGAAAAACGCCAGTGTGGTTTCCATCAGCGCCGCTGAACCGATTGTCAGCATCGTCAGCGCCATGAGAGCCCAGATCAGTGGCTTGGCGCGCAGTACCTCGCCCAGCCTCAGATCAGAGCGCGCAGCGTGTGCTTCTGCTCGGCGCTCTGGGGTCAGGCTTTCGGGCAGGAACAGGAAAGCGGCGAGCGCGGCGATTGCGGTTATCCCTGCCGAAGTATAGCCGATGATTGCAAAGTCATTGAGATCAGGGGTGTTACCGGCGATCAGCCCGCCGATGGCCGGGCCAAAGATGAAGCCCAAACCGAATGCCGCACCAATCATCCCCATTGCTTTGGGGCGATCTTCCGGCGTGGTCATATCACCGACATAGGCAAAGGCCGCCGCGATATTTCCTGCCATCAGGCCGCCGAACAGGCGCGAAAACCCCAGCGTCCAGATGTCGGTAGCATGGGCCATGATCAGGTAGGAAACTATCGCGCCAAGCAGGCTGGCGATCAGGATCGGACGGCGGCCATAGCGATCAGACAGCTTGCCCCACAGCGGGGCGCCAACAAATTGCCCAAGCGAATAGGCGGCCATCGCCAGCGTTGTCTGGCCGGGCGAGGCGTCTACCATGCTCCCGAAGAACGGGAACACCGGCAGCACCACCCCAAAGCCGACTAGATTAATAAACGTGATCAGAAACAGGGCGGCAAGCTGCCGCCTTGACGATGATTTGGCGCTCATGGCCTACTCCGCCGCCGCTGCTTCTGGCACTGTACCAGCCGGCAAAAGCGGCGCGGTTTTGAGCACGAAATTCCGGCCTTTATCCTCGCGGCGCTTCGGGCTGGGGATCACCACCGCCCGCCTGCCATCGATGTGATTGCGCAGGGCCTCGATGTCGAGCGCCCAGCCCTTGTCGATCAGTTCGCGCCGTTTGAAGCGGAAGGCATTCATCAGACCGTCTGACTTGACCGATAGCTCATCGCGCAAGTCGGTCGGGACCAGTTCGGGGCAGATTTCTTCGACGATCCGGGTATCCTGCTCAAAGATCTTGAGAGTCCGCTTGATGCTGTCAGCATCGAACAGCTTCTGGCGAAAGAATGTGCGCGCCATGATCCAGCGGGTCAGCGTTGTATTCTCATCGATCGGTGTGTTGACGTCAAAAATCACCATCCGCCAGCTCTGGGTCAGCCAGACGTCCAGCCGCATGGTGGCACCCGATACGTGGAAGCCAGGCTGGGCTTGAACCGGGGTGCGTTCCTTGCGCACGAACTTCCAGACACCCTTGGGCAGCGGCGGAATATAGGTCACCTTGGCACGGGCCGACCATTCATCCTGCTCCATCTCGAAGTCATGGATTTCCGCGCGGTCGCGGTCGCCAAAGCTGGGGTGGACAAACGGGGCATGGGCAAAATCAAGCCCGTTCTCAACGATCCGGACATAATCTGCCTGCCACAGCCATTCACCGCGTACGGTCCGCCAGTTGGCGGTATCGTCAAATTCGGGAAACTCGGGCAGCGGCGGACGCTCTGCCTCGGGCAGATCGCCCAGGAACACCCAGATCCAGCCATAGCGCTCCTTGACCGGATAGGAATCGACCCGGGCCCGCGCCGGAATCTTCTGATCGGCAGGAAGCGAGGGGATCTTGGTGACATTGCCCGCGCCGTTGTATTGCCAGCCATGGTAGGGGCATTCGACGCAGCCATTTTCCATCCTGCCAGCACCCAGCGAGGCTCCGCGATGGACGCAAACGTCCGATAGGCAATTGATCGTGCCAGTTGCATCACGGAACAGCACAAAATCAAAGCTCAGCAGCTTAACCCGCTTGGGTTTGTCGGTAATGTTTGCCACCTCTTCGGCGACATACCATTGGTTGATGATCATCAATTGGATCCTTTGAAAATTCAGTTCGGGACTACAGCGATCCCGGTCAGGCATTTGGCAAGGCCCAGTGCGTGCAGTTCCTCCACCGCACCGTTGGCGGCGTCAATCAAGGCTGCTGTTCCTCCGAAGAAATCTAGTGCCCACAACCGCTTGGCGCCAGAGACGGGATGATCTCCAGCAACCATCACTATCGCCCAACCGCGCCCCTCGGGCAGGGGCACGGGGGTTTCGGCCCCGCTATTCAGCCCTATCCGGCGCAGTTCACTGCCGCAAGCCACCGCCAGTTCCGCATCATCCAGCAGCGCAATCCCGAACACCAGCGCCGGCGGATCGGCGCGGGTATAGACCGGGCCAAGCCGCCGGTTCGTGGCCAGATCATGGGCATAGACCTGCGCGCCGGTTTCGCTGGTGTGGTAAAGCGTCAGCCCATCGGCTGACAGCGCCATGTGGGTCACCCCCAGAAAGCCGCCCATGCCGCCGTTGGTTTCGGTATCATATTCGGCCAGCACCGCTCCATCAGAGGCGACCCGGTAGACCTTGCCCGCGCCAGAAAAGCCCGGAATCTCGCCAACCATATGCTCGCCCAGCAGATATTCGCCGCCGGCTAGCGGGATCATTGAGCCGTAGGCGCGTTGCGGCAGCTTTGCGAACTGGGAAAGCTGCTCGCCATTCCGGTCAATGGTGGTGATAGCCCGTGCCTGCGGATCAAGCGCGTGCAACCGGCCTGCCGGATCGAGCGCCAGCGCAGAGATCAAGCCCCGGTGTCCGGTTTCGACCTCCGCCTTCAGCTGCCACCGCGCATCATATTGGCGGATTTTGCCTTGTCCGGTCGGGAACCGGGCAGATTCGTCAAGGATTGAAGCTGGAACGAAGATGTCACCCGCAGCTAAAGGTGCAAGCTTGGTCATGACGAATGCCTCTTGCGGTTCAACTGCTTGGGCCAATGGGCCAGATGGGACGATGGAAACCGCTCCTGTTGCTTGCGCCACGGACCTTGGAGCCTTTGCCACAGCCCGCCGAATGGCAGCATGCGGATCAGCACATCGTCACGCAGCACGAAATGGTGCCAAAGCGCGCCCGCCACATGGCCGAAAATCGTCGCGGTAAGCAGGCAGGCGACGACAAAGTGGATCTGGCGCAATCCGGCTACCGATCCGGCACTGGCAGGGGCCAGTTCGGATAGATTGAAGCCGTTGAACACCCTGATATCAACCGGCGAATGCGCTGCCATCCAGATCCCAAGCACGCCTTGCAGCAGGATCAGCGCGTAAAGCAGGAAATGGCCAACACTCGCGCCGCGCTGCATCCAGCCAGGCGTTGCGGGCGGGATCGGCGGTGGGGGTGTGGCCTTGCGCCAGGCCAGGCGCAGCAAGGTCAGGAACACCACGATCAGCCCGATCGAGACATGCACCGGGATTGCCTCGGCACGGTCCTCAGGGGCGGTGAAGGCAAAGCTCCAGGCAGCCGACATTACCGACAGCAATAGCGCCGCGATCAGCCAGTGCAGCCACTTGGCGGTAATCGTGAATTGCCGACTGATTGTTCGAAGGGGTCGCATGGATTCGCCTATCCCAATAAGGGACCAATCAGTCAACTTCTTCGGTTCGGGTGGCAATTCCGCGTTCGGCATTATCCAGCACGCGGTCAAACATGTTCATCACCACCTGCCAGCTGGTCTCGGACGACAGATCGAATCCAAAGAACCTTGGCTGGCAATGCGCCCGCAGCGCCAGATAGGTGGTCGCGGCATAAGCAATTGTGTTGAGGGCCAGATAATCGTCTCCGCTCAGCGCCGGATCGGACTTCAGCACCCGCTCGAAATCAATCCGGACCAGCTGACGGACGTGCTCGACCGCCTCTTTGATCTCGGTTGAACGGATGAATTCGCCCGAGAGCAGCTCACACAATGGGGCATTTGCACGCAGCATTGTGGCGCATTGGCGGTTGATTATTCGCAGTTTTTCGGCCGGAGCGCGACGTTCGAACAGCTCCATCGGCTCACCGACGAT
>JANOKC010000138.1:0-25302 GCA_031419035.1 Novosphingobium sp. | reverse complement strand
TACCTGAGGTCTTCGACCGAGACCCAGCCCTTGGTGCCGAAATTGTCTGCCACTTCCACGAACAGGCCTTCGTGCTTGCCGGTCGGGGTCAGCGTGGTGCCAGCCCGAAGTGCGCGGACTGCCAGGCCCTTTGCTGCCGGGGTTGATCGCAAGGAAGTATCGACCGCCACGGTTGCCAAGGCGGCAGCGCGCGCCGCCGCTGGCGCAGCTTGCGGCGACGATGCGATCACGGCCTGTTGCCCAACCAGCGCGTTAAACGCGATCATAAAGGCTTCGGACAGCTGCTGGCCGTCTTTGCTGGAGCCATAACCCGATGCCGAAGCCCCGGCCGCCCAGCCATCACTGCCGCCAAACGTCAGGCTGGATTTGGTAACCGAGCCGATCCCGCTGGCGATTGTCATGCCATTGTTTGGGCTGACGACGCGCAGGCCAGCAGCAATCGTCTTCTTCTTGCCGCCCAGCCCGCCGAACATGCCCAGCATGCTGCCGCCCAGCGGCACGCGGCCAAGCAGCGAACTTGCCGCGCCCGAGCGAACCAACCCTTCGACAGCAGCGGTCTTGGCCATGGCGATGCCCTTGTCGACCTCCTCCTGATCACCGGCGATGGCTGTGACCAGAAAGCGGACCGGATCGTTGCTCGCCACGCCCTGCGGAGTGAAACAGCCAGATTCAAGCGCCATCGCATTGAGCAGCTCACGCGGAGATCCGAGGCCATATTTGGTCCAGCCTGCCTGATCGCCATCGACCAGCGCGATCGTGCCAAGCGAAGCCTCGCAGCGCGCCAGTGTTGGAGGGGGAGCTTTGGCTGCCCAAGCCTGACCCGATACCGCAATTCCACCAAGCGCCATCACAAATAGAAACTTGTTACTAGTTTTCATCATCATACCCCTGCCTAAACCAAAAAACGTCTGCTAGGAGCGGGCAATTGCAGTGCATAGTAAAAACGCGACGCATAGGGCCATGCGTTGGTGAGGGGGCAACAGAGTGCTAGATCAGATGACAAAGGGGCGTGTGTCTGTGCGCTTCTTCATGCCATCCAAGCAACTTGCGCCCTATATCAGCACCTATTACCTTACTGAAGTTGTCCTAGCGGACGGGGAAGTGATCGAGGATCGGCTCCATCCCGAATGGGGCAATCTGCGGTTCAGCCGGAATGACAACTGGTTCGCTTCAATCGGCGATGAGCCTTTGGCTTGCACTCCCCATTTCATCGCAACTGGCCCAACCAGCCGGGCCGCCCGGTTTGTTACTGGCACCATGCGCGCCTGGGGGATCGGCCTGCTGCCCCAGGGCTGGGCGCGGCTGATTGATGCCGGTGCTGATCAGTTTGCCGATCGCTTCGTGGACGGCGCCGGTGATCCAGCCTTTTCTGCCTTCGCCCCGCTGCTGGACGAGATATTCGCTGGTGATCCCAATCCTGCTGCCGAGGCCGCGCGGATCGATGGATTTCTGCTCGACATGCTGAGCCGCCACCCCGGTTCAGACGATGAGCGACGACTCCATGATGCGCATACCGCACTGGTTGATCCTGCAGTAAATTCGGTCGGCGTTTTGGCGGATCGGCTCGGAATGTCGTCTCGCTCGCTTGAAAGGCTCAGCCTGCGCGCCTTCGGATTTTCGCCCAAGCTGCTGCTCCGCCGCCAGCGCTTTTTGCGAAGTCTGGCGCAATTCATGCTGGATCCTTCGCTCAGATGGATCTCAACGCTTGATTGGCACTATGTCGATCAGGCGCATTTTGTTCGGGATTTTCGCCGGTTCATGGGGATGAGCCCCAGCCAATATGCTGCGCTGGATCACCCTGTGATGCGCGCCGCCGCAACCGCGCGGACCGCGGCGGCAGGTGCAGCAGTTCAGGCATTGCATCAACCATAGCTGCCGCACTTGCCAATCCGTCCGTTGCACAGCACAATGCCGGGCATAATCTTCGGGGGGGCAACCTTCGGTGTCGTCAGAAAATACTGTAATAGTGCGGTTCTATCCGCCGCCCGAAGTGCTGCGCCGCTTCGTGACTACCTTCTATGTTACCACGATTGATGTGGTCGATGGCGGTGTGATCACCGATGCGTTGCAGCCCGAATGGGCCAATTTGCGGTTCTTTTCAGGCGAGCGTCCGGATAGCTGGATCGAAGCGGGTGATCACCTTAGCGGCGCGAGCTTTGTGGCAACCGGCCCCAGCACCCGCAGTGCCAATTTTCGCCTTGGGACCAGCCGCTTTTGGGGTATTGGACTGTTGCCGCTCGGCTGGGCGCAGTTCATCCGCTTGCCAGCCGCCGATCATGCCAATCTGATTACCAACGGGTTGGAGCACCCCAGCTTCAGCAGCTTTGTCCCATTGGCCAACGAACTGTTTGGGGAAGTGCCTGATGAGGCTGCAGAACTGGACCGGATAACCGCGTATCTTTGCGGGATGCTAGCCAACCCGGTCGCGGATGCCGAGCGGATTGCTGCAATCCATTCTGCGCTGGTTGATCCGCAAATGGCCAGTGTTGCTGAACTGGTCGAGCGGGTTGGGGCTGGGCAGCGCACGATTGAGCGGCTTTGCCACCGGGCGTTTGGCTTTCCTCCCAAGATGATGCTGCGCCGCCAGCGGTTTATGCGCAGCCTGGCCCAATTCATGCTGGATCCCTCGCTGAAATGGATCGATGCGCTCGACGGCAATTATCACGATCAACCGCAATTCGTGCGAGATTTCCGCGAGTTCATGGCGATGACGCCAAGCGAATATGCTGCCCGCCCGCACCTGGTGCTTGAGAAGTTCATGCAAGCCCGTCTACAGATCGTTGGAGCGCCGGTGCAGACCATGGATCGGCCCGAAGGAGCAGTCAGTGCGGGGACTGCGTTGATTTAGGGTTTGGAACCCAGCGCCGCATGGCTAAAGAGCGCCGCGTAGACCCTAACTTTTCCAATCGAACGGAACATACCGCAGTGGATTATGCAGCAACCGGGCAGGAGGCGCTTTCGCGGATCGCAGGCGCGCAGGATCTTGCCGCGCTGGAGGAGCTGCGGGTCGCGTTTCTGGGCAAGGCAGGCTCGGTCTCGGGGCTGCTCAAAACGCTGGGCGCAATGTCGCCCGAGCAGCGTCTGATTGAGGGGCCGCAGATCCATGCCCTGCGCGAGAGCGTGACCGAAGCGCTGATTGCCGCCAAGGCCGGGCTGGAAGGCGCGGTGCTCGAAGCACGGCTGGCCAGCGAAACGATTGACCTCTCGCTGCCCGCTCCTGAAACAGCCCGCGGCTCAATTCACCCGGTCAGCCAGGTTATGGATGAGCTGGCCGAGATTTTCGCCGATATGGGCTTTGCCGCCGCTTCGGGCCCAGAGATTGAGGACGATTGGCACAATTTCACCGCGCTCAACATGCCCGAAAGCCATCCGGCGCGGGCGATGCACGATACGTTCTATTTCCCCGATCAGGGCCCGGATGGCCGGTCGATGCTGCTTCGCACCCATACTTCGCCGGTGCAGATCCGGACCATGCTGGAACAAGGCGCACCTTTGCGGATCATCGCGCCGGGCCGGGTCTACCGCTCGGACAGCGACGCAACCCACACGCCGATGTTCCATCAGATCGAAGGACTGGTGATCGATCGCGGCATCCACCTTGGCCATCTCAAATGGACACTCGAAACTTTCCTCAAGGCGTTCTTTGAGCGGGACGACATCGTCCTGCGCCTGCGTCCGAGCTATTTCCCCTTCACCGAGCCGTCGGTGGAAGTCGACGTGGGCTGGACTTCGGTCGCCGGTCGCCGGGTGCTGGGCGGGCATGGAGACGAGCCGGGCAAGGGCTGGATGGAACTGCTTGGCAGTGGCATGATCAATCGCCGGGTGATCGAATTTGGCGGACTAGACCCCGATGAGTGGCAAGGCTTTGCCTTTGGCGTCGGGGTCGATCGGCTCGCGATGCTCAAATACGGGATGGATGATCTGCGCGCCTTTTTTGATGGTGATGGCCGCTGGCTGCAGCACTATGGCTTTTCCCCGCTCGATGTCCCGACCTTGTCCGGCGGGGTGGGAGCAGCAGCATGAAGTTCTCACTTGCCTGGCTCAAGGATCACCTTGAAACCGACGCCTCGGTTGAGGCAATCGCAGCCAAGCTCAATGCCATTGGCCTTGAGGTCGAGGGCGTGGAAGATCCGGCGGCACGGCTGACCGGCTTCTGCATTGCCAAAGTGCTGAGCGCGGAACCCCATCCTAATGCCGACAAGCTGCAAGTGCTGGTCGTTGATGCCGGAAGCGGGGATCATCTGCAGGTCGTCTGCGGTGCATCTAATGCCCGCGCGGGGCTCATCGGTGTGCTCGGTCTGCCCGGCGCTATTGTGCCCGCCAGTGGCATGGAACTTAAGAAATCAGCGATCCGCGGGGTCGAATCCAACGGCATGATGTGCTCGGTCCGCGAGCTGGAGCTGGGCGACGAGCACGATGGCATCATCGAGCTGCCCGCCGATGCCCCCGTTGGCATGGCCTTTGTGGACTATGCCGGATCGGACCCGGTGTTCGATGTTGCGATCACGCCTAACCGCCCAGATTGTATGGGTATTTACGGCATCGCCCGCGATCTGGCGGCGGCGGGACTTGGCACACTGAAGCCGATTGTGGTTACGCCGGTGGCTGGCATTTTTCCCTGCCCGACCGAAATCCGAACAGATGATCCAGAAGGCTGCTCGGCATTCTTTGGTCGGGTCATCAAGGGCGTCACCAATGGCGCATCTCCGGATTGGATGCAGGCCCGGCTCAAAAGTGCAGGCCAGCGGCCGATCTCGGCACTGGTCGACATCACCAATTTCGTCATGCTGGCCTATGGCCGCCCGGCCCATGCCTATGACCTTGCGCGGCTGACTGGCCCGGTTGTTGCGCGACGTGCCAAGGCCGGGGAGGCTGCTAAAGCACTGAATGGCAAAGAATACATTCTAGATGATGGCATGACTGTCATTGCCGATGCTTCGGGCGTGCATGACATTGCCGGGATCATGGGCGGCGAGCATTCAGGCTGCTCGGAGTTGACCACCGATGTTTTACTCGAAGTCGCTTACTTCGATCCGGAACGAATTGCCGCCACTGGCCGCAAGCTTGGCCTGACCTCGGATGCCCGGAGCCGGTTTGAACGGGGCGTCGATCCGACCTTCCTTGAAACCGGGTTGAACCTTTTGACCCAGCTGATTCTCCAGATCTGCGGCGGGGAAGCCTCCGACATCATCCATGCCGGATCACCTCCGATTGTGGCCAAAGTGGTCGCGTTTGACCCCTCGTTGACCGAGCGTCTGGGGGGAGTTGCGGTGCCGTTAGCACAGCAGCGAGCCATTCTAGCAGCGCTTGGTTTCGGCGTGATCGAGGCCGGCCGAGGCTGGCACATCAGCGTCCCGGGTTGGCGCCCTGATGTTGATGGCGCTCCCGACATTGTTGAGGAAGTCATCCGCATTCACGGGCTGGACACTGTCGCCTCAGTGCCGCTCCCCCGCGCCGATGGCGTCGCCAAGCCTACCGCCACCCCTGGTCAAAAGCTTGAACGCCGCCTGCGCCGAGCCGCCGCGATGCGCGGTAGCAATGAGGCAATAACCTGGACCTTCCTGCCCCCTGCCGAGGCAGAGGCTTTTGCCGAAGGGAATGGCGGCGTCTGGACCCTTGCCAACCCGATCAGCGAAGACATGAAGGCGATGCGTCCGTCGCTGCTACCCGGACTGCTCAGCGCGGCGCACCGCAATCTGACCCGGGGCGCAGCAGGCCTGCGGCTGTTCGAGATCGGTCGCCGCTATCTGCGGGGTCCGGGCGGCACCAGTGACGAGCGCTTAACGCTTGGCATGGTGCTGGTTGGTGAAAAGACCTCGCGGGGCTGGTCAAACGGGAAGTCGCGGTCGTTTGATGCCTTCGATGCCAAGGCCGAAGCGCTGGCGCTGCTGGCGGAGGCTGGCGCGCCTGTCGATAATTTGCAGATAATGGGCGAAGCGGGCGACCAGTTTCACCCTGGCCAGTCAGCCACCTTGCGGCTTGGCCCTAGGACCGTGTTGGCGCGGTTTGGCATGATCCATCCGGCCATACTCAAGGCTTTTGACATTGACGCACCAGTGGCGGCAGTGGAATTGTTCCTCGACGCGATCCCGGCCAAGCGCGGACCCAGCAGCTTCGCTAACGCCGCCTATGCCCCGCCCGCGCTTCAAGCAGTTACGCGCGACTTCGCCTTCCTCGTCCCGCTTGAAATTCCGGCGGGCGATCTGGTCCGGGTAGTCAAGGGCGCGGACAAGACCAATATCGTTGCGGTCCGGCTGTTCGACGATTTCCGGGGGGCTGGAGTGCCCGAGGGGCGCAAGTCGCTGGCAGTTGAAGTCACGCTTCAGCCGGGCGAGAAGAGCTATGATGAGACAGAGTTGAAAGCGATTGCCGAGCGGGTGACAGCGGCAGCGGCGAAGCTCGGCGCTGCGTTGCGTGGCTGATATGACTTCCAATCGACGCACCTTCGCGATTATCTCGCATCCTGACGCGGGCAAGACCACGCTGACAGAAAAGCTGCTGCTGCAAGGCGGTGCAATTCACTTGGCGGGGGAAGTGAAAGCCCGCGGGCAAGCGCGGCGGGCGCGGTCGGACTGGATGAAGATCGAGCAGCAGCGCGGCATTTCGGTAACATCGAGTGTGATGACCTTCGAGCGTGAGGGGATAACCTTCAATCTGCTCGACACGCCGGGGCACGAGGATTTCTCCGAGGATACCTATCGCACGCTGACCGCCGTCGATTCGGCGATTATGGTGATCGATGCGGCCAAGGGCATCGAACCGCAGACCCGCAAGCTGTTTGAAGTGTGCCGGATGCGTTCGGTGCCGATCATCACCTTCATCAACAAGATTGACCGCGAAGGCCGATCACCATTCGATCTGATGGACGAGGTGGCTGACGCGCTGGCGCTGGACGTCTGCCCGATGGGCTGGCCAGTTGGCATGGGCGGGCAGTTTCAGGGTGTGCTCGATCTCGCCACCAATCGTGCTAGCCGGCCCGAGGGAGGCAGCCGCGAGTTTCTGGGCAAGATTGATCAATCACCCGAATTGCCGTCCGAGATCGCCGACGAGGTGGAACTGGCGACTGGCGGTTATCCAAGTTTTGACATCGAAGCGTATCGCCATGGCGATCTGACGCCGGTCTATTTCGGATCGGCGCTCAAAAATTTCGGTGTCGCCGAATTGATCGATGCAATCGCCAACTTTGCGCCCCCACCGCGCCCCCAGCCGAGCAATTGCGGGGTCATTTCGCCCGAGCAGCCCGAAGTCACCGGCTTCATCTTCAAGGTGCAGGCCAATATGGACCCGCAGCACCGCGATCGGATCGCCTTCATGCGGCTGGTCTCGGGCACCTTCAAGCGCGGTATGAAGCTGATCCCCTCGGGCCTTGGCAAGCCGATCGCGGTCCATTCGCCGATCCTGTTTTTTGCGCAAGACCGCGAGATTGCCGATACGGCCGAAGCCGGTGACATCATCGGCATTCCCAACCACGGCACGCTTCGGGTTGGAGACACTCTGTCCGAAAAGAACGAGGTGCGCTTTACCGGCCTGCCGAATTTTGCGCCCGAAATCCTCCGCCGCGTTGCGCTCAAAGATCCGACCAAGACCAAACAGCTCAGGAAAGCGCTGGATGATTTGTCCGAAGAGGGCGTGATCCAGGTGTTCTATCCTGAAATCGGCGCGCAATGGATTGTCGGCGTGGTTGGTCAGCTTCAGCTGGAAGTTCTGATCTCGAGGCTTGAGGCGGAATATAAGGTGGAGGCGGTGCTTGAGGCTTCGCCCTTCGATACCGCGCGCTGGATCAAGGGATCGGAGGCGGCGCTCAAAGGGTTTGTCGATTTCAACAAGGCCAATCTCTCGCACGACCGCGATGGCGATCCGGTGTTCATGGCCCGCTCCAGCTGGGATGTAAGCTATCAGCAGGAGCGCAATCCGGAACTGAATTTCAGCGCGATCAAGGAGCGGTAGGCGCGGAACGCTTGCCGCATTCTGCTCAAGGCTCTATCCCTCGCAGCATGGATTTTACCGAAACACTGACACCGGACCATATCGCGATGATTTCGCGGCAAAGTGTGTTCTTTGTCGCCACTGCCGCTGCCGATGCGCGGATCAACTTGTCGCCCAAGGGCTATGACGCTTTCCGGGTTATCGCGCCAGACCGGGTAGCCTATCTGGATCTGGGCGGGTCGGGCAATGAAACCAACGCGCATCTGCTGGCCGACGGGCGCATCACGATCATGATGTGCAATTTCCAGCAGCCCGCCCTGATCCTTCGGATCTATGGCAAAGGCCGCCCGGTGCTGCCTGCCGATCCTGAATGGGCAGAGCTGGCAAGGCACTTCACGCTGCTTCCCGGCACCCGACAGATCTTCGATATTGCGGTAGATAGCGTCCAGACGAGCTGCGGATGGGGTGTGCCAGTAATGGAGATGGAGGCCGAACGCGCCACGCTGGTCAAATATCATGCCCAGCAAGACCCGGCGAAGTGGGCAGCCAAGATGAGCACCCGGACCACGAGCATCGATGGCCTGCCTGCCCGCCCGACGGATCGCTATATTGCCGGCGAGGCCTGACCTGCCGGGTGGAGCTGACGTTTGCCAGCTACAATATTCACAAGGCGGTCGGGCTTGATCGCCGCCGTGATCCTGATCGGATCCTTGCCATCCTGCGCGAAATCGACGCCGATGTAATCGCATTGCAAGAAGCCGACCGGCGCTTTGGACGACGAGAAACAGTGCTGCCGCTGGATGCGATTGACGAGCACACGCTCTACCGCGCGGTGCCTTTGACCATGCGGCCGGATAGTATCGGCTGGCATGGCAACGCGCTGCTGGTCCGGCGTGAATTTCGCATCATTGAGGCCGGGATCGTGCCGCTGCCAACGCTGGAGCCGCGCGGTGCGATCCGGGTCGATCTGCTGGCGGCGGGACGGCGGCTGCGCGTGGTGGGGATGCATCTGGACCTTTCGGGCCTGCGCCGCCGTCAGCAACTCCGCACGATCCTGGCCCATGTCGGTGGGTGCGGCCCGGCCTGCCCAACCGTCCTGATGGGCGATACCAACGAATGGGCGCTGCATGGCGGGGCGCTGCGCGAGTTTCATACCCCATGGCGGGTGCTTGCGGCGGGACGGAGCTTTCCTGCCCGGCGTCCGGTGGCCCAGCTCGACCGGATCATCATTTCTCCGGAATGGGGGCTGGATGAAGCAGGTGTTCATCACAGCGCCTTGGCTGCTCGCGGGTCCGATCACTTGCCAGTCTGGGCTCGGCTGACGCTGCCTAAAATTTAGGCAGTTGCGCGATTTCTGGGCGAATGATCGCCAAACATCACGGCACCTGAGTTCCTAAACCCCAAGAGTTGAGCCATCGCACACAAGTGGCACGGCTCTTGCTTCTACTGCTCTGCCGATATCTGGTCGGCGGATAACAGGGAATCGGCATGAAATTCATCATCGCCATCATAAAGCCATTCAAGCTTGACGAGGTGCGTGAAGCCCTCAGCGCACTCGGGGTAGCGGGAATGACCGTGTCCGAGGTTAAGGGATTTGGGCGGCAAAAGGGCCAGACCGAGATTTATCGCGGCGCCGAATATTCAACCAATATGCTGCCCAAGGTGAAGATCGAAGTTGCGACCAGCGATGATCTTGCCCCGCAGGTCGTCGAGACAATTCAGCAAGTCGCCAGCACTGATGCAATTGGTGATGGCAAAATATTTGTCCTCGACCTTGCCTCTGCCACTCGCATCCGCACCGGTGAGACCGGGGATACCGCGCTGTGACCGGCGCGATTGCAAACAGGGAATCCACCATGATCCGCAAGATATTCTGCGGCGCGAGCACGCTTTGCACGTCGCTGTTCGCCGCCACCTCCGCCTATGCTCAAGACGTTGCTGCCGCTGGTCCGATCAAGGCGCCAACGGTAGAGCAAATGGCCACAATGGTCGACAAGGGCGACACCGCCTGGATGCTGATGTCGTCAGTGCTGGTGCTGATGATGAGCGTTCCGGCGCTGGCGCTGTTCTACGGCGGCCTGGTCCGCACCAAGAACATGCTCAGCGTGCTGATGCAGGTGTTCATGATCGTTTCGATCGCTGCACTGGTCTGGGTTGGCTGGGGCTACACCATGGCCTTTACCAGCGGTGGGGCGAGCGCAATGGCACCGTTTATCGGCGGCTTTGACAAGGCGTTTCTCGCCAATGTTTCGGCGACAACTTACGCTGCAACCTTCTCCAACAACGTCTATCTGCCCGAATTCGTCTTCGTGATTTTCCAGATGACCTTCGCCTGCATTACCCCAGCGCTGATCGTCGGAGCTTTTGCCGAGCGCGTCAAATTTTGGCCGCTGATGCTGTTCATGGTGCTGTGGATGACGGCGGTCTATTTCCCGATCGCGCATATGGTGTGGTACTGGGCCGGCCCTGACTTCCTCGTCGATGCCCCCAAGGATGCTGGATATCTGTGGGATCTGGGTGCGCTTGATTTTGCGGGAGGCACAGTGGTTCACATCAACGCCGGTATCGCGGGCCTGGTCGGCTGCTTGATGATCGGCAAGCGCGTGGGTTTCGGCAAGGAAGCAACCCCGCCGCACTCGATGACCATGACCATGATCGGCGCTTCGCTGCTGTGGGTGGGCTGGTTCGGTTTCAACGCCGGGTCCAATCTGGAAGCCAATGGCGTGACTGCGGTGGCCTTCATCAACACCTTCATAGCAACCGCTGCGGCGGCATTGAGCTGGTCGATTGTCGAGCAGCTGCATCACGGCAAGCCGTCGCTGCTGGGCGCGGTAACTGGCGCAGTGGCTGGGCTGGTAGCGATCACTCCGGCTTCGGGCTTTGCCGCGCCGATGACTTCGATCGCGATGGGCCTGCTGGTTTCGCCACTGTGCTATCTGTTCGTCAGCACGGTGAAGAACAAGCTGAAGTATGACGATACGCTGGACGTCTTTGGCGTTCACTGCATCGGCGGCATCTTCGGAGCGATTGCTACCGGCGTTGTCGCGGCCCCGGCGCTCGGCGGGCAAGGCGTGTTCGATTACTACGTCTTCCCGGCGGGAATGGTCGAGTATGACATCGCTGGCCAAGTTATGAAGCAGGTCAAGGCGGTTGCCCTGACACTGGTCTGGTCAGGCGTGGGTTCAGCGGCGCTGTTCTTCATCGTCGACAAGATCTTCGGCCTGCGCCCCACCGAGGAAGCCGAGCGCGAAGGCCTCGACCTCTCCGAACACGGCGAACGCGCCTACAATATGTAAGTTCAACCAGTTTGGCGGGGTCGGGGTTCCCCCTCTCCTCCCCCCGGTCTCGCCAACCCATGTTCCTCCTGCGAACATCACCTATAACGGGTCCGAGCCAGCCGCTCGGGCCCGTTTTTTTGCGCTTTGCAGGGAAATTGGCCACCGCAGCCCGCACCACCGTGTGTGGCTTTGGCGAAACACTGCTGCAACAATACTACATTGGTCATTGCAACCCGCTTGCAACCAGCGCTGTGCCGCGCCAGTGCGCTGTCATGTCGCAAGGCTCGCAGAGGCCCGACTTATCGCGGAGGACAAATCATGCGTAAACTTTCCATTCTAAGCCGTACCTATCGTTGTCAGTTGCTGGCAGGCATTGCCGCCTTGGCAGTTGCAACGCCAGCCTTCGCGCAAGATGCTGCCGAAGATCAATCCGGCAATGCAATTGTCGTGACCGCTTCAAAGCGTGAGCAGGCGCTGCAAGACGTTCCGTTCTCGATCAATGCCCAGACAGCTGCTGACATAGAGAAGTCGGGGTCGACAAATCTGGAAGATATCTCGCGCAATGTCGCTGGTCTTTCGGTGCAGAACCTCGGGCCGGGTCAGAGCCAGGTTTCGGTCCGCGGCGTATCGGCAGGCCAGGTCGTGCGTGATCAGCCCGGCGTGAAAGAGCAGGTTGGCGTCTACCTTGATGAAACCGCGATCTCGCTGTCGCTTTTCACGCCTGACCTTGATTTATTCGATCTCAACCGGGTTGAAACGCTGCGCGGGCCGCAGGGAACGCTGTTTGGTTCAGGCTCGGTGGGCGGCACGATCCGTTATATTACCAACCAGCCGAAACTCGGCAAGACCGAGGGTATGGTTGAAGGCAATATCAATCTGGTCGATGGCGATGCAATTGGCGGCCACATCAAGGGCGCGATCAATCTGCCGCTCGGCGAAAATGCGGCAATGCGCGCCGTTGGATATTACACCAAATATGCAGGCTTTATCAATGCTATCGGCCCTGCAGCGGGCGAAGACGTAAACAACGGTGAGCGCTATGGCGGCCGGATCGCGATTACTTTTGAGCCTTCTGACGGCGTGAAGATTACACCCCGCGTGATCTATCAAAAGATCGATGCGAATGGCTTCAACCGCCAGGAAATCTTCAACCTCTATGGCAACCGCTTCACGACCACCCGGCCTCAAGTTACTTTCAAGGAGCATGAGCAATATCTGCTTCTGCGCGAGAAGTTCACTGACGAGACCTTGATTGCTGATCTGACAGCTTCGATCGATGTCGCCGATGCAATCACGCTGACTTCGGTTTCTTCCTATACCAAGCGCGACATTCTGGTCAGCCGCGATGCAAGCGCATTGACAGGCTCGGTCTCGGTCGATCTGGGCTTCCCTGCAGCGGGTGTGCTGCTGCCATCAAACCTGCGCGATACCACTGATCTTAAGACCTGGAGCCAGGAATTGCGGCTGTCGAGCAGTGGCAAGGGGCCATTGCAGTGGGTGATTGGCGGTTATTATTCGGATGTTGATCGCACTTATGCCCAGCGTTTGCCAACGCCCGGCTATGATGTTTTCACGGATAACAGGTTTGGTGCCGGTACTTCGGTGGCGGTGGCCAATGGCTTCCCATTAAACTCGCCCTACAACGCTGATCTGCCCTATAAGATCAAGCAATACGCTTTGTTCGGTGAAGTCAGCTATGATCTGTCGGACGCGCTGAATGCGACTGGTGGTGTGCGCTATTACAACTTCAGCGAAAATCGCCGGTTCAAAACGGGCGGGTTGTTCGCGAACGGTGATAATCGCGCTGACGAAACCAAGTCCAACGGCTTTTCGCCGCGCTTCATCCTGAGCTACAAGGTTAGCGAAGATGTGACGGTGAATGCGCAGGCATCCAAGGGGTTCAGGCTGGGCGGGGTCAATGATCCGCTCAACATTCCGCTTTGCTCGCCTGCGGATGCTGCACTGTTCGGCGGCTTCCAGGACTATGACGATGAATCGCTGTGGAACTACGAAGTGGGGATGAAGGCTCAGGGCAAGGGCTTAACCTTCAACGCTGCGGGTTTCTACAACAAGATCCGCAATCTGCAGACGACGCTCGATGCCGGCAGCTGCTCGTCACGCATCGTTTTCAACGTGGCCGATGCCCATTCGATGGGGGTAGAATTCGAACTGGGCTTGCAGCCTGCCGATGGGCTTGATTTCAGCCTGGCCGGCAGTGTGATCGAGGCAGAGTTCGATACGACCCTGCCCGGCGCGCTGACAGCGGCGACCGGGATCCGGGATGGCAATCGCCTGCCCTCGGTGCCCAAGTTCCAGATTGCGGCCACCGGCAGCTATGAATGGAATGTCGCGGACAGCACCAAAGCGGTTCTGACTGCCTCGTTCCAGCATGTTGGCACCCGCTTTACCCAGCCTGCGGATCAGGAAAACAACCCGCGCACCTTTACGCACGGGCTGCCGTTTGGCGGTGCTCCGGCAGCGTCGGCCACAACGGTGAACCTTGAGCTGCCAAGCTACCAGCTGGTCAACCTCAGCGCGGGTGTGAAGATGGACAGCGGCCTCAGCATCACGGCCTATGTCAACAATCTGTTCGACGAAACGCCGCTGCTGTCGTTTGATCGTGAGCGCGGCGGGCGTGCCCGGCTTGGTTTTAATGTCGGCCAGCCCCGCACGATCGGGATGACTGTCCGCAAGGAGTTCTAAGAACCTTTGCTACGAACAAGTAAGGGCCGGGATCGCAGTATGCGATTCCGGCACTTCCGGTTTGGTCAGCCCAGCGCGGCTTTCACGAAATCGGCAGCACGTTCCCCGATCATGATCGATGGCGCGTTGGTGTTGCCAGAGATCAGCCGGGGCATGATACTGGCATCGGCCACCCACAGCCCATCCACGCCGCGCACACGCAGTTGCGGATCGCAAACCGCGTCATCATCCGATCCCATTCGCGCTGTGCCGACCGCATGGTAGATCGTATCGGCCCGGTCGCGGATCATCGCATCCAGCGCGGCATCATCATCCAGGTTTACCGGATGGCGATCCCGCCCGCGATACTGGGTAAGCGGCGGGGATTCCATGATCCGGTATGCGGCCTTGATACCCTTTTTCAACAGGTCCAGATCGCGCGAATCGCTGAGGAAGGCAGGGTCTATCAGCGGCACCGCCCTGGCATCGGCAGAAGCCAATCGCACCGTGCCATGGCTGTTTGGCCTGAGCACGCAGATATGGCAGCTATAGCCATGAGCCTTCACCACCGTCCGGCCATGATCCTCAAGCGCGACAGGGAAGAAATGCAGCTGGATATCGGGTGCAGGTGCATCGGGCTCGATCGTCAGGAAGCCGCCTCCTTCAGCGTAGTTGGACGTCATCGCGCCTTTGCGCTCGCGGAACCACTGCACCACGGCCCGAGCCGAGTTGAACAGGCCAGTAAGTGACTGGCCAAGAAACCGTTTATCATCGCATTCATAGGCAATCGAATAGTCTAGATGGTCCTGCAGATTGGCGCCAACGGCGGGCCGATCAACCTGAACGGCAATGCCGTGCGCCTGCAAATGGTCGGCAGGGCCGATGCCAGACAGCATCAGCAATTGCGGAGTTCCAAAGGCACCCGCGCAGAGCATCACCGCATGCCTAGCGTTCAGGCGATGCTCGGTTCGGCCCTTTGAATAGACAATTCCTGTCGCCCGGCCATTTTCGATCAGAATCCGCTGCACGGTCACATCCGTGATCACGCTCAGATTGGGCCGGTCGCGGTTGGGTTCAACATAGGCGCGGGCGGCCGACCAACGCTCGCCATTGTTCTGGGTGACCTGATAAAGACCGACGCCTTCCTGCCGTTCCCCATTGAAATCATTGTTGCGGGGGATTTGAAGCGAAGCGGCAGCTTCGACAAAGTCTACCGATCCCTGATTGGGTGATACTTGTTCATTGACCCACAATGGACCGGTATCACCATGGTGCGCGTCAGCGCCGCGAATGTTGCGCTCAGACCGTTTGAAATAAGGCAGCACATCGGCATAGGACCAGCCGGTGCAGCCAAGTGCGGCCCAATTGTCATAGTCATAGGCATTGCCGCGAATATAGACCATGCCATTGATCGCACTGGACCCGCCAAGCCCCTTGCCGCGCGGCTGATATCCTCGCCGCCCGTTCAGCCCCGCCTGAGGGACGGTTTCAAACGCATAGTTGGTCTTTGTCGTCTGGAACGCTACAAATCCGGGAACGATCGTGCGATATCCGGTGTTGTTGCCGCCAGCCTCAATCAGGCAGACCGAATATTTGCCGTCCTCGCTTAGCCGCCCGGCCGCTGCGCTGCCAGCACTGCCGCCGCCTATCACGATTATGTCGAACTCGTCCATGACCTCTCCTGTGGTTGGAGGACGAGTTAAGCGACCGCTTAAATCGGTGCAACGCTATTCGGGACTGGAAGGTGCTTTCCGCTCAGCCCATCGGGCCCGGATCGTGTCCGAGGTTTCGCGGCTGCCGTCATGGCTCCAGCCGGGCTCGCGCCACAGGTAAGAAAATTTGTGCCGCCACGGAGCGGCCCGCACATCCTGCGCAATCCCGATCCATTCGTGGAACACGCTCCACAGCAGGTTGAAACTACCAAGCTGCTTGACGATTCCATAGCGGATCCGCTCGTTGCCGAGCTCGCTTTGAAACGTGCCGAACAGCTTGTCCCAGATGATGAACACCCCGGCATAGTTGCGATCGAGATAGACCGGATTGGTCGCGTGGTGGACCCGGTGGTGCGAGGGGGTGTTCATCACCGCTTCGAACCAGCGCGGCATCCGATTAACCGCCTCGGTATGGAACCAGAACTGGTAGATCAGGTTGAATGCCCCGCAAGTCAGGATCATCGCGGTGGGGAAGCCCGCCAATGCCAGCGGCAGCCGAAAGATGAAGCTTGCCGCGATAAATCCGGTCCAGGTCTGGCGCAGCGCGGTCGACAAATTGTAATGCTGGCTGGAATGATGGTTGACGTGGCTCGCCCAGAACCAGCGGACCCGGTGCGCCATCCGGTGGAACCAGTAATAGGCCAGATCATCCAGCACAAAGCACAGCGCCCAGGCCCACCAGGCCCAGCCGATATCAAACAGCCTGTGCTGGTGTGCCCAAAATAGCAGGGCGAGGATGAAGCCGCCGCTCAGCGCCCCGGCCAAGGTGCTGCCAGTTCCCAGCGCCAGCGAGGTCAACGTATCGCGCGGCTCATACTTCTCCGGAGCGCGTTTGCGGGCCCAGACCATTTCGATGATGATCAGCAGAATGAAGCCTGGAACGGCGTAGTCGACCGGGCTGAATTCGGGCATGATTCAGGCTCCCAGATGGCGCAGGCTGCTGGCCCAAACCTGAGCCTTGTCGCCAAGATCAAGCGTGAAGGCGCCGAACCGTTTTTCGCCGTTGGCAATGGTCAGGAAGTTGCGGTCAAGCCGGGCGAAGCTGTGGCTATCGAGCAAACGCGCGGCAAATTGCGCGCCGTGGCGGCGCACCAGCATGACCCGGCCGGCGCCATCGCGCAGCAGTGCGCCCATTCCTGCCCGGTCGATTGCCAGCTCTGTCGCGGTAAAACCGAACAAAGCATCCTCGGCGAGCTGCCGGGCATGATCCTCGCCGCGAATCCGCACATCGCCGCCCAGTCCCAGTTTGGCTGCAAGGTGCCAGAGAAGCAGGATCGCGATGATCGAGCCACCCAACTGGAGCAGCTGGACAATCACCGTCTGGCTCATGGCTTGTGCGATCCCAGTATGTCCAGCGCAGCGCGAACCGGGGCCAGATCATACCCTGCCGCTGCGGCCTGCGCGGCCAGCACCCCGGGATTGCGGCCATGGCTCGCCTCGGCCAGCGCCCACAGCAGGGTCGATCTAGTGCCCGATCGGCAATAGGCCAGAACCGGTCCGGGTGCTTCGGCCAGCGCCTTGGCCATGGCTTCCATCTGCCATTCGCTGAAACCAGCATGCGTGACCGGGATGGCGACATATTCCAGTCCAGCTGCACTGGCTGCCGCTTCGATCTCCGCGCCGGGAACTTGATCGTCGCTCTCGTCATCGGGGCGGTTGTTAATGATCAGCTTCACGCCTTGCGCTGCGGCTTCAGCAACTTGAGCCAGGCTGATCTGGGGGCTGACGAAAAACCCATCGGCTAATTGGCGAAACATCTAAATCAGCGCCTTCTCGGCCAAGGCCTTGCGCTGACGGCGATTGCGGCTGACGATGTTGAGCGTTTCAACCAGGGCCGAAAAACCCATAGCGGCGTAGATATAGCCCTTGGGAATATGCACCCCGAAGCCGTCCGCCAGCAGCACCACCCCGATCATCACCAGAAAGGCCAGCGCAAGCATCACCAAGGTCGGATTTTTCCCGATAAATTCCGACAGCGGATTGGCGGCGAGCATCATTACTCCGACGGTGAAGATCACGGCGGTGATCATGATCGGAACATGATCGGTCATACCCACGGCGGTGAGGATCGAATCCACGGAAAATACTAGATCGATCGCAATGATTTGTGCAATCGCGGCATTGAAACCGATCTGGGCGATGCCCTTGTCATGATCCAGCAGTTCGCCGCTTACCCCTTCGGGATCGAGGTTGTGGTGGATCTCCTTGGTCGCCTTCCACAGCAGGAACAGACCGCCGCCGATCAGGATCAAATCGCGCCCCGAGAAGGCCGTTTCAAAGCCGGGCTCGCCATATGGACCCGGCGCACCAGTAATCCCCAGATCGAACAGTGGCTGTTGCAAGGTTACGATCCAGCCGATCAACAGCAGCAGCGCAATCCGCATGACCAGCGCCAGGGTCAGCCCGATCTGCCGCGCGCGCGCCTGCTGGTGCGCGGGAAGCTTGTTGGAAATGATGGCGATAAACACCAGGTTGTCGATCCCAAGCACGATCTCAAGTGCGATCAGTGTTAACAGCGCCACCCAGGCAGCGGGATCGGAAACAAGTGCAAGAATGTCCATGCGTTCCCTGTGCCAAGGCTAATCGCGACTGGCAAGCACAGCCAGCAGTAAGAATAAGGTGTTTGGCACAAATGTCACACTGGCCTGGGGGGAGTAGGTCAAAATCTGAATCGATTCGCCAACTTGCGGATTATAGTTTATCACCTCTAGCGCAGCGGAAAGGGCCTTGACGCCGCTTGCCCTGTCGTCTGGCGCGATTCGTCCGCGTGGCTGGACAGAATCAATTGGGGCGAAGGAAAGTACGTTCGGTTTTATGGGTTTTGATCGAGGACGTCGCGGCCGCGGGCGCGACAAGCGTGATGGTTTCGGCGAAGAAGGGTTTGATCCCTTTGCGGCGACAGCTGGCGGTGGTGACCGGTTTGGCGGCGGCGCGCCTCGGACTGGCGGTTTTGGTGATCGCGGCGGTTTCAGCGGCGGCGGTGATCGGGGCGGCGGTTCTGGCGGCGGCGGCGGGTTCAGCGGCCCGCGTGGCGGCGGTGGTGGCGCAAGTATGCCAGCCCAAGTGGTTGGCGAAGGCAAAGGCGTCGTCAAGTTCTTCAACAGCCAGAAAGGCTTTGGCTTCATTCAGCGCGATGATGGCGGAGAAGATGTGTTCGTGCATATCAGCTCGGTCGAACGTGCTGGCCTCGAAGGCCTGGCTGAAGGTCAGCAGCTTGAATTCACGCTGGTTGACCGTGGCGGCAAAGTCTCTGCGACCGATCTGGTCGTGGTCGGCGATGTGATCCCTGTGGCCAAACGCGAGGCAGCAGCAGCAGAAGCCCCGCAGCGCGAGCTGACTGGTGAAAAGGCAACCGGTACGGTCAAATTTTTCAACAGCATGAAGGGTTTCGGTTTCATCACGCGTGATGATGGTCAGCCGGACGCGTTTGTGCACATCAGTGCGGTTGAACGCTCTGGCATGCGCGATCTTGCTGAGGGTGATCGGCTGGAATTCGACATCGAGGTCGATCGACGAGGCAAGTACTCGGCGGTTAATCTGGTGGCGCGCCAGAGCTGATACCGTCCGCTTTGCTTCGGCCAGTTTGACCGAAAGATCACAGCATTATAAACACGCGCAGATGGCGGCTCGAAGGAGCCGCCATTTGTCGTTTCCGTTCTGCTCAACCGATGAATTTTCAGATCGCAAAGGAATCTTGTAATGTCGATCACCCCGCTGATGCCTGTCTATCCCCGTTGCGGCGTGCGCCCGGTTCGCGGTGAGAACTGCCATCTGATTGATGAGGATGGTCGCCGGTTCCTGGATTTTGCCAGCGGCATTGCCGTCAATTTGCTCGGCCATTCCCACGCGGGGCTGATCGGTGCGATCCAGCGCCAGGCAGCGACACTGATGCATGTTTCCAACCTCTATGGCAGTCCGCAGGGTGAACATCTTGCCCAGCGGCTGGTTGATCTGACCTTTGCCGATACGGTATTTTTCACCAATTCAGGTGCCGAGGCGATGGAATGCGCGATCAAGACCGCGCGCTCCTATCACCAGCATGTCGGCAACGATCACAAGTTTGAGCTGATCACCTTCAAAAACGCCTTTCACGGGCGGACCATGGCCACAATCAGCGCTTCCAATCAGGACAAGATGCACAAGGGCTTCATGCCCCTGCTGCCCGGTTTCAAATATGTCGATTTTGACGATCTTGAAGCGGTCAAAGCCGCGATCGGGCCCAATACGGCGGGCTTCATCGTCGAACCGATCCAGGGTGAGGGCGGAATCCGTCCAGCGTCGGACGAATTTATGCATGGGCTGCGAGCCTTGGCTGATGAGCATGATCTTGTGCTTGTGCTGGATGAAGTGCAGTGCGGGATGGCCCGCGCAGGTACGCTCTATGCCTACGAGCAATACGGGATCACGCCGGATATTCTGGCCACGGCCAAGGGCATCGGCGGTGGCTTTCCGCTGGGGGCGTGCCTTGCCACCGAAAAGGCGGCGCGCGGTATGGGGCTGGGCACGCATGGCTCGACCTATGGCGGCAATCCGTTGGCAATGGCGGCAGGGAATACGGTGCTCGATGTGGTGGCGAACGAGGAATTTCTCGCCGAAGTGCGCGCCAAGGGTGAGCGGATTCGCGCCCGGCTGGAGCAGTTCATCGGCAATTATCCCGAGCTGTTCGAGCTGGTCCGCGGGCGCGGGCTGATGCTGGGCCTGAAGATGCGCAGCGAAAGCCGGCCGTTCGTGGCGCATCTGCGCGATAATCACGGGCTACTCACTGTCGCTGCCGGGGATAACACCGTGCGGGTAATCCCGCCGCTGGTGATCGATGACAGCCATATCGATGAGTTCATGGACCGGCTCTCGGCCGGGGCGGCGAGTTATCAACCGCCTGAGGTGGCGTGATGGCGCGGCACTTTCTTGATCTGGGCGATGCTGGTGGCGATGCTGTTGCCGCGATGCTGAACGATGCCCAGGATCGCAAGTCAGCCAGAGCAGGATGGGCCAGGGGACGTGCCGATAGCGATGCCCCCTTGGCTGGTCATGTGCTGGCGATGATCTTTGAAAAGAATTCGACCCGCACCCGCGTCTCGTTCGAAATCGCGATGCGCCAGCTTGGCGGCAGCGCGATCGTGATGGATGCAGGAACCACCCAGATCGGCCGAGGCGAGAGCATTGCTGACACCGCACGCGTGCTCAGCCGGATGGTGGATGCGATCATGATCCGCACCGACGATCACGCCAAGATCGAAGAGTTGGCCCATTATGCCACCGTTCCGGTGATCAACGGGCTGACGGATCGTTCACACCCTTGCCAGATTATGGCTGACCTGCTGACTGTGATCGAAAGCGGCAAAGCGCTCTCAGGACTCGTAGTCGCCTGGCTTGGAGACGGGAACAATGTCCTCAACTCGGTCGTGGAGGCGGCCGGGCTGATGAAGTTCAATGTCCGTATAGCGGTGCCGGAAGGCTATGAATCCGATCCCGCGATGATCGAGCGGGCCCGCGCCGGCGGAGCGAACATCAGCCTTCTTCGCAGTGCGAGCGAAGCTGTTCGCGGCGCTGATGTCGTGATTACCGACACCTGGATCTCGATGGGTCAGAACGGGGCAGAGGCGCGGATGGCAGCAATGGCGCCCTATCAGGTCAACGAAGCGCTGATGGCGGGGGCTGTGCCCGATGCCCTGTTCCTTCATTGCTTGCCTGCTCATCGCGGCGAAGAAGTGACCAACGCAGTGATCGACGGGTCGCAATCGCGGGTTTGGGATGAGGCGGAAAACCGCATTCATGCCCAGAAATCCGTTCTGCGCTGGGTCTTCGGCCAGCTGTGACGGCGGATTCGCAGATCCCGTTAGACGAAACCGGCTTTGACCAGCTGCTGTCGTTCACGATCCCGGCACGCAATGCGCGCGGGCGGATCGTCAGGCTGGGACCGGTGCTGGAAACAATCCTGGCGGCCCATGACTACCCGTTGCCGATCAAGCATTTGCTTGCCGAAGCGCTGGTGATCACCGCGCTGATCGGCGGGCTGTTCAAGGACGATGGCGGTCAGCTTACGCTGCAAGCGCAGACGAGCGGCGGGATCGTCGGATTGCTGGTCTGTGATTATCGCGGCGGTGAGCTGCGCGGATATGTCCGCCATGACGAAGAACGGCTGGCGGCGCTGGGTGCGAACCCTTCATTGTTTGCATTGTTCGGCCAAGGTTATCTGGCGATGACCTTCGATCTGGCCACCAGCGGCCAGCGCTATCAGGGGATTGTCCCGCTCGAAGGCAATTCACTGGCCGAGGCCTGCCAGGCCTATTTCGTCCAGTCCGAGCAGGTGCCGACACTTATGCGCGTTGCGGTGCGATCTGATGGTACTGATTGTGTGGCTGGCGGTTTGCTGGTTCAGCATTTGGCCGAAGGGGAAGAAGGGCGTGAACGGCTGCATGTTCGGCTCGACCACCCGGAGTGGGAGCATGTCGCGGCACTTGCCGGAAGCACCAAGCATGATGAGCTGGTCGATCCCGATTTATCGCTTGAAACGCTGATCTGGCGGCTGTTTCATGAAGAAACGGAAGTGCGGGTGGAGCGCGGTGCCGGATTGTCCCGCGGCTGCCGTTGCAGCATCGATCACTACCGCTCGGTCATTGCCCAATTTCCTGAGTCGGAACGGGCCGAAATGCGCGATGATGCCGGATTGATAGTGGTGGATTGCGCATTCTGCTCGAGATTGTTCGAGATCGACGTTTAGCGCCTCGACTCATCGATAAAAAAACACGTTTGGTCGTAAGGCGTCGCTATGATACAAGCACAATTGAAGATACGGTGGTTTGTGCGCCGCGTAATGAGTGAAGGCTGAGGAAAATCAACGTGCGGTACAGAACTTTGCAAATGGCCGGGGCGATGATTGCCGCGCTGTTGGCTGGCGCTGTGCCCGCATCTGGTCAGCGGCCAGCCTTGGCCATGCTTGACCAGCTTGATAGCGGTAAATGGGAATTGCGCTTGCGCGATGGCCAAAAAGCGGTGGAGCGACTATGCGTCAACAGCGGGCGTCGGTTCATTCAATTGCGGCATTCTGAACCAAGCTGCGAAAAGTTCATCGTTGATGATCAACCGGGCCAGGTGACTGTGCAGTACACCTGCCGGGGGCGCGGCTATGGCCGCACCCATATTCGCCGCGAGACCAACCAGCTGGTCCAGATAGACAGCCAGGGCATTGCCGATGGGCTGCCATTTGATTTTACCGCCGAAGCGCGCCGCGTGGGTGAATGCACGAGCTGACATTGGTTGCCTGTTGGTCTGGAAATGGCTAGCTCGGTGGAATGCAAGCTGTCGGGGAAGGAGCAGGCCGCAACGCGGTGGTGCTATTGTCAGGTGGGCTTGATTCGATGGTCGTTGCAGCGCTCGTCCGAGAGGCGGGGTATGCAGTCAACGCCCTGACTATCGATTATAGCCAGCGCCATCGCTGCGAGATTGACGCAGCCCGCGTGATCGCTGCCAAGCTTGGGGTGGAGCGCCATGTCATCCTGCCGCTCGATCTGCGGCAGTTTGGCGGCTCAGCACTCACTTCCGATATGGCCGTTCCCAAGGGTGGACCAGGACCCGATATCCCGGTTACATATGTGCCGGCGCGCAATTTGGTGTTTCTGTCACTTACTCTGGCCTGGGCAGAGGCGCTTGGCGCACGCGATATCTTCATTGGGGTCAATGCGCTCGATTACTCGGGCTATCCTGATTGTAGGCCGGAATTCATCGCTGGCTTTGCTGATCTGGCGCGTCTTGCCACCAAGGCGGGCGCTGAAGGCGGCGATTTCCAGATTCATGCGCCACTGCAATATCTCGGCAAGGCTGAAATTGCGCAGCAGGCCGAACGGCTTGCCTTGGATCCGGCGATCAGCTGGTCCTGCTATGATCCTCAACCCGGTGGCAAAGCCTGCGGCCTGTGCGACAGCTGCCGCCTTCGCCGCGCTGGTTTTGCCTCTGCCGGAATAATCGACACGACGCCTTATGCCGCAAACTGAAGGACACTTGATGGACCAGACCCCCGCCGAAGAGCAGCCCGTCAGTAGCTATAGCTGGTATATGCTGGGGGTGCTGGTGCTGGTTTATGTTCTCAATTTCGTTGATCGCCAGATTCTGTCAATTCTAGCCAATGACATTAAGGCGGATCTCAAGCTCAGCGATGCTGATCTGGGGTTCCTTTATGGAACGGCTTTTGCGGTGTTTTATGCTGTTTTCGGCATACCCTTGGGGCGGCTCGCTGACAGCTGGCACCGCGTCAAGCTGATGAGCCTTGGCTTGACCCTTTGGTCGATGATGACCGCAGTGTCGGGCTTTGCCAGGAACGGAACAGAGCTCACAGTAGCTCGCATCGGGGTAGGCGTGGGCGAAGCAACTGCCAGTCCGGCGGCATATTCGCTTATCTCTGACATGTTCCCAAAGCGGCTTCGTGGGACTGCACTGGCAATCTATTCATCGGGATTATACCTTGGTGGCGGGCTGTCATTGTTGATCGCTGGGTTGGTTGTCGAGCGCTGGAATAACGCTTTTCCTGGTGGTGGGCCGCTTGGGCTGGCTGGCTGGCAGGCGGCTTTTCTGGTAGTGGGCTTGCCCGGAGTATTGCTGGCGGTTTGGGTTGTAACATTGCGTGAGCCAGTTCGCGGCGCGATTGATGGCCTGCCAACCCCTAAAGATCCGCATCCCTTTCGCGGCTTTATTGCCGAACTACTCGACGTCATTCCGCCCTTGACCTTGATCGGCGCGGCGCGGCGCGGCACTGCTGCGCTGGCGCTTAATCTCGGGGTAATCGCCCTGATCGCTTTGGCAGTGTTCGTGCTGACGCAGTTGTTGGGAGAGTCGACGGCGAAGCAATGGATTTTCATTGGGGTCGGGAGCTATTCTGTATTCTGCTGGGCAGCAGCGTTGCGCTCACGCGATCTGCCAACGTTTCGCCTTATCTGGGGTTCGCCAGCATTCCTATGCATAACGCTTGGTTACGGCATGGTTGCATTCATCGCTTATGCGGCCAGTTACTGGGGCGCTCCATACGCTGAGCGCGTCTTTGATATTTCCAAGACAGATCTCGGTTGGCTGATAGGTGCACCAGCTGCCGTTGCCGGATTCATCGGCGTCATTTTGGGAGGAAGGGCTGCTGACATGCTCCAGATGCGGTTCGCCAATGGCCGGGTTATGGTGATCCTGTTTGGACTGCTGGCGGTAGTGGCGCCGTTGATTGGTTCTTACACAGCCTCCAGTTTCACCGTATTCGCTGTTCTGAGCTTTATCGCGGTAATGGCCTATTCCTCTGCGCTAGGAGCGGCCGCCGCCGCAAGCCAGGCGCTTGTCCTACCGCGAATGCGCGGCACTGCAACGGCCACATTCTTCATTGCCACAACGCTGGTCGGGCTTGCATTGGGCCCGTTCATGGCCGGGTATGTTTCGGCAGTGAACGACGAAGATCTTGCCAAGGGCGTACTCTCGACCTTGGTCGTGGTGCCAATCGGAATGGCTTTGCTTATTACAGCGCTGCGAATTGTGCCGCGCGCTGCGGAGACCGTGATCGAGCGGGCGGTGGCCGCGGGCGAGCGGATTTAGCCGGCCCGCTGTAACACACCGCAAGCGATCCGGGCACCGCTGTTGCCAGTAGGATCGGTCTTGTAATCGTCGGGATCGGCGTGGACCACGATCGCTGTGCCATCGCCGTCAAAGATAGCAGCCTCCAGGTCGCTACGAAG
>JANOKC010000137.1:0-23412 GCA_031419035.1 Novosphingobium sp. | reverse complement strand
CTTTATCCTGCCGGAAAGCGGTCTGGCGATAGCGTTTATTGTTTCGATCTTCGCTGCGGCAATAGTCGCGTTGATCCCCCTGTGGCGCAGCTATGGTATGCCGCAGCAATGGCGTCCGCACCCCGTTCGAATTGGCAAACTGGCACTTTCCAGCCTGCCGCTGGCAGCCGCCGATGTGGTGGAATGGGGCACGCGCAAGCTTGATATCGCAATACTTGGCCTGTTTGCCTCGCCCGCAGCTGTTGGGGTCTATTGGGCAGCGCAGCAGATCGCCAGCCTGCCGCAAAAGCTCAAGACCAGTTTTGAGCCAATCCTTGGCCCGGTTATAACCCGCAACCTTAAAGAAGGAAACCTTCGCGCGATTGCCCAACAGGTGTGCCAGGTCGGCTTCTGGATCATCGCTGCACAGGCTGGCATCGCGCTGGCGCTGGGGATTCCGGGCGAGGCGGTTATGGGCCTGGTCGGACCAAATTTTGTCGGCGGCACCGGCGCGCTAGCGTTCTTGCTGGCCGCCGAAGTCGTGGCTGCCACTGCGGTAGTGAGTGAGGCCGCGCTGATTTACGTCAAGCGGATCGAGAATTTATACGTTTCGCTCGGCACTATCGCGCTGCAAGCGGTGCTGACCGTAGCGGGAATCATGCTGGTTGATGAGCTTGGGCTGGGCCAGCTTTACCGTGCAGCAGTGGCCGCGATGGCGCTGATGATTGCGCTGGGCATGGCCTCAATCATCAAGGCGCGGATGCTGGGGCGGTTCCTTGATGCGCCAGTCAACGCCTGGCGCTGGCCGCTGGTCTGGGCGGCAGCGCCAGCCGTGGTGGTGGGCTGGGCGGTGACCAGCTTTCTCCCCCAATGGGCTGAACTGGCGATCGGCATTCCGGCGATCCTGGGAGTTTATGGCTGGGTGATATGGCGCAAAGGCTTTGGCCCTGAAGACCGCGTGCTGTTCCGCAAGAACGTCGGAGCCTAACACTTCGTCGCGTATAGAGAACGTTCAGTCGCCATTCAGTGGGCGGGTAGCCATTTGGCATCCGGGAACCACAGATGGAAGGGACTGCCATGCGACACGGATCAATGGGCTATCGCGCGATTACTGCTACATGCCTGATGGCGTTGGTAGCAGGCTGTGCAACCAATCGCGTTGGAGGCGATGGCGCCGCTGATGAAGTGGTCGTGACAGGCTCAAGAATCGATTCTCAGGATGCTTCACGCCAACCTTCTCCGCCTCCGCCTCTGCCCCCGCCTCCGCCAGTTTCGACGCAAGAGCAGGTCAAGATGCATCAGTCGCCGCAATCGTCGGCAAATGTCGCCATGTCAGCGCGAATGGCCTCTCCAAGCATGGGCTATATCCGCCCAGTGATTGTCCCGACCGATCCGGGCAGCGAACGCTATGATGGCAAGGACGTCAGCCCGGTTCACCAAGTGCGCCAAGAGCCAGTTTCCACCTTCTCGGTCGATGTCGATACCGGGGCTTATGCGAATATGCGCCGCTTCGTCACAGCGGGATCGCTCCCGCCCAAGGACGCGATGCGTACGGAAGAGCTGATCAACTATTTCCGCTATGATTATGAGCGTCCGGGGCGGCAGGAAGCGCCGTTCACGGTGTCTACCGATGTGATGACGACCCCCTGGAACCCGGCCACCCGGCTGATGCGGATCGGCCTTCGCGGCTATGATCTGCCCCGCGCCGCGCGTCCGCCCGCGAACCTTGTGTTCCTGATCGACGTCTCAGGTTCGATGGGATCGCCCGACAAGCTGCCATTGGTGAAAACGGCGCTGGCCGGGTTGGCTGGAGAGCTGAGCCCGCGCGACAAGGTTTCGATCGTGGTTTACGCAGGGGCCGCCGGATTGGTGCTTGAGCCGACCAATGACGAGCGCAAGATCCGCGCTGCGCTGGATCAGCTTTCAGCAGGCGGATCGACGGCTGGCGGGGCGGGCTTGCAGCTGGCTTACCGGATCGCGCGTGACAACATGATCGAAGGCGGGGTAAACCGAATCCTGCTGGCAACTGATGGTGATTTCAACGTCGGGGTGAGCGATACCAAGGCGCTGCTGGCGATGGTCGAGCATGAACGCGACAGCGGCATCACCCTCACCACGCTCGGCTTTGGCGAGGGCAATTATAATGAGGCGATGATGGAGCAGGTTGCCGATCACGGCAACGGCAACTACGCCTATATCGACAGCGCGCTGGAGGCGAAAAAGGTGCTGGGCGAGCAAATGAGCTCAACCCTGTTCACAATCGCCAAGGATGTGAAGATCCAGGTGGAGTTCAACCCCGCGCAAGTCAGCCAGTACCGCCTGCTCGGCTATGAAAACCGCGCGCTGCGGGAGGAAGATTTCAATAACGACAAGGTTGATGCCGGGGATATCGGTGCTGGCCATCAGGTGACCGCGATCTATGAGATTGTCCCGGCTGGCTCGAAAGGCTGGAACGATCCCAGGCGCTATGAGGAATCGAGCCCAGGCCCCGCAGCAGGTCGCGGCGGCGAACTGGCCTTCGTCAAATTGCGCTACAAGCTGCCCAACGGCACCACGTCCAAGCTGATCGAACAGCCCGTACCAGTCAGCCTGATGCTGCGCCGCAATGCGCCCAGCGCTGATTTCAACTTCGCGGTGGCGGTTGCTGCCTTCGGGCAGAGGCTGCGCGGCGATCCGCTGATGAATGGTTTCAAGAACGACCAGATCGTCGCTCTTGCAGGAAGGCAGCATGATTTCTGGCGGCAGGAATTCATCCGGCTGGTCGGCGTGGCGGGGTCAATGGAGGCGAACTGACATTGCGGCGTTGAGCCTTCAGCCAAGCCCGGCTATCGCAGCCAGGTGAGACCCTATTCAATCACCCTTGTTATTGCTGGCGCGCTGGTCACTGCGGTTCTGTCGCTGGCCAGCACAGTGGCACAGGGACCGCAGCTGATCGCCAGGCTGGAGAAGGCCTCGCAACAGGCGCTCGCCGGGACTGGCATTCGCGCGATCTATGTTGATCGCTATGGCTCGTTGACCCGCCATCCGATGCTGTTCGGCGGCTCCGCGCTCAGTGATGCGGCCCGCGCCCGCGCCGCGGGTGCTGTGGCAGCGCTGCCCGGCGTGGGCGGCGTTCGCTGGCAAGTGATCCGGACCCGCAATGCGCTGGCAAGCGAAGCAAGTGTGCCGACCTCGCTGCACTGCCAGCAAGATGTCGAGGGTATCCTCAAAGCCCGCACGATCCGCTTTGCCGAGGCGAGCGCAGCGCTTGATCCGGCCAGTAGCGAAGTTCTGGACGAGGTGGCCGCCGCGCTTGCCCCCTGCTTGGGCAGCATCATCGCGGTGACCGGCCACACTGATGCAGGCGGAGATCCGCGCGGCAATGTCGCACTGTCGCTCGCCCGCGCCGAAGCCGTGCGAACCGCGCTGGTCGGGCGCGGAATTCCGGCGGACGGTCTGCGCGCGCAGGGGCTGGGGGCCGACCGCCCGGTGGAAGGGTTGGAGCCGATTGACGCCGCCAATCGCCGGATCGAATTTTCGGTCATCACGTCGGTTCCGCTGCAACCGACCCCGGTCGACACGCCGGGTCCGGGTTAGGAGGAGGATGAGTATGCCACTATGGCTTGAAATTCTGCTGCTGATGCTGCTGACTTACGCGGCGGGTTTTGCAATCGGCTGGGTAATCTGGGGCCGGACAACTGGGGAACCACGAACATGATCGATGTGATTCAAGCGAACTGGCTGGCCTTTGCGCTGGCGCTGATCATTGGCCTGCTGGTGGCCTGGTGGCTGTTCGGCCGCGCCTCAACCGCGCCAAAGCGCGACTACAAGCCCGATGTGCTGGATCAAGGCGCAGCGCCTGCGCAGCGCAATCAGGCGCTGATCGATGCGGCTCCGGCCGCGGCGATCATCACCCCGCCACCGATGTCGGTGGGAATGGCCGGGGTTGGTGAATTGATCGCGGTGGGCGCGCAGGATGTGGTGGAGGAGGTGGCTGCCGCCTCGCCAGCGCCCGCCCCCTCAGATGACCTCGCGCAAATCAAAGGCGTCGGCCCCAAGCTGGTCGCGCTGCTCGGCTCGCTGGGAGTAACCAACTTCGCCCAGATCGCGGCGTGGAGCGATGCGGATATTGCCGAAGTGGATGCCAAGCTCGGCACCTTCGCGGGCCGGATCGAACGGGACAGCTGGGTGGAACAATGCAAGCTGCTGGCCGCTGGTGATACGGCGGGGTTCGAGGGCAAGTTCGGGAAGCTGTGAGGCGGCGTGAGTAGCTCGAAGCCATCCCCAATCCGCTCATCCTGAGCTTGTCGAAGGATCATTCTATTCGTTGCCCAAAGCGCCAGGCTCCAAGGAAAAGCAGTCCTTCGACAAGCTCAGGACGAACGGAATAAGGGGACTGGGCCTATTTGCGCATCCAGCCCGGATCGGCGCTTAGCCAGTATTTCTTCCCGTCCTTCTCCGAGGACCATGGATTGACGAGATCCCAGCGCTTGCCCGCAAAGCGATCACCATCGCGCGTGGCGCTGAGTTCCTGCTTGACCCGGTGGCGCAATTTGCGCGCGGCCATTTTCTTCCAGCGGGCATCACTCCTCGCAGTGGTAATGCCGGAATTCGGCGTCTTGCGGCGTGACCGGGACACGACTGTACTCCTTGCGAATTGCCGCAAGTCATCAGCCAGTTCGGGAGTGATCGGACTGCCTGCGGCTAATGCCGCAAGCGGTTCTTGTGACGGGCCATGGTCAGCTTCCGCCTATCGCGCGGCATAGATCGCCGGGCTGTAGCGCGGTTCGGGGATCGGCTGGCCGGTGGCTTTGGCAGCCTCGAGCCATACTTCGATGGCTTGTCTCAACTCGGCCACGGCCCGCTCAGGCGTGTTGCCATGTGCCGAACATGGCCGCAAATCTGGCACGTCGGCGATCCAGCATTGATCGTCGGGGTACCAGAAGAGGTTGATATGATAGCGCGGTTCCCAGCTCATGGAGCGAAGGTTACGCATTTATGCGGAGGCGGGCCAAGGCGAACAGCGTCCGTTTTCGAGGTATGGTTGCGGTGGAAACTGCGCGCCAACTATGCTGCGCGCGGAACGATCCGGTCCAGTTCGCCGTTGAGCGCGCGCTTGGCTTCGAGCAGTTCGTAATCGTCCTGCAAGCCGAGGAAGAACCCTTCGGACATCCGGAAATAGCGGGCGAGGCGAAGATCAAGCTCGGCATCCATCGGCTTGGTCCCGGCAATCACGTCGCGCAGGCGTGCGGGCGCAATGGCCAGCGAGGATGCCAGGGCATCTTCGGTCAGGCCAAGCGGCTCCATGAATTCCAAGACCAGCAATTCCCCGGCATGGCTGTTGTGCAGCCAGTCAGGGTTAGTGGTAATCGGCGATTTCGACACGTGTCATGCCGCGCGCTTTTGCACGGAAAGCTCCAACCCAAGCGCGTTGAGGACTGCAATTAGCGTTTCCAGTGTCGGATTTCCGTTTTCGGAAAGCGCATTGTAGAGGGCTTGTCGGCCAAGACCAGCCTTCTTGGCAATCTCCGTCATGCCCTTCGAACGCGCCACATCCCCGAGCGCAGAGGCAATATGCTTGGGGTCGTTCCCCTCCATCGCCGCTTCCAGATAATAGAGAATATCCTCCTCGGTTTCGAGGTAGTTGGCGGCATCAAAGGGTCTTGTCTCCACCACGGCGCTCAATCTCTTCCTTTAGCCGCTTTGCGTAGGCAATATCGGCATCCTGCGTACGCTTGTCGCCTCCGCACAGGAGAATGACAAGCTCCTTGCCGCGCTGGAAGTAGTAGACCCGATAGCCGGGACCATGATCAATCTTCATTTCGAAAACCCCGCCCTGCACAGAGCGGACCTTCCCGAAATTCCCGTTCGCCGCTCGTTTGATACGATCGGCAATCATGACTTTCGCCTTGCGATCACGAAGCCCCGCGAGCCACTTGGCAAAGTCGAGCGTCTCCTCCAGCGAGAAGGTTTGTCCTTTATGCAGGACATTTGGGGGTTTGTCAATGAAGTTGGTCATGGCTGCGGTTCCGAAGTGCAGCCTTCCTAATAGTCACAACGAATCCGCAAACAACCAGAAAGGGGGCCATTTCCGCCCGTTTGTTTCGCAGCGGGTGACGGCGATGGTCGACATGCATGGCCGAAGGATTGTCGCCAGATTTGCCGGGCGCAGTGTTCAGCGAGATTCCTGCGCATCACAGGACAGCCAAGTTCCGCCAAATGCTTCTCCTCATCAGGCGAGAGAAGGCTCTCCCCCCATCAACTGCGAAGCATTCGCATCACCTCCCCCACTTCGTCCGCCCCTGCTTCCCAAACCGCCCCTTCCTCGTACCCGGCTTGCCCTCATTACTCCGCCCGACAATCGGCGCGCGCTTCTCGCCGTCGGGGATGCCCAGTTCGTCTGCTTCCAGTCGCCGGATTTCATCGCGCAGCCGCCCGGCTTCCTCGAACTCGAGGTCCGCCGCTGCATTGCGCATGCGTTTTTCCAGATCTTCGATGTAAGACCGTAGATTGTGCCCAACCAGATTGTTGCGCGTATCGTCCTCCAGATCGACCAGCACGCCGTCTCTCGAAGCCGTATGCGCGACGATATCCTGGATGCCGCGCTTGATGCTCTCCGGCGTAATGCCGTGTTCGATATTGAAGGCGTGCTGCTTCTCCCGTCGCCGGTCAGTCTCGGCGATGGCGCGTGCCATGCTGCCGGTCATCCGGTCGGCATAGAGGATCACCCTTCCATCGACATTGCGCGCGGCGCGGCCAATCGTCTGGATCAGCGAGGTTTCTGAGCGCAGAAAGCCTTCCTTGTCGGCATCCAATATGCACACCAGCCCGCATTCGGGGATGTCCAGCCCTTCGCGCAGCAGATTGATCCCGACCAGCACATCATAAACGCCAAGCCGCAGATCGCGGATCAGCTCGATCCTCTCCAGCGTCTCGACGTCCGAATGCAAATAGCGAACGCGCAAGCCCGCCTCGTGCATGAACTCGGTCAGATCCTCGGCCATCCGCTTGGTCAGGGTGGTGACGAGGGTGCGGTAGCCGACGGCAGCAACCTTGCGGCATTGTTCGATGCAATCCTGCACCTGATCTTCAACCGGGCGTATTTCTACCGGCGGGTCGATCAGGCCGGTGGGGCGAATTACCTGTTCGGCGAACGCCCCGCCCGATTGCTCCATCTCCCAGGTTCCGGGCGTCGCAGATACGGCCACGGTCTGCGGGCGCATCGCATCCCATTCGTTGAACCGCAGCGGGCGGTTGTCGATGCAGCTGGGCAGGCGAAAGCCATATTCGGCCAGCGTGATCTTGCGGCGGTGATCGCCTTTCGACATCGCGCCGATCTGCGGCACGGTCTGGTGGCTTTCATCGACGAACAGCAGCGCGTTTTCGGGGAGGTATTCGAACAGGGTCGGCGGCGGCTCGCCCGGCAGGCGTCCGGTCAGGAACCGGCTGTAGTTCTCGATCCCGGCGCAGCTGCCGGTGGCAGCGATCATCTCGAGGTCAAAATTGGTCCGCTGTTCCAATCGCTGATGCTCGAGCAGCTTGCCCTCCGCTTCCAGCTCTTTCAGCCGCTCGGCCAGCTCGAACCGGATTGCGTCGGCGGCCTGCTTCATGGTCGGGCCGGGGGTGACATAGTGCGAATTGGCATAGACCCGGATCGTGTCGAGGCTCGCGCCCTTTTTGCCGGTCAGCGGGTCAAACTCGGCTATTTCCTCGATATCGTCGCCGAAAAAGCTGATCCGCCAGGCCATATCCTCGTAGTGCGAGGGGTAGATCTCAAGATTATCACCGCGCACCCGGAAATTACCGCGCTGAAAGGCTGCGTCGTTGCGCTTGTATTGCAGCGCGACCAGCTTGCGGATCAGCTCGCGCTGGTCGACGCTTGCGCCCTTTTTGAGGTCAAAGATCATCGCCGAATAGGTCTCGACCGAGCCGATCCCATAGATGCAGGACACCGAGGCGACGATGATCACGTCGTCGCGTTCGAGTAATGAGCGCGTGGCCGAATGGCGCATCCGGTCGATCGCCTCGTTTACGCTGCTTTCCTTCTCGATATAGGTATCGCTGCGCGGGACATAGGCCTCGGGCTGATAGTAATCGTAATAGGATACGAAAAATTCGACCGCATTGTCCGGGAAGAAGCTCTTGAATTCGCCGTAAAGCTGCGCAGCGAGGACTTTGTTGGGGGCGAGGATCAGCGCCGGACGCTGCAACTGCTCGATCACCTTGGCCATGGTGAAAGTCTTGCCGCTGCCAGTGACGCCCAGCAGCACCTGTGTGCGGTCATCCTCGCCAATCCCGGCGATCAGATCGGCAATCGCGGTGGGCTGGTCGCCGGCCGGCTGATATTCCGATTGCAGCACGAACGGTCGCGCCGCTTCCGCCTTTTCCGGCCGCTGCGGCTTATGCGGGACGAAGCTGCCTGACGTATCGGGTTCGGCAAGACCCCTGCGGATGACGAGTTCGGACATGGGGCAGTTATGGAGAACAAACCGCGTCCGCGCAATCGGGATTGGCATCAGCAGGCGCGGCTGATAGCCTTGCTACTCAACATACCGGGGGATTACACATGCGCCGCTTGACCATCGCCCTACCGCTGATCGTCGCCTTCGCTCTGGCGGGTTGCAGCAAGGAGCCCGAAGGACCCAAAACCGCCGAGCAGGTCAAGGAGGAGGCCAGCGAGCTGATCAAGCCTCTGCCGGGCCAATATCGCACGACCATGAAGATCACCAATTTCGCTATTCCCGGCATGCCGCCAGAAAAGTCGGCGCAGCTCAAAGGGATGTTTTCGGCCAGCGGCAAAAGCAGCGAATTTTGCCTCAGCCCGGCTGACGCGAACAAGGGTTTTGAGGAGTTTTCAAAGCGGATGGCGCAGGGCAAGTGCAGCTTTGAAAAGTTCGATGCCACATCCGGCGCGCTCGATGCGAAGATGACCTGCCAGACCGGCAAGGGCATGACCGGTACCTATGAGATGAAAGGCAGCTTCTCAGCCACCGGTTCGCAAATGGCGATGAAGGTCAACCAATCGGCGCCTGGAATGCCTGGCGGGGGGATGCTGATGGAAGCCGAGGTAACCAATGAGCGGATCGGCGATTGCAGCTGAAATTTCAGCTAATTTCCAGAGTGCACCCTTTCCCGGCTTGACAGGGACGAGCCTTCGGGCAGTCTTTGGCATATGGGTCTGTGCCGATGAGTAATTCCCCTTCGTCCTATGACGAAATGCATGACGCCGATGGGGGCGTTCGCGCTGCCTATCGCAGTTATTGCGGATGGTATGGGGAACAGGATCAGTCTGCGCTGCGCCGCAAAAGCGCTGAGGCGGAAAGCTTCTTCCGCCGGACTGGCATCACCTTCAATGTCTATGGAAAGGGCGATGGTGAAGAGCGGCTGATACCGTTCGACATGATCCCGCGGATCATTACCGCGCAGGAATGGCGCAAGCTGTCACGCGGGATCGAGCAGCGGGTGCGCGCACTCAATGCCTTTCTGCATGACATCTACCACCGCCAGGAAATCGTCCGGTCGGGCCGGTTTCCGCAGAGCCTGCTGGCCCAGAATGCGGCGTTCCTGCCCGAAATGGTTGGCTTCACCCCGCCGGGCGGGATTTACACCCACATTGTCGGCATCGATCTGGTTCGCACCGGGCCAGACGATTTCATGGTGCTGGAAGACAACGCCCGCACGCCCAGCGGCGTCTCCTATATGCTGGAGAACCGCGAGACGATGATGGCGATGTTCCCGGAGCTGTTCACCCGGCTGGCCGTGCGTCCGGTGCAGGATTATCCGCGTCGCCTTGCCAAAAGCCTTGCCGCATGCGCTCCCAGCTGCGCCAACGAACGCCCGGTGGTCGCGGTGCTGACGCCGGGTATTTATAATTCGGCCTATTATGAGCATGCGTTCCTGGCCGATCAGATGGGCGCTGAACTGGTCGAGGGCAGCGATCTGCGCGTGGTCGATGGCCGGGTGGCGATGCGCACGACGCGCGGCTACCAGCCGATCGACGTGCTGTATCGCCGGGTTGACGATGATTACCTCGATCCGCTGACTTTCAATCCTGCCAGCATGCTGGGCGTGCCCGGCATCATGGACATTTACCGGTCTGGCGGGATCACCATTGCCAATGCGCCCGGCACCGGGATCGCCGATGACAAGGCGATCTACAGCTTCATGCCCGAGATTGTGGAATTCTATACCGGCGAGAAACCGATCCTTGCCAATGTGCCGACCTGGCGCTGTTCTGAGGCCGATAGTCTGGCCTATGTGCTGGATAATCTGGCCGATCTGGTGGTCAAGGAAGTTCATGGCTCGGGCGGCTATGGGATGCTGATCGGGCCGACCTCGTCGAAGAAGGAAATCGAGGCGTTTGCGGCGAAACTGCGCGCCCGTCCGGATAATTACATCGCCCAGCCCACGCTGGCGCTTTCGACCGTGCCGATCTTCACCAAAGCAGGCCTCGCCCCGCGCCATCTGGACCTGCGTCCCTTTGTGCTCGTCTCGCCCGAGGGGATCGACATTACTGCCGGCGGGCTGACGCGGGTGGCGCTGAAAAAGGGCTCGCTGGTGGTCAACTCGTCACAGGGCGGCGGCACCAAGGACAGCTGGGTGCTGGAGGATTGATGGGTGTGGGCTTGCCTTGCTTTGCTAGCCCCGTCCCCTTCAGGGGAGGGGCAGTGAGACTTGGCAGCTTGCTGCATAGTCGCAGCGGGGTGGGGCGGTCCCACTGGGCGCGGCGCCCAGCGGACAGCCCCCACCCCCAACCCCCTCCCCTGAAGAGGAGGGGGCTTAGATGCTAGGCCGGACTGCCAGCGGCATTTTCTGGATGGCTCGCTATCTTGAGCGGGCGGAGAATACGGCGCGGCTGCTTGATGCGGGCTTCCGCATGGCCTTGACCCGCGATGCGGTGACCAGCGAGGATGAGTGGCGCTCCGTGGTTAGCACAGTGGGTCAAACCATCGGGTATGAGGCGGCCCACAGCAGCTATTCAGGTGCGCAGGTCTGGAACTTTCTGCTGCGCGAAAAGGGTAACCCCAGCAGCGTATTGGCGATGATCGAAGCGGCGCGGACTGATGCCCGCGGCGTGCGTACAGCGCTGACGCGCGAGGTATGGGAGGCAGTCAACGAAAGCTGGATGCTGCTGAAGGATCTACTTGCCAAGCCTGTGCGCGAAGGCTCGCTTGGCATGGTGCTGGGTATCATCCGGCGGCAAGCCACGCTGGTTCGCGGGGCGATTGATGGGACGATGTTGCGTAACGAGATTTTCAATTTCGCGCGGATCGGCACTTTCATAGAACGGTCAGATAACACCGCGCGGATTCTCGATGTGAAGTATTACGTTTTGCTCCCCTCGCTCGCCTGGGTTGGTTCCAGCCTTGACAATGTGCAGTGGGAAAGTGTGCTGCGCTCGGTCGCCGGGGACCGGGCCTATCGCTGGCTCAATGCCGGAACGATGGACCCGCGCGGGATTGCGGAATTTCTGATCCTTGATGGCCGCTTCCCGCGCAGTCTGGCTTCGTGCCATGACAAGCTGCGCTCTAACCTGCGCGGATTGCAGCATGAATATGGCGAGGTAACCTCGGCGCATGCCCAGCTTGATGAACTGGGCGCGCTGCTTGATACGTCGATCGAACGGATATTTGAATCCGGCCTGCACGAATTCATTGGCCAGTTCATCGCCTGCAATCAACGGGTTGCTCAGGCGATTGAGCGTGATTACCGGTTCAACGCCTGATGAAGCTGTCCGTCCGCCATACTACGCATTATCAATACACTCAGCCAGTCAGCCATGGGCTGCAAAGGCTGCGGCTGACACCCAAATCGACGCAGGGCCAGCAGGTTCTGTCATGGAACATGGATATTCAGGGCGGCATCGCTCAGGTCGATTATGAGGATCACAACCACAATCGCACCACTCTGATCACGGTTGATCAGGGGGTCAGCGAAGTGCTGATCCATTGTGATGGCGTGGTACAAACGGCCGACAATGCCGGGATGATTGGGCACCATGCCGGGCATATGCCGCTGTGGGCCTTTCTTGCCCAATCGCCGCTTACTCGGCCGGGGCCAAGGATACGCGCCATGATGGGACAGATGGACAGCGCTCGCGGTGATGTGCTGGCCAGCCTTCACGCGCTGTCGCAGGCGGTGATCGGTTCGGTCAGCTATGTGATCGGCGCAACGCATGTCGAGACCACCGCTGAGGAGGCCGCCACCCTGGGGCAGGGGGTGTGTCAGGATCACGCCCATATCTTTATCGGCGCAGCCCGCGCGCTGGGCATCCCGGCACGCTATGTCAGCGGCTATCTGATGATGGATGACCGGATCGATCAGGAGGCCGGCCACGCCTGGGCCGAGGCCCATGTCGAGGGACTGGGCTGGGTCGGCTTCGACGTTTCCAACGCGATTAGTCCTGATGATCGCTATGTCCGGGTTGCGACGGGGCGCGATTACCGCGAGGCAGCGCCGGTGACCGGCGTCTCCTACGGAGCTGGGGATAGCTCGCTGAAAGTGCGGCTGGCAGTTGAACAGCAGATCGTTGAGCAGTAGGCGCTGCGGCGTGAAGGGGGCCAGATCGTGACCTATTGTGTTGGAATGTCGCTCAACAAAGGTATCGTGTTGATGAGCGATACGCGGACCAATTCCGGCGTCGATAACATCTCTACCTTCCGCAAAATGTTTCATTGGTCGGTGCCGGGTGAGCGGGTCATCGCGATTATGACCGCGGGCAATCTGGCAACCACGCAGGCGGTGATCAGCCAGCTGGAGGAGCGGACCAAGGCCCCGGACGAGCGTCGCAACTCGCTGCTAGAAGCGCCCACCATGTTTCAGGTCGCCGGGCTGGTTGGCAAGCTGCTGTGCGAGACAATCAAATCGCGGCAGGAAGATCACGGCGAAGAAGCCTCGAGCACCTTTACCGCCTCGATCATTCTGGCGGGTCAGATCAAGGGCATGGAGCCCCGACTGTTCCTGATCTATCCGGAAGGCAATTTCATCGAGGCGAGCTTTGATACGCCGTTCTTCCAGATCGGAGAGACCAAGTACGGCCGCCCGATCCTGATCCGCGGCTATGACGCGGACATGAGCTTTGAAGATGCGGTCAAGCTAATGATGGTCAGCTTTGATTCGACGCTGGCGGCCAACCTTTCGGTCGGGCTGCCGCTTGATCTGCTGGTGCTGGAGCGTGATCGGTTTGAGCCGTTGCACCAACGCCGGATCACCGCCGATGACCCCTATTTCAGGGCGATCTCATCCAGTTGGAGCGAGGCGCTGAAAAATGCGTTCCATTCGCTTCCGGATTATAGTTTCTACGCCGGGCAGAAGCTTGGTGGCGATTAGGATCAGCTGTCAGTTTCGGCAGCGGATTCGGATTTTTCTTCACCTGGCAGCTTTGAAAAGGTAATCCGGATGCGCACCCATGCGCCGGGGATCGGGCGACCGTTCAATCGCGGCGGGCGGACCAGGAATTGCCAGGCTGCCTGTCGTATAGCCCGGGCAAGGCCCGAACCGCGAGGTCTTTCATCAAGTTCCCGACAGTTTTCAACGCGATATCGGTCAATCGTCTGGCACGCGATGACCGCCCAACTGTCTGGGGGAACTTCTTCCTTCAGATAGCCGCCAATCTCGGCATTGGTTGGTTCGCGATACCATTCGGCGTTAAACAGACGTGCACTGCCAGGTCCGGCCCCGGGCCCGTAGACGGCGCCGGCGCTTTGCCCGCTATCGCCATTGCCAGCGCCTTTGGCGGGCTGCCGGGTCATCCCCGAGATGTCCATAGCGGCAAATTCCGTGCGGGAGAGCCGGACAATCTTGAAAGGCGGCGGGGTTGGCAGCGGCGTCGGGACTATCTGTGGCACAGTGATCACGGCTTGCTTCGGCTTGGCAGCAGCGCGCTTTTGCGCCTTTTCCTTTGTAGCTTCGGGGGACGCTGATAGCTGGATGGCAGTCAGATTGCCGCCTGGACCGCTGCGTTTCTCAGATAGTGCGCCCAATTGCAGCAGGGCCAGCAGGATTAAACCCATCACCCCCAGCGAAAGCAGCGCTGCGCCTGTCCGGCTGCGCCAGGATTGGCGGTTGTTGTAACCGCTCAGCATGAGGAGGGCGAACGCATTGGCCGAGCGCCTAGCTGCTGCGCTGCGATCCTACAATCAAATCAGGAGGGCTAGCGGCAATAGGCTCTACCGCTGAGCTCGAGATGGAAATGGTCGCGGTGAGATGAGTTGTAGGAAGGGCCAAGCACCGTGCCAAAGCGTTTGCAGGCGCTGGCGTGGACCGTGGTGAGGAACTGGCGCTCCTGCGCGGTGCCGCTGGTCCAATCACCCAATATGCTAACGCGCCTGCCATCGGCGAGGACGAAGGCGGAAATGTCGATTGCGTTGGCAGTGGCATGGGCAGAGCGGCGATCTGACCCGGCGATATTGCGGCAATTATAGCTGCCCATCGTTTCGATCCGGACCAGCGCGCTGCCCAGTATCTGACGGGCGGCACGATCCGCCCCAAACCGCGCCCAGCCAGCAAAGCTATCGGCAAGCGGGCAGGTAACCGGGCCGAGATTGGACAGCGCCAAAGTGGCATTGTCAGCGCGAAGTGCTGCCAGGCGAACAGTGTTTAGCGTCGAACAGCCGCCACCATAATATTGATCGGGCAAAGGCGTGAAGTTGGCATCGCGCTTGCCCAGGCTAGAAAGGCATTGCCGTGCTTCGGGGCGAGGAGAAAAGCTGGAGGTCGACTGGCGGATCGGCTGCTCCTTGCGACCCTGCGGAATATCAATGCAGGCGCCAAGCGCAGCCACCACGGGCAAAAGGGCAAGGATCCGCCGCATTTGGCGTTTTTGCGGCCAACATGGTTAAGGATATGTGAAGGCGTCCAACGGCTCGTCTCAAATGGAAAAGGCCTTGCGAACTCCCCAGTTCGCAAGGCCTTTCAATGTGACGAAGCTTGAATTGATTACTTGGTGATGCCGAGCAAGTCGCCCTTTACCAGCCCGAACAGCCGGACTGCAACCGAACTAGCTACACCAGCCGCGGCAGAGAGCGCCACGCCGCTTGCCACTGCACTCAGCTGTGCACCGATCATCGGAATCGCCGCCAAGGCTGCAGCAGCAAGCGGCAGCGCTATGGCAGTGACCATCAAGGCCACGCGATTGTCATCGTTGTAGAGAAGCCCGGCCAGAAGCCCGAGCAGAACCAGAACCAAACTTACATCGAGTCCCGGGATAGCCACGAAACCTGCTACCACGGCTAGAATTATGCCCAGCGCACGCGCTAGACTTGATACTTTACCAAGCATTTGCCCCTCCAATTACTATTTCCCCAATTGTTCGGGAAGCGTTGCAACCCAAGCAAAGGCTACACGTTTTGCTGCAATTAACAAATAATTATTGTGCGCGGTAAATAATTGAAATATAATAATTAAATTCGATTATCAACAATTTCGATTTTGCTGAATTCCACCCCGCGTCATGTTTTGCTCGGGCGGCTAGGGGCAGGCTGGCGCAGATTCCTTGCGCTATTCCGGCGCCTCATCAGCTTGACTTGCTGGCCTGCGACACTAAGGCCGCCGACGGGCCACGCGGTCCCAACGCCGCGCGTGCTCTCTGTAAGGAGAGACTACATGACTGTACCAATGCCGGATCGCAAACCTGTGCGTCCGTTCTTCTCTTCCGGTCCCTGCGCCAAGCCGCCCGGATATTCCCCCAGCAAACTCAGCCTGGAAAGCCTCGGCCGCTCGCACCGCGCCAAGATCGGCAAGTCGCGTCTGCAATATTGCATCGATCTGATGCGCGAGTTGCTGCAGTTGCCTGATAGCCACCGGATCGGGATTGTGCCCGGTTCTGACACTGGCGCCTTCGAAATGGCGATGTGGACGATGCTGGGCGCACGCGGCGTGACTGCGCTGGCGTGGGAAAGTTTTGGCGAGGGCTGGGTGACCGACGCGGTCAAGCAACTCCAGCTTGAGCCCACCGTGATCCGTGCCGATTACGGCCAGCTGCCCGATCTGGACAAGGTGGATTGGGCCGATGATGTGCTGTTCACCTGGAACGGCACGACGTCTGGCGTTCGCGTTCCCGATGGGGAATGGATCCCCGATACCCGCGAAGGCCTGTCCTTCGCTGACGCGACCAGCGCGGTGTTCGCCTATGACATTCCGTGGGCCAAGATCGATGTCGCGACATTCAGCTGGCAGAAGGTGCTGGGCGGCGAAGGCGGCCACGGTGTTCTGATCCTCGGCCCCCGTGCGGTCGAGCGGCTGGAAAGCTACACCCCCGCATGGCCGCTGCCCAAGGTGTTCCGCCTGACCTCCAAGGGCAAGCTTTCCGAAGGCGTGTTCAAGGGCGAGACGATCAACACACCCTCGATGCTGGCGGTGGAGGATGCGATCTTCGCGTTGGAATGGGCCAAGTCGGTTGGCGGCCTTGACGGGATGCAGGCGCGCTGCACTGCCAATTCGGATGCGCTGGCCCGGATTGTCGCGACCCGCGACTGGCTGGGCCATCTGGCACCAGATCATGCCACCCGATCGAAAACCTCGGTCTGCCTGACAGTCGAAGGCGCGGATGAAGCTTTCATCAAAGCCTTTGCCGCTCTGCTCGACAAGGAAGGTGCGGCTTATGATATCGCCTGTTACCGTGATGCTCCGCCGGGGCTGCGGATCTGGTGCGGTGCGACGGTGGATGCTGCCGATATCGAAGCGCTCGGGCCATGGCTCGATTGGGCTTACGCGACTGTCAAAGCATAACCGTCGTCCCCGACTTGATCGGGGACCGCTGGCCTCATCAATCCGACGCTGCGCCGATGAGGCCAGCGGTCCCCGGTCAAGCCGGGGATGACGATTAGACGAATTAGGAATACAAAATGACCAAGCCACGCGTATTAATTTCCGACCAGATGGACCCCAAGGCCGAGCAGATTTTCCGCGAGCGCGGCTGCGATGTTGACGTGATCACCGGCAAAACCTCCGAAGAGCTGAAAGCAATCATCGGTCAGTATGATGGCCTGGCGATCCGCTCGACCACCAAGCTTACCAAAGAGCTGATCGATGCCGCCACCAACCTCAAGGTGGTTGGCCGCGCCGGGATCGGGGTCGATAATATCGATATTCCCGCCGCCTCGGTGAAAGGCATCGTGGTGATGAACACGCCGTTCGGCAATTCGATCACCACCGCCGAACACGCCATCGCACTGATGTTCGCGCTGGCCCGCCAGCTGCCCGAGGCTGACGCCAGCACCCAGGCCGGCAAGTGGGAAAAGAACCGCTTCATGGGCGTGGAAGTTACCGGCAAAACGCTTGGGCTGATCGGTGCTGGCAATATTGGTTCGATCGTCGCCAGCCGCGCGCTGGGCCTCAGGATGAAAGTGATCGCTTTCGATCCGTTCCTGACCCCCGAACGCGCGGTCGAACAAGGGATCGAAAAGGTCGATCTGGACGGCTTGCTGGCGCGGGCCGATTTCATCACGCTCCATACCCCGCTCACCGATCAGACCCGCAATATCCTCAGCCGCGAAAATATCGCCAAGACCAAAAAGGGCGTGCGGATTATCAACTGCGCGCGCGGCGGATTGATTGACGAGGATGCGCTGAAGGATGCACTCGATTCGGGCCATGTCGCAGGCGCGGCGCTGGATGTGTTTGCCAAGGAACCGGCCAAGGAATCACCCCTGTTTGGCACGGCGAACTTTATCTCGACCCCGCACCTTGGCGCTTCAACCGATGAGGCGCAGGTCAACGTCGCGATTCAGGTGGCCGAGCAGCTTTCGGATTACCTGATTTCGGGCGGCGTCACCAATGCGCTTAACATGCCGTCACTCTCGGCCGAGGAAGCGCCCAAGCTCAAGCCCTATATGGCGCTGGCCGAACGGCTTGGTTCGCTGGTTGGCCAGCTCGCGCATGGCAATCTCGACAAGATCAGCATTGAGGTTGAAGGCGCGGCAGCCCAGCTCAATCCCAAGCCGATCACCGGCGCGGTGCTGGCCGGGCTGATGCGGCGCTATTCGGACACGGTCAACATGGTCAACGCACCGTTCCTCGCCAAGGAACGCGGGCTGGATGTGCGCGAAGTGCGGCATGACCGCGAGGGCGTTTATCATACACTGGTCCGCGTCACTGTCGCTACCAGCCAGGGCGATCGGTCAGTGGCCGGAACGCTGTTTGGCAATACCCAACCAAGGCTGGTCGAGATCTTTGGCATCGGGATCGAGGCCGAGCTTGATGGCAATATGCTCTATATCGTCAACGAGGACGCGCCGGGCTTCATCGGACGGTTGGGAACTTTGCTGGGAGAGGCGGGCATCAACATCGGCACATTCAACTTGGGCCGCCGCGATGCTGGCGGTGAGGCAGTCCTGCTGCTCTCGGTCGATTCGCCGGTGCCGCAGGATGTTCTGGATGCCGCGTGCCAACTGCCTGGCGTGAAGGTGGTGAAAGCGCTGGCGTTTTAACGCGTCATCCCGGCGAAAGCCGGGATCGTTGGCCTCATCGACACGAGCGCGGCATGATGAGGCCAGCGGTCCCCGGTCGAGCCGGGGACGACGTAAGCGCTGCCGTTCGACACAGGCGCATTCTCGTTCTAGAGGCACAGGCCATGCAAGACACTGATCGCGATCTGTTGCCCGAGGGGCTTGAGGACCGGCTGCCCGCGGCCGCAGCTGCGACTGCGCGGGTCACGCGGGCGATGCTCGATGTGATGGACAGTCATGGCTACGACCGGGTCCAGCCGCCCTCAATCGAGTTCGAGAAGTCGATGGCAAGCCGGATGGCAGGGGTGCAGCCGCGTCGGATGTTTCGTTTCGTCGATCCGGCCAGCCTGCGCACGTTAGCGCTGCGCAGCGACATCACAGTCCAAGTAGGCCGGATCGCCGCAACTGGCCTGGCTTCTGCACCGCGCCCCCTGCGGCTTTGCTATGCCGGGCAGGTGCTGACCATCAAGGGTGATGGGCTTGATCCGACCCGCGAGCGACTCCAGCTTGGTGCAGAGCTGATCGGCAGCGATGCCGTGGCGGCGGCGGCAGAGATTGTCTCGATGGCAATCGAAGCGCTTCAAGCTGCTGGAGCGACCGGCATTTCTGTTGACTTCACCTTGCCCGATCTGGTCGATGCGCTGGCAGACAAGGCGTTGCCACTAGCGCCTGAACAGATCGAAGCTGTCCGGCGCGAGCTTGACGCCAAGGATGCAGGCGGACTGGTTGCGGCAGGCGGCGAGGCTTACTTGCCGCTGCTGTATGCCACCGGGCCGTTTGAAACCGCGATTGAGCGGCTGGCTGCGCTGGACGCTGGCGGCACGCTCACCGGGCGGATCGCAGCCTTGCGCGAAATCGCAACCCGGGTCAGCGGTATGGCGCGGCTGACGCTTGATCCATCCGAGCGCCACGGCTTTGAATATCAAAGCTGGTTCGGCTTCACCATCTATGCCGAAGGCGCGCGCGGCGCGCTGGGGCGGGGCGGCTCTTACCGTATCCTTGGGCTGGACGAGCCAGCGATCGGGTTTTCGCTCTATCCCGATCCGCTGATCGATGCGCATGCTGTCACGGAACCGAAACGCGACACATTGTTCCTGCCGCTTGGTCACGAACCCGAAGTCGCCGCTCGCCTGCGCGCGATCGGCTGGCGTACGGTGACGGCGCTTGCGGCAGACGACGAAGCGCAGGGGCTGGACTGCACCCACCGGCTGGTGGGCGGCGAAGCGGTCAGGCTCTAGCGGCCGAACACCCGTTTTAGCCAGGCATCAACCACCGGGGTTGCAGCATTGTCGGGATCGCCCATCCTTCGGTTGATCTCCATATGACCCATCAACCCTTCGCCAGAAAAGCTCGCTACCTCGGCGCTGGTGCCCGCTGCCTTGAGCGCGACGACCAGCGCCACTGATTGACGCACAGCGCCGTCGCGCTGAACATGCGGGACAAGGAACGCGGGCGCATTGGGCGCGGCGGCGTGGAGCGTGGGGGACAGGGTACGCTGTCGCACCAGATCGGTGCCAAAGGCCGCTTCATAAGTGCGCTTCATTCGTGGTCCGGCCTGAGCAATCTGCCCGGCCACATCATAGGCCGCCCCATCAATTGGAATTACTCCGGCAAGGTCACTGAAGCTCAGACCTGCGGCCCTGAGATAGCGCTCATCGGTGCCAACCAGCGCGACCAGATGTGCGCCTGCGCTATGTCCCATCAGGACCACACGGCGCTTGTCGATACCAAGTTGTCCGGCGCGGGCGAGTAAGGTCTTCAGCGAATCAGCCACATCCTGCGCCTGCTGTTCAACTGTAGCGGCAGGTACCAGGCGATAGTTGATCGAGGCGAAGCCATAGCCACCGGCCGGATAATGCGCTGCCTTCCAGTGCCCGGCGCCATTATCCTTGCTGCCCTTGCTCCAGCCGCCGCCGTGGACAAACACTACCAGCGGGGCCGGACCGACTGCGCCTTTGGCACTCCAGAAGTCAAGCGCCTGAAGCGGATCACCGCCATAAGAGATGGTCAGATCCGGCGCAATCGCGGGGCTCTGGCCTATCGCGTTGCGCGCCGCCATCCGTGTCCTCATCCGGTCTCCGGGTGCAGCCTCGGCCAAGGCCGAACCCAGCAACGCCAGAGCGGCGAGTGACAGAATCGCAGGTATCTTCATGCGCTTTCTCCTTCGGGCACTACCCTATTGCTGCAGCGCGGCTTAACCAGTCACGAATTGTCGCGGATTGTCGCTTGTCGCGCCTTGCCCTTGCTCGGTGCTTCCCCTAGGGCGCGGCACGGTTTGCAGCATCAGCAAGGAAGGGCCTCCATTTGGCCAATGTAACCGTGATCGGCGCTCAATGGGGCGACGAAGGCAAAGGCAAGATCGTCGATTGGCTCGCCAGCCGTGCCGATGCCGTGGTCCGCTTTCAAGGCGGGCACAATGCCGGCCATACATTGGTGGTGGGCGAGCAGGTCTACAAGCTATCGTTGCTCCCTAGCGGGATCGTCCGGGGTACGTTGTCGATCATTGGCAATGGTGTTGTGCTCGATCCGTGGCACCTCAAGGCCGAGATTGCCAAGCTTGAAGGGCAAGGCGTCACCATCAATGCCGAGAATTTTGCCATCGCCGATAACTGTGCATTGATCCTGCCGCTGCACCGCGATCTTGATGGATTGCGCGAAACTGCTGCCGGTTCGGGCAAGATCGGCACCACCGGGCGCGGAATTGGCCCAGCCTATGAAGACAAGGTCGGCCGCCGCGCGATCCGGGTCTGCGATCTGGCGCATCTCGACGCGATGGAGCTTCAGCTGAGCCGGCTATGCGCCCACCACGATGCGCTGCGCGCCGGTTTTGGCGAGCCGCCGGTCGACCGGGACGCGCTGATTGCCGAGCTCAAGGAAATCGCCCCATCGGTGCTGCAATATGCGCAGCCAGTGTGGAAGCGCTTGAAAAAAGTGCGGAAAGCAGGTGCGCGGATCCTGTTCGAAGGCGCGCAGGGCGTGCTGCTCGATGTCGATCACGGGACCTATCCGTTCGTCACCAGCTCCAATACCGTCAGCGGCACTGCGGCCGCGGGATCGGGGCTGGGGCCCAATGCAACTGGCTTTGTGCTGGGGATCGTCAAGGCCTATACCACAAGGGTCGGCTCTGGCCCGTTCCCGACCGAGCTGGAATGCGAAACCGGCCAGAAGCTGGGCGAGCGCGGGCATGAATTCGGCACCGTAACAGGCCGCAAGCGCCGCTGCGGCTGGTTCGATGCAGTGCTGGTCCGCCAGTCCTGCGCGATCTCGGGCGTCACTGGCATCGCGCTGACCAAGCTTGATGTGCTTGATGGGTTCGAGACGGTGAAGATCTGCACCGGCTATCGGCTGAACGGCAAGGTGCTCGATTATCTTCCAAGCCACTCCGCTGATCAGGCCGCAGTTGAGCCGATTTATGAGGAAATGGACGGCTGGGAAGGCACCACTGCCGGCGCCCGCAGCTGGGCCGATCTGCCAGCGCAAGCGATCAAATATATCCAGCGGGTGCAGGAATTGATCGAAACGCCCGTGGCGATGGTATCCACCAGTCCTGAACGCGAAGATACGATCATGGTCCGCGATCCGTTCGTGGATTGATGTGAAACGCGCCGCTCGCCTTGCCCCGCTCGCGTTGCTGCTGGCAGCGGGCGGGCGTGGCGATGAGACACTACTGGTCATCCCCGAAGTCGATCACATCACCATCGCCAAAGCGGCGCGGACGATGACGCTGCATGATGCGACCGGAAAGGTAGTTCACACCATCCACGGCATCCAGCTGGGCGATGCGCCGCAAGGCCACAAGCAGTTTCAGGGCGACGAACGTACCCCCGAAGGGCACTATACGATCGACTATGCCAATCCGAACAGCAGCTATCATCTTTCGCTGCATATCTCCTATCCCAACGCGGCTGATCGGGCCTTTGCGCGGCGGCAGGGCCGCGATCCGGGTGGGCTGATCTTCATTCACGGCCAGCCCAACTGGCTGCCTGGGGAAAGGATGAAGGGCGATTGGACAGATGGCTGCATCGCGCTGGCCGATGAAGAGATGGATACGCTGTGGGAAGCTGTGCCCGATGGCACACCGATAGAGATAATTCCCTGATGTTGGGTGATTATCCCCTTGCGACAAGTAAGGTTTTATGCTAGATAATCGGCATGAGCGCAAAAGCCCCCACTCTCCGCCAGTTTCAGGATCGCTTCCCGACCGAGGAAAGCTGCCTAGATCACCTTATGCGGACTCGCTACGGCGAGCGCCACGATTGCGAGCGCTGCGGCAAGAGCGCCAAGTTCTACCGCGTCAAAGCCCGTCGATCATACGCTTGCGAGCATTGCGGCGCGCAGGTCTATCCGACCGCTGGCACCCCGTTTGATCGCACCCGCACAAGCCTGCGCGATTGGTTCTTTGTCATGTTTCAGTTCTGCGCTTCGCGGAACGGCGTTGCAGCCAAGGAAGTTGAGCGCCAGTTGGGGGTGACATACAAAACCGCTTGGCGGATGTGCCATGAAATCCGCAAGTATATGGCTCTCGTTGACGGAGATGACCCGCTTGGCGGTCCCTTTCGCACCGTAGAGGCTGACGAAACTTTCATCGGCGGCGTGGCTCGCGGGATGGGCAAGGGATATAAGGGCAACAAAACCATTGTGTTCGGCATGATCGAACGCGGCGGCAAGGTAATGACCAAGGTTGTCCCCGACCGCCGCAAGGGTTCACTGCTCCCGCATATTCTGCGCAACGTGAAACCCTACACCGAAATCCACACCGACACACACCGGCCCTATGACGATCTCGGCACCATCAATGGCTACTGGCACAAGCAGGTCAACCACGACGCAGGCCAATATGTCGGGCCGAGCGGTGCAACCACGAACGGCATTGAAGGCTACTGGGCGCAGCTAAAGCGCGGGATCGGCGGCACTCACATTCACGTCAGCGCGAAGCATCTTCCGAAGTATCTGGGCGAGTTTGAATATCGTCACAATCGCCGGAACCGCCCGGAGCAGATGCTTTCGG
>JANOKC010000136.1:0-8620 GCA_031419035.1 Novosphingobium sp. | reverse complement strand
TGCCGAGCTCGCCAGCTTCCCCTGCGCCTATTCGGCGGCCGAAAACATGCTGACCCGGATCGCGCTGAAAGCGGGCGAGCGGGTGCTGATCACCGGAGCCTCAGGCGGGGTCGGCTCCGCCGCCGTGCAACTCGCCAAGCGGCGCGGCGCAGCAGTGACCGCGATGGCGGGCGCGGACAAGGCCGAAGCGGTGCGCGGCCTGGGTGCCGATACCGTGATCCCGCGCGATGCCGATCTCGCCGCGCTGTTCGGCCCCGAACACTTCGACGCCGCCGTCGATATCGTCGGCGGCGCGCAGTTCGCCAGCATCCTGAACAGCCTAAAACGCGGCGGGCGCTACGGCGTGGCCGGGGCCATATCGGGCCCGATCGTCGATCTCGACCTGCGCACGCTTTACCTCAAGGATCTGCGGCTGCTCGGCTGCACCATCCTCGAGCCAGAGGTGTTTCCCAATTTGATTGCCTACATCGAACGCGGCGAGATCAAGCCGCTGGTGGCCGCGACATTCCCGCTGACCGAGATAGTCGCGGCGCAGGAGGCGTTTTTGACCAAGCGGCATGTCGGGAAGATTGTTTTGGTGGGGTAGGGTGGAAGCAGTGACGGCTGGTTACGACAACAAATATGACATTAAAAACCGCTGGCAAAAAGCATGACGCTCCGTCTCACGGGAAACGACTTGATTCCTCGTCTCTTACTATCTCTACGCACAGCCTGTCCGAGGCACTGCAAGCTAAAAGATCATTTCCCAGCGTTCTTGGCGCGAAGCTTGGCGTCGACCAGCATCGCGTCAAGCGAAGCGCGATCATGGTACAGACCGCGCGCGACTACGCCGCGTATCGTGGCAAGACTTGCGATGTCGGCCGTCGGATCCGCCGCGAACAGTACAAGGTCCGCGCGTTCGCCGGCTCGGATCAACGGCTTTCTCCGATCGTGCCCTGAATAGAGGCGCGGGTTGAGGGTCGCCGTCTGGATAGCCTGAAGCGGGGACAGGCCGGCTTTCACGAACAGCTCCAACTCGCGATGCAGGCTATAACCCGCGAATACCCAGATCTCGCTCGAAGTATCTGTACCGGCAAGGATCGGGACGCCGGTATCGGCCATTGGCTTCAGCATTGACAGTTGGATGTCCAGAAACCGCCGCCCGTTGGCCAGAGCTGCCGGGTCGGCCTCTTTCGCAGAAGTTTCCCAATCCGCCCACAGGCCGGGACTAACGTAATCGCGGCGCGCTAGCCAAGCGGCCGGAGGCGTTGTGGTGACGAAGGCCTCGAACTGTACGAAGGTCGGCACTTGCCAGACGTGTCCGCCGGCAAGCCGCTCGAAGAGCGGCTTGCAGGTGCGGATGTCAAAGGGCGTCATCGCTGACCTGACTTCATTCGACATAAGGATCGAGAAGCTGTCACTCTCGCTCGGATTCTCCGCATTTTTGCGGTTGACCACAGATAGCGTGCGCGGTGAACATCCTTCGGCGATCAGCGTGAAATGATCGATCAGGCGCTGCCCCGAAGTGATGACGAGTTCGGGCGACAAGGCGAGCGGAACGTGACCTTCGACCGGCATTCCGAGCCGCCGCGCCTCCGATGCAAGGCCGCGATATGCGTCGGGCGAGAGGCGGTCGTACACCTTGAGAAAGTCGAAACCCTGCCGATGCAATTCCCGTACAAGGTGCCGAGCACTTCTCTCATCCTCCGCGGACAAGCCGAAGCTGTTCACCTGCTGAGCGCCGTCCACAATCGGGCTACCCCAGATCACCCTTGGCGCGAGTGGATCGGCCTTCGCCCGAGCGCGATGGGCGAGGGCTGACCCGAGATGGGTGCCGGCATCCCGCACGCCGGTGATCCCGAACGCGCGAAATAAGGGATAATGATAGGTCCAGCGCCGCTCGCGGTGCGAATGAACATGCATGTCCCACAGGCCCGGGAGAACGAAGAGCCCGGTCCCGTCGACCCGCCGCCCTGGCCCGCGCAAGGGAGAAGGACCGACCGCGGTAATTCGGTCGCCATCGAAGCTGATACTTTGATTCTGGGCCCGTGTTCCATCTGCGACATCAACGATCGTGACATGGTCGATCGTCGTCGGTTCTGCCGCGGCCGGCCGAGGGAGCATCGCGGCGAAGCTTATTAGCATTGTCCCAAGCAGAAATTTCATAGGTTCTATCCGCTCACTTTTGCACGGCAATACGGCGTCGCTTGTGACGCTGGGTGTGCATTGCCAAATTCCGATAAACAAGCGCTTGATGCTCGACGCCCGCGGCGACGCATTTTCACGGCTGTTCCGCGATTAAGATTAACTTCGGACGGGCCGAATCGCCCGACACTTCGTGTCGCCGGAATGTCCGCTTTCCACCAACTCCAGACATAGCCGATTTGGTCTCACCGGACTACTCCACCCCCTCCACCAGCTCCCCGATCCGCCCGATCATCTCATCAATATGCGTCTTCTCCAATATCAGCGGCGGGGACAGCGCGATGATGTCGCCCGTTGCCCGCACCAGCAGCCCGTTGTCGAAGCATTTGTGGAACAGTTCCATGCCGCGTTTGCCGGGGGCGCCGGGGCGGGGTTCTAGTTCGATCCCGGCGACGATCCCCATGTTGCGCACGTCGATGATGTGGCGCTTGCCTTTGAGGCTGTGGACCGCTTCTTCCCAATAGCCATGGAGCGAAGCGGCGTGTTCCCAGATGCCTTCGGACTTGTAGAGATCGAGGGTCGCGAGGCCCGCTGCGGCGGCCAATGGATGGCCCGAATAGGTGTAGCCGTGGAACAGCTCGATCCCGTCCGGCCCGCCTTCGACCACAGTATCGTGGATCGTCCGGCTGACCGCGACTGCGCCCATCGGCACGGCGGCGTTGGTCAGCCCCTTGGCCATGGTGATGATGTCGGGCGTGACACCCAGCGTCTCCGCCGCCGTCGCGCCGCCGATCCGGCCGAAGGCGGTGATCACCTCGTCAAAAATCAGCACGATGCCGTGTTTGGTGCAGATTTCGCGGAGCTTTTCGAGATAGCCCACGGGCGGTACCAGCACCCCGGTGGAACCCGCCATCGGCTCGACAATCACCGCCGCGATCGTTTCTGCGCCGTGGAGCGCGACAATCCGTTCCAGCTCTTCCGCCAGATGCCCGCCCCACGCCGGGCGGCCCTTGGTAAAGGCGTTGTGCGCCATGTCATGCGTGTGCGGCAGATGATCGACGCCCGCCAGCAGCGTGCCGAACTGGCGGCGATTGTTGACGATACCGCCGACCGAAATCCCGCCGAAGCCAACCCCGTGATAGCCGCGTTCGCGTCCGATCAGCCGGGTCCGGGTGCCTTCCCCCCGGGCGCGCTGATAGGCCAGCGCGATCTTCAGCGCGGTATCAACCGATTCCGAGCCCGAATTGGTGAAGAAGATCCGGTCCAGCCCCTCGGGCATCAAAGCGGCGACGCGTGAGGCAAGTTCAAACGCCAGCGGATGGCCCAGCTGAAACGGGGGGGCATAGTCCAGCTCGGCGGCGGTTTTCTGGATCGCTGCGACAATCGGGGCGCGGCAATGGCCAGCGTTTACGGCCCACAGGCCAGCGGTGCCATCCAGCACCTGCCGCCCGTCGGCGCTGGTGTAATGCATGTCCCTGGCGGCAACCAGCTGGCGCGGATTGGCCTTGAACGCGCGGTTGCCAGTGAAGGGCATCCAGAAGGCGGCCAGCGGATCGTTTTCAAGGTTCACGGCAATGCTCCCACGCTGGTTCCAGCTTTTGCCCATTCATCGGCGATCTGGCCTCCGCTTGCGATTGAAAAGATTGTGGCGATCGGAAAAATTCCGTCGCGGACCCGGTAATCGCACCGCGCCATGTCCGAAAAGACTTATCTCAACTATTAGAATAGCCGATGCAAGGCGCGGCCGCTCTCTTCGCGGTTGTCGCAGTGCGGTGTTGACTGACATAGCGGTTCCGCAATTAAACGGGCAGGCTGGATCTATGAAATCGACAGCGCGGGCAGTGGTGATCGGTGGCGGCGTGGTTGGCGTCAGCACGCTTTACCATCTGGCGAAGCTTGGCTTTACCGACGCCGTCCTGCTTGAGCGCAAGGAGCTGACCTCTGGCTCCACCTGGCACGCCGCCGGGTTGCTGCCATTGTTCAACCTCAGCTACTCGGTTGGAAAGCTGCATCAATATTCAGTCGATTTCTACCCTAGCCTTGAGGCCGAGACAGAGCTTAATGTCGGATTTTCAAAGGTAAGCAACATCCGCCTTGCCACCACCAGGGACCGGATGGACGAGTATCATTATTACGCCGGGGTGGCCCAAACCATCGGGGTGGATGTCAACTTCCTGACCGCCGATCAGGTCAAGGAAATCTGGCCGCTGTGCAACACGGATGGCGTGATCGGTGCGATCCAGCATCCGGCGGACGGCTATATCCAGCCCGCTGATCTGACGCAGGCGCTGGCCAAGGGCGCGCGGCAACGCGGGGCGACGATCTATCGCAATACTACAGTCACCGGGATCACCCAGCTGCCGTCTGGCGAATGGCTGATCTCGAACGATCAGGGTGACATTACCTGCGAACATGTGATCTCCTGCTCGGGCAACTTCGCCCGGCAAACCGGCGCGATGGTTGGGCTGGATATTCCGGTGATCCCGGTCGAGCATCAGTATATCGTCACCGAGCAGCACCCCGCGATCATGGAGCGCAAGCGCCAAGGCCTGCCCGAAATGGGCGTGCTCCGCGAATCTGATGCGTCCTATTACATGCGCGAGGAAGCGGGCGGATTGCTGCTTGGCCCTTACGAGCTGGGCGCGCCTGCCTGCTATGTCGATGGCCCGTCTGCAACCAGCGAATATGAACTGTTCCCCGACGCGCTGGAGCGGCTTGAGCCCTATATTCTGGCCGCAATGGAACGCGTTCCCGCCTTTGGCGAGGTCGGGATCAAGCGGGTTTACAACGGGGCCATCGCTTATACGCCCGACGGGTCGCCCATCGTCGGACCGGCCTGGGGTCTCAAAAACTTCTGGCTCAACGAAGGCCATAGTTTTGGGGTTACCGCCGCAGGTGGGGCGGGTTGGCAATTGGCCCACTGGATTGTCGATGGTGAACCGACCATCGACATGATGGGGGTCGATCCGCGCCGCTTTGGCGACTATGCCGGGCGCGGCTATCTGATTGAAAAAAATGAAGAAGCCTATGCCAAGGTGTTCTCCGTTCACTATCCGGATGAGGAACGCGAGGCCGGGCGCGCGCTGCGCCGCACGCCGTGTTATGACCGGATGAAGGCGCTGGGCGCGGTGTTCGGATCGGTGTTCGGCTGGGAACGCCCCAACTGGTTTGCGCCGGAAGGCTATGCGCTGAGCGAGGCCGATCTTGACCGGCCCGATGTGCTGCTGAACCATAACCACCCGGCGACTGGCGACGGCGCGCCGATCCGCGAGAAATGGTCGTTCCGCCGCTCGAATTATTTCGAACATGTCGGGAATGAATGCCGCCATGTTCATGAGCATGTCGGCCTTCAGGATATGAGCGCCTTTGCCAAATGCGAGATTTCCGGGCCGGGCGCAGAAAGCTGGCTCGATGGGCTGCTGACCAATGCCGTGCCCAAGAAGATCGGCCGGGTGTCGCTGTCCTATCTGCTCACCGCAAAAGGCGGCGTGCGGGCAGAGTTCACCGTCTACAAAACCGGGCCGCAAAAGTATTACCTCGTTTCGGCTGGCGCCTATGAACGGCACGATCACGATTATCTGCGCAAGGCTTTGCCGGGTGACGGCTCGGTTGCTTTTGAACGGCTTACCACTGCGATGGGCGTGCTGGTGCTGGCCGGGCCGCGCAGCCGCGAGGTGCTGGCAAAGCTGACCGATAGTGATCTTTCGAGCGAAACCTTCCCCTGGCTGACCGGCAAGAAGATCAGTATCGGACTTGCGCAGGTCGATGCGCTGCGGGTCAATTTCATCGGTGAGCTGGGCTGGGAAATCCACCATCCGATTGAAATGCAGAACTACATCTTCGATCTGCTGATGGCAGCTGGCGCAGAATTCGGGATCAAGCCGTTCGGGATCCGGGCGATGACTTCGATGGCGCTGGAAAAGAGCTACAAGCTGATCCCGCGCGAACTTTCGATCGAATATTCCGCCCATGAAAGCGGGCTGGACCGCTTCATCAGCCTCAAGAAACCGGGTTTTTATGGCAAGGATGCGCTGCTGACGTGGCACGACAAGGGCCTTGCCAACACATTGGTTACGCTTGAAGTTCAAGGGGTAACCGATGCCGATGCGCGCGGGTCTGAGGCGATTTACCAGGGCGAAGCTCTGGTTGGCCGGGTAACCTCGGGTGGGTATGGCTGGCGCTGCGGGAAAAGCCTCGCGCTGGCGATGATCCGGCCCGATCTGGCGCTGCCCGGGGCCGAATTCGAGATCGTCATTCTGGGTCAGCGCCACAAGGCGACGCTGATCGCGGATTCGCCGTTTGACCCGGATAACAATGCTTTGAGGAGCTAGGCCGATGTCCCGCTTCGAACAAATTGCAAGCTGGCTGCAACAGGACCGCAAGGGCCATACATTGCCGCGTGAGCTGTATGTCAGCGAAGAGGCGTTCCACTTCGATACCGAGGTGATGCTGAAATCGGTGTGGCTCTATGCCTGCAGCGTTGCTCATGTCAAAAATCCGGGCGACTATTTCGTGTTCGAGCAGGGCAGCGATTCGATCATCATTCTGCGTGGCCGCGATAAAGAAGTGCGTGCCTTCTGGAACAGTTGCCGCCACCGTGGCTCGAAGATCTGCCTCGAACAGACCGGCCGGGCGGCGCGGCTGATCTGCCCCTATCACCAATGGACCTATGGGCTTGATGGCGCTCTTCTGGCGGCGCGGAGCATGGCGGAGGACTTCGACAAGAAGGACCACGGCCTGTCACCAGTGGCGCTGGAAAACATCGGCGGGCTGATCTTCATCTGCATGAGCGATAACCCCCCGCCGATTGACCGGGTCACGGCTGACATTGGCGATCAGATCGCGATATATGACCTCGATAATCTCAAGGTCGCGGTGCAGGACAGCCTGATCGAGGATGCCAACTGGAAGCTGGTGATGGAGAATAATCGCGAGTGTTATCACTGCGATGCCGGCCATCCCGAACTGATCAGCGTGCTGGGCACCTATGGCTTCGGCAAGGGCTTGCCCGAGGACGGCGCGGGCGATGTGGTTGATGACAGCGCCTATGACGCGCTGGTTGCGGCCAAGCGTGAGGAATGGAAGGCGCTGGGGATCGACCATGATCTGATCGAGTTTCCGGATGGCTGGTGGCACCGGATTGCCCGGCTGGCGCTGGCGAATGGCGCGGTGAGCCAGTCGATCGGCGGGAAGCTCGCCTGTAGCAAGCTGATCGGGCCGTTTACGCGAGCTGAAACCTCCAGCCTCTCGGTCTGGACCCAGCCCAACAGCTGGCACCATTTCTGCTGCGATCATGTGATAACCTTTTCGCTCACGCCACTGTCTGCGGGCAAGACGCTGCTGCGGACCAGCTGGCTGGTCCATGAGGATGCGGTCGAGGGGGTGGATTACGATCCCGAACATCTCGCGGCCTTGTGGCGCGCCACCAACAATCAGGACGGGCATTTTTCCAGCATCAACCACCACGGAATTTCAAACGCCGGTTACCGTCAGGGGCCCTATGCGGTGGAGGAAAAGCTGGTCGAAGATTTCAAGGATTTCTATGTCGATCGCGCCCGGTCGGCGTTGGAGCAGTCTCAGAAATGACCAGATTCAGCGCCCTCAGCCTGTTCGCCAAGGCGCTGGGCGGTCACCAGTCGTGGCCCGAACAATGGCCCGATGCCGCGCCCAAACCGGCCTATGATGCGATCATCGTCGGCGGGGGCGGGCATGGGCTGGGGGCGGCTTATTACCTCGCCAAGAAATACGGGATCACCAATGTCGCGGTGATCGAAAAGGGCTGGCTGGGCGGCGGAAATACCGGGCGCAACACCACCATCATCCGCTCCAACTATCTTTATGACGAGAGCGCGCATCTGTATGATCACGCACTGAAACTGTGGGATGGCCTCAGCCAGGAGCTCAATTACAACACCATGTATTCCAAGCGCGGGGTGCTGATGCTGGCGCATAATGTCCACGATATTCAAAGTTTTAAACGCCACATCCATGCCAACCGGCTGAACGGCGTCGATAATGAATGGTTGAGCGCGGAGGAAGCCAAGGCTTACTGCCCGCCGCTCAATATCTCATCCGATGCGCGCTATCCGGTGCTGGGTGCAGCCTTGCAGCGGCGCGGCGGGACGGCGCGGCATGATACAGTGGCCTGGGGTTATGCCCGTGCTGCGGCTGCGCTGGGCGTCGATATTATCCAGAACTGCGCCGTAACAGGTATCAGACGGGGGCCAGATGGGGGGGTAGACGGGGTGGAGACGACCCGCGGCTACATCGCCTCCAAACGCATCGGCGTTTCGGCGGCGGGCAATTCCTCAGTTATCATGCAGATGGCGGGCCTCGATTTCCCGCTCGAGAGTTATCCGCTGCAGGCGCTGGTGTCCGAACCGATCAAGCCGGTGTTCCCTTGCGTGGTCATGTCCAACACGGTCCACGCCTATATGAGCCAGTCGGACAAGGGCGAGCTGGTGATCGGCGCGGGGACCGATCAATACGTCAGCTA
>JANOKC010000135.1:0-2196 GCA_031419035.1 Novosphingobium sp. | reverse complement strand
CACGGCGCTGGCGCAGGTGCTGGCCAGCGACGGGCGGCAAGTTTTGCTCTGGGCGCATGAGGCGGAGTTGGCGCTGGAGATCAACCGTGATCATCGTAACAGCCTGTTTCTTCCAGGTGCCGAATTGGCTCATACAATAGTTTCAACAAACCGTATTGGTGATTTTCACGAGTTTTCGACCCTATTAGTCGTTACTCCTGCGCAGCACATGGCGGGCGTTTTGGCCGATTTGCCCGATGGTTCACCCGACCTGATCCTCTGTGCCAAGGGGATAGAAGCCGGGACCGGGCGGCTGATGGCCGATGTTGCGGCTGAGGCTGCGCCAAATGCAACGATTGCAGTTCTGTCCGGTCCAACCTTTGCACATGAGGTTGCGGTAGGCTTGCCGACCGCAGTGACGCTGGCTTGCTCGGGCGGTGAGGCCCAGTGGCAGCGGCTCGCCCCTGTAATCTCGCGGCCGACATTGCGGCCCTATTACTCGGATGATGTGGCCGGAGCAGAGATCGGCGGGGCGGTCAAAAACGTCCTGGCTATTGCCTGCGGCGTGGTTGAAGGCTTGGGGCTTGGACAGAACGCCCGGGCCGCGCTGATCGCGCGCGGCTATGCGGAAATGCTGCGGTTCGGCCTGGCGCGCGGCGCGCGGGCTGAAACGCTTGCGGGTCTGTGCGGACTTGGTGATCTTGTGTTGACCTGTTCGTCCACCGCCAGCCGCAATTTCTCGCTGGGCAAGGCGCTTGGCGCGGGGATGAGCGCAGCCGAGGCATTATCGGGCAAAAGCAGCGTAGCCGAAGGCGCTGCGACCGCGCCAATTCTTGCCGATCTGGCCCGGCGTGATGGCATAGCTATGCCGATTGTCGAGGGGGTGTGCCGTCTGCTGGCTGGCGAAGCTTCCGCGCGGGCAGTAGTAGCGCAGCTTCTCGCACGTCCCCTGAAGGCAGAATTGGGATTTAGCCAATGAGCGAAGCTGGCCAGCAAGACATTGCCGCGCTTGCCAAGGGTGGGCGCACCAATTTCCTTGGCTTTTTGCTGCGGCTTGCAGCGCGAATGCCATTCCTGTTTATCGCAGGAAGGCTGTATAGCGCCGAGGGCGCGGATGCGCTGGGCCGGTTTGCATCAGCAATGGTGGCTATCGAGCTGGCTGGGCAGCTGTGCACGCTGGGTCAGAAGCGCGGCATCGCCCTTCGGCTGTCGCAAGAGGATGCGCCGCCCGCCAATATCATCGCCGATGGCATGGTAATGAGCCTTACCATTGCCTGTGTAGTGGCAGGGCTGCTTTATCTGTTCCCTGCCCCGATTTTTCCGAGTGGCCAGTATACCGAGTTTGATCGCTTGCTGCCATTGGCCATTTTCCCAGCAGTGGCCACCGACATAGCGTTAGCTGCGCTGGCCTATCGCTATGATGTGGCCACAACAGTGCGATCACGTTCGGTGGTGGAGCCTTGGGCGCTGTCGATCACAGCGGGGGCGATGTTCTTTATCCTGCCGGAAAGCGGTCTGGCGATAGCGTTTATTGTTTCGATCTTCGCTGCGGCAATAGTCGCGTTGATCCCCCTGTGGCGCAGCTATGGAATGCCGCAGCAATGGCGTCCGCACCCCGTTCGAATTGGCAGGCTGGCACTTTCCAGCTTGCCGCTGGCCGCCGCCGATGTGGTGGAATGGGGCACGCGCAAGCTTGATATTGCAATACTGGGCCTGTTTGCCTCACCCGCAGCCGTCGGGGTCTATTGGGCGGCGCAGCAGATCGCCAGCCTGCCGCAAAAGCTCAAGACCAGTTTTGAGCCGATCCTTGGCCCAGTGATTACCCGCAATCTCAAAGAGGGAAACCTTCGCGCGATTGCCCAACAGGTTTGCCAGGTCGGCTTCTGGATCATCGCGGCACAGGCCGGGATCGCGCTGGCGCTGGGGATTCCGGGCGAGGCGGTTATGGGCCTGGTCGGACCAAATTTTGTCGGCGGCACCGGCGCATTGGCATTCCTGCTCGCCGCCGAGGTTGTGGCCGCCACTGCCGTGGTGAGCGAGGCTGCGCTGATTTACGTCAAGCGGATCGAAAACCTTTACGTTTCGCTTGGCACAATCGCGCTGCAAGCGGTGTTGACCGTGGCGGGAATCATGCTGGTTGATGAGCTTGGGCTGGGCCAGCTTTACCGCGCGGCAGTGGCGGCGATGGCTCTGATGATTGCGCTGGGCATGGCATCT
>JANOKC010000134.1:0-22981 GCA_031419035.1 Novosphingobium sp. | reverse complement strand
TGATTTCGAATAGCCTAATTGGACGCCGAAGCGGCCAACTTCGCTCTCGAACACTGTCGAGCCGAGCAGGTTGAAGGTCGGTGACCATTCCTTCCGCAAATCGCCGTAGTTGGCCTCAATCGATCCGGCCAGGTGCGTTCCCTTGCGATCAAGCGGTTTGCGGGTGACAAGATTCACCGTACCTGCAATCGCGCCCTCAACCATGTCAGAGGTGACGTTCTTGAACACTTCGACCCTGCCAAGCAGCTCGGGCGAGACGTCGTTGAACGACAGCTCTCGGCCACCAGTGGCCGAGAATATCTCGCGGCCGTTGACTTCCGAGCGGACATAGGGAAGGCCGCGAATGATCACGCCAGTGCCTTCAACCGAGAACCGATCGGGGTCGGACGGCTTCTCAAACCGGCCAATGTTCACACCCGGAACTCGCTGGAGCGCTTCGGCCACCGAACGGTCGGGCAGTGCGCCAATGTCTTCGGCCGTGATCGCATCGACAAAGGTGGAGGCATCTCGCTTTATATTCTGTGCAGTTTCAAGTGACTTTTTGAAGCCTGTGACGATGATGGCGTTTTCGGCCTCTTCGGTTTCCGGCGTGACTGCTTCACCGTCAGCTACCTGAGCTAACGCAGGCTGAGTTGCGAATGCACAAAGAGCCAAGCTGGAAGCGGTCGTCATTGCAGCGAAACGCCAAGAACGCGACGATCCTGTTACGAATTTGCGAGCCAAAAAAGCCTCCCTCAATCCCCAATGCGGCGGGTATGATTCCCTCCGTTCAAATGACACTTAACGAAAATTGAGAGCGTTCACAAGTTACAAAATGAACGTTCACAATTTGCGCTATTGTTCAATATTGGTATGTAAATTGCGAGAGGATGGGGTTCATGGCGATTGAGAGGATCATAATTGTCGGAGGCGGGACTGCGGGCTGGATGGCCGCAGCTGCCTTGGCAAGGCTGAAATCTGGGCGCAAAGTTGATATTACCGTTGTTGAATCCGAAGCGATCGGAACGGTCGGCGTAGGTGAGGCAACCATTCCGGCCTTTCTTGAATTCAACCAAATGCTCGAGATTAACGAGCCCGAGATGCTTGCCGCTGTTCAGGGAAGTTTCAAGCTGGGCATTCAGTTCGTTAATTGGGGAAAGCTTGGCGATAGCTACATTCACCCGTTCGGCAATTATGGGTATCAGGTTGGCGGAATCTCGTTTCATCATGTCTGGCACAAATATCGTCAGGCTGGAGACAAGCGCCCCATCCAGGCCTTCAACATCGAAACCATGGCGGCCCATTTCGGGCGCTTTGCCCGCACCGCCGATTACCAGCGGGACGATCTGCCGCCGGTCAATTACGCTTATCACATCGATGCCACGCGCTATGCCCGGTTCCTGCGAAATTACGCCGAGACGCGCGGCGTCGTTCGCCGTGAGGGCAAGGTGGCCGACGTCACACTTGATAGCGAAAGCGGTTTCGTATCTTCGTTGACGATGGATGACGGCGAGATAATCCCGGGCGACCTGTTCATTGATTGCTCGGGCTTTCGAGGAATTTTGATCGAGCAGGCGCTGAAGACCGGCTATGACGACTGGAGCAATTATCTGCCCTGCGATCGGGCCGTGGCACTCCCCTGCATGCGCGACGATGGCAGCGGGCCGTTGCCCTATACGCGGGCGACTGCCCATTCAGCTGGATGGCAATGGCAGGTTCCGCTGCAGCACCGTAACGGCAACGGCCATGTCTATTGTAGCAGTTACATGTCGGACGACGAAGCGCATGGAATCCTGGTCGGCAATATTGCCGGCAAGCCCGGCGCGGAGCCCAATTTTCTGCGCTTCGTAACTGGTCGCCGCAAGAAATTCTGGAACAAAAACGTCGTTGCCCTGGGGCTGGCGTCGGGTTTCATGGAACCGCTCGAATCGACCTCAATCCACCTCATCAATACCGGAATCAACAAGCTTGTGGCGCTGCTTTCGCTCGATGGGATTACTCAGGCGCAGGAAGATGCGTTCAACCGGCTGACCGGAAAGGAGTATGCTCGGATCCGTGACTTTCTGATCCTGCACTATAGTGCGACCAGCCGCGACGACAGCGACTTCTGGAACTATTGCCGCAATATGAGCGTGCCCGACAGCCTGACCGAAAAGATCGAGCTGTTCCGCAATAACGGCCAGATTTTCCGCGAGGATGACGAACTGTTCACCGAAACCAGCTGGGCGGCGGTGATGATGGGGCAGGGAATCATGATGGGCGGGCATAATCCCATGGCGGATACGTTGAAAGAGCCGACTACCGCGCATGAGATTGACGCGATGGAGCAATCGATCCGTTTCGTGGTCCAGCATATGCCAAGCCACGGCGACTATCTGAAAAAATACTGCCCCGCCCCTGCATGATGACCCTCAGGCGTGAACATCTTGCGACGAGAGTCCCTTCATTCTGGTCCGGTTGGCTGGACTGGCCACAGCGGAACCAGCCGATCAACTTGTAATGGATTGAACTTTACACTCCGCGGGTAGCTGGGCACCGAGCTGGAAGATATGGTTGGGAAAATCTCTTTTTGCGGATAGATTGCTCGCCACCAGTCCTGATCGCCGGGCGGCGATTTCATTGAGGACCCATCTTTGACGACAACCGAGATTTTCCTGATCGCAATGCTGCTGATCTTCGTGATCCCCTATCTGATCTGGCGGGTGGGACGGACCGATTACTATGCGCCGTTGGTTGTGGTGCAGATCATCTGCGGTATTCTGCTTGGCCCGGGTGTGCTGGGGGCGATGTTCCCTGACTATTACAGCTTTGTTTTCTCGCCGCAGGTGATCGGTTCGCTGAACGGCATCGCTTGGTGGGCGGTGATGATTTTCGTGTGGATCGCGGGGGTTGAGCTGGACATCGGCGAAGCTTGGGCGCGGCGCCGCGAGACCGGAATCACGGCTGGGTTGGCCCTGTTCGTGCCCCTGGCGTTTGGCAGTGCGGCGGCGCTGCTGCTGCTCGATCTGGGGGGTAACTGGATTGGGTCGATGGGCCAGACATGGCAGTTCATTGCGGGGATCGGAATGGCCTGTGCGGTCACAGCGCTTCCTATACTGGTGTTGCTGATGGAAAAGCTGGAGATTCTGCGCGAGCCGATCGGCCAGCGGATTCTGCGCTATGCCAGCCTTGATGATATTGCGATCTGGGGCGTGCTGGCGCTGCTTCTGCTCGATTGGGAGCGCATCGGGCGACAGGGCGGATTTCTCGTGCTGTTCGGCGTGACGGCCTTTGCTTATCGCAAACTCATGCCCCGCATTGCCGAAAGTGATCGCTGGTATGTCAGCCTGATCTGGCTTTCGAGTTGCGGCTTTCTGGCCGATTGGGCCGGGCTGCATTTTATGGTTGGAGCCTTCCTCTCAGGTGCAGTGACCGAGGCACGCTGGTTCGATCAGGACCGGATGGACCGCTACCGCCAGACTGTCTTGCTGGCCTTCATGCCGGTGTTCTTCCTCAGTACTGGGCTTCGGACCAATTGGGACATGGGCGGCGCGATCGTGTTCGGGGCCGCTGCGCTGCTGCTGGTCGCCTCGGTGGCAGGGAAACTGGCGGGCATTCAGATCGCCGGCCGGATCCTGAAATGGCAACCCGGCGAGGCGTCACTGATCGGCTGGCTGCTGCAAACCAAGGCCCTGATCATGATCATCTTCGTCAATATCCTGCTCGACAAGGCGATTATCACCAATGAGACTTTTACCGCCTTGCTGGTGATGGCCATCGCCAGCACGATGCTGACCATTCCGGTGGTCACGCCCAAACTGGCACGACTTGCGGACCTCCGGAGCAAGGCCGGCTAGCTTGCCGGACTAACCTGCGGATCAGAAGGCGCGTTAACCGTGGATGAAATCCATGAGAGCGAGCTGCTCCTCTGTAAAACGATTTTTCTTCACGGCATGCTCCTTCAATATAAGGGTTACACTACCGCAAAACTCTCATTGAAAAAGGGGGAAGAAATCGGGGGGAATCGCTTGTTTTCCGGGATTTTCCTGCGGCTAACGATTAATTTGTGTTAGCGCTCTAACACAAATTAGGCTGAGAATTTTGGAATAGCACAAAACGCTAACACGATATTTAGCACGCAGACACTTTTGATGTGAAATACCATTTAGTAACAATAATTTATCGTTCTGGCCTTCCAACTCATAACCTGAAGGTCGTAGGTTCAAATCCTACCCCCGCAACCAACTAGTTAAATAAAGCCAATGATTTGAAATAAGGCCTCGATCGCAAGATTGGAGCCGTTGTCCATTCTGGACCTGACGTCCCTACAACGATCTGGCACGAGGGCTCTATATCTGACTAGTAACAAGTTGTGGAGTACGTCAGTGCACTTCAATAGGCATCGGATCGCCCCTGCAGTCTGGACCTGCACTCGGCACTTTTCATGATTCAGGACCGCGCTTTACTTGGCAACCAGTATGATGCCCCTTATGCGCCGATCACTTCAGCGCTATGCTTCATTTCTTCCACAAAATCGCGTGCAGCATCCCTCACTGACATCGAAGAGGAAAAGAAAATCAAACCAAGCGCACCAGCCAAATTACCATTTACAAAAATTGGAACGCCTAAAGAGGATGTTTTTCCTGGACTCTCAGTATATTGATTGTATTCATGTGTTGCATATCCATCTTCGAGGATGCGTTTAACAAGAAATCCATCTTCAAGTATAGAATATGCTCTATTATTTTCCTCAGTGTTAATTTTTTTAAGACCGGCGACGATATTATCACGCTCGTCATTATCACAGTATGCAACATAGGCTTTGCCAACAGAGCATTCGAGCAGAGGCAAGGTATACCCCGGCGCGTAATTGCTGAAAGTCAGAGTTGTCAGCCGATGGGTTGAATCACGTATCATCATCGTGTTGCCGACCCGAGTGGCTACCGTAATCGGCCAATTCACTTTTTTGCACAACGCCACGATGTGGGGCCGGGCGCGCATAACCAAAGCGTGATCTTCCTGGTATCCTACCGAGAGCGTTTGGACGAGCGCAGTCGGTCGATACTTGCGGACCGACTCTTCGCGTTCGATCATACCCGCATCGACCAATGTATCGACGATTCGGCAAACTGTTGGATAGGGCAGGTTGGTTGCGAAGCTGATGTCCATCAATCTTAGCGAACCGGATCGATTGATTGCTTGCAATACACTCAAGCCGCGCTTGATCGAGCGGATCGAATGATCGTCATTCTCCATTGTGCTTTTCCCCTTGGCATTCAGAGCGATGCTTCACAGCCTTGCCAATGCGAATTGAAGTCAAATTTCGACAGTCGTTCTTGTTCGCATCAAATCGGCGTTAGCCCGTCTTAGCTCGACGGGCGACCAATTTCCAATCACTAGGCGATTATTCTGGCTTCGGCCTATCGTGAAGCAATCAACATATATCCTAACTGAGCAACCACATCAGGCGATTGGGAAGTTCAGATTCCATGAGATCATCAAACGGCGGTGCAAAAAGCAAAGCGAGCGATGTGGCGCCTGTTCTCGTCGCAGGCGCTGGTCCCGTTGGGTGCACTGTAGCGCTGTACCTCGCTCAAAAGGGAATTCCGGTTGTTTTGCTCGATGGCGCCAGCGAATTGCCTGAAGATCTGCGAGCTTCTACTTTTCATCCGCCGACGCTTGATCAGCTTGACCAGCTTGGCCTGACCCAGCGGCTGATACCGCAAGGCTTGATTGTCCATGATTTCCAGTTTCGCGAGCGGCGCACCGGCGAAGTGGCCGCGTTCGACCTTGCCTGCCTCATCGGAGAAACCAACCACCCCTATCGCCTCCAGTGCGAGCAATACAAGCTGACCCGTGAGGCTGTTGAAATGTTGGCAAGCTACCCCCACGCCAGTTTCCGAAGCTCGAACCGCGTGGTGGGCTATCGCGAAACCGCAGCAGGAGTCGACGCGCTTTTGTTCGATGGTGAGACTGAACAACATTTGCATGGCAGCTTTCTGATTGGCTGCGATGGAGCCAGCAGCAGTATTCGGCAAGCCTCGGGAACTTTGTTCGAAGGGCTTACATATCCTGAACGGTTTTTGGTTGTTTCGACAGAATTCCCCTTTGAGAAGCATTTCGAAAAGCTGAGCTGGGTCAACTATGTTTCTGACCCGGAGGAATGGTGCGTAATGCTCAAGACACGGGATTTGTGGCGCGTCCAGTTTCCCATTTCAGGGGATGCAGACCAAGACTTGCTGCTGTCTGACGAATTTATTGAAGACCGACTCCAGCGTCTATATCCCAAGGATGAGCCTTACGAGATCGACCACCGCACGCTCTACAAAGTTCATCAACGGGTAGCCGAAACTTACCGCGTCGGCCGCCGGGTTCTGCTTGCTGGTGACGCAGCGCATGTGAACAACCCGCTTGGCGGAATGGGAATGAATGGCGGCATTCACGATGCCATCAATCTTGGTGAGAAACTGTGCGCGATCATCTTCGAAGGCGCTGATCTCGATCAACAACTCGATAGTTACAACAAACAGCGACGGCAGATTTGTGTCGACTTTATTCAGCGTAGGACGCGAGAAAACAAAGCAATGATGGAAACAGACGATGCCGAGCAGCGCGCTGATCGCCAACGCATGTATATGGAGATCGCCGCCGACCCTGAGCGGGAAAAGGCCTATCTGATGGAATCATCAATGATTGATTGCCTGCGCGCTTCCTATGAAATTGTTGTCTAGGCTCTGGAGGATCGATGATGGCCGCCAAACCTCTCCTGCTGACGGGTGCAAACGGGCGAACAGGTCGCGCCATCCTGCAGGCGATGGTCTGCCATGGTATCGCGGTCCGAGCCTTCATCCGGAAGGCCGATCAGGCGGAGGACCTGCTTGCTCTGGGCGCAAACGAATGTGCGGTTGGCGATATGTCCGACCCGGATTCAATACACGCGGCGGCACAAGGCGCAGGAGCGATTCTGCACATCGGCCCGCCCATGCATCCTGGTGAGTTGGACATCACCAAGCGCTTCATCGCGGCGGCAAAGGTCAACGAGGTCAACCATTTCATTTACTACTCAGTGATGCATCCGTTGCGACGCGAAGTGCGGCACCACCGGCTTAAGCTGGATGGAGAAGAGGCGCTGATCGAATCTGGTCTACCCTATACGATCATCCAGCCGTCCCGATACATGCAGCATCTCGTGCCGATCTGGCGGCAGGTAACGGAGGACGGGGTGCACGCGATGCCGTTCAATGTGAATGGCCAATACAACTTGGTGGACTTGGACGATTTGGCAGAGGCGTGTGCCACAGTCGCAGAGAATTCTGACAAGCATAGCTTCGCGACCTACGAATTGGCCGGGCCTGAAGCCTTGAGCCAGACCGACATGGCAGCGATCATTTCCGAAATCATCGGCAAGCCGGTCCGGGCGCAAGCCATCCCGCTTGACGTGGCCGAGCAGAAAGCGCGGGCCGCAGGAGCCAGTGATGACCGGGTGGAGCAGATGCTGATCATGAACCGGCACTATGACGCCCATGGGTTTCGCGGAAATCCCAACATTCTCGAATTTCTGCTTGGCCGCCCGGCGACGCCATTCCGGAGCTATGTGGAAACTCTGGCAAACAGCTGACGGGAGCCAATACGATGCTTTACGCCATTGTAGTTCGAGACCGGGACGACACAGAACTCGCGCGCCAGCAACATCGTGATGGTCATCTGGCTCATTTCAGCAAACATAAGGACCAGATTGCACTTGCCGGACCACTTAGTGCTGACGATGGTCGCAGTGTTGGCTCGCTGGTTATCTTTGAAGCCGAAAGCGAAGCCGAGGCAGGCGCTTTCATTCGCGCCGACCCATTCTATGGGGCTGATGTCTGGGCCGACCCCGTCATTGCTCGCATCAGGGGGTCGATTTTTGCCCCGGAAAAATTCGCCTAGGCGGCCACAACAGGAGTAACGCCGATACCATCCGCAACGCATTCGAGGCAGCATCCCATGACGCAGACGCCCAAATCTTCCGCAATTCCAGCGAGCGCACAGGGCCGACGCGACTTTTTGAGAAGCGCGGGTTTGCTGGGCGGCGCTGCGGCGCTGGTCCAGCCGTTCGACGTTATGGCGATGATGCAAATTGGCGAAAAGTCGGCCGCTAACGCAACTGTGCAGCAGCTCAGCGAGCACCAGCGGGCGAAGAGCCATTCTGCTGAAGTGCGCAAGCTGCCTCGGTGGATGCCGAAGCAAACCGGCCCCTATGACCTCAGCCGGCCCCTCGACAATCATTTTGCCTTCGCGAAGGTTCAGGCCAATCTTGCCGGCGAATACAGTTTTCTGGCGCAGTATGGCACGATCATTCTGGCCCCTCCCGGCATCCCCGCATTTCCCTGGCTGGGCAAAGTGATGTTTGCCGAGATTTTTGCGACGCCCGCCAGCAAAGATATCGTCGCCGACCCCGGCGAGCATGATTATGTGCTGTGGGGCACGATGAACCAGGTTTATGTCGATCCGCGCACGATGCGACATCTGGACCGGGTGCTCAATCCGCACACAGGAAAAATGATCGACCTGCCAAGCGTCGACTATGCTGATCGGCTGGCCTTCCGCCTGGGCAAGTCGATCGTCGTGCCGGGCGTTGACCCCAAATTCTACGATCAGCCCTGGGATCGCGACGGCGGCTATTCGCAGCACTTTATCAATGCGGGCGACGAGATTTCATACTCGGTGCTGGGTGCCGCGCAACTGCCCGGCCCGCAGCAGACGCGCGTCGACTATGCGTTCTGGACGTCGAAGCGAGACGATATCATGGACCCGTCCAAAGCTTCGATTGACTGCAAGCGCGACTATACATCGATGATGAAGGCATCGGAATATCCGTGGATGGGCGTAAAGGTCGGCGACCAGACACAAATCCTGACTCATCTGACGGGGATCAAGACCCAAAATCCTGCGCGGCTGCCCGATTTCATCAAGCCGCTGATCCTCGACCGGTTCAAGGGGCGTTTCGCCATCTGAAACCGACGACTGGGCAGGCTTCCAGCGTCAACGGTGCAGATACCTCCATCTGCTCCAATTGAACCATCCCGATCCGGAGCAGACCTATATCCGGTCAGGATACTTCTCGAGCAGCACCCGCTTGTGGAAATCGGGAATCTTGTCGACCGAGTGCACTTTGCGACCATAGGCAAGGTCTTGCAGCAAATCATGGTCCTGCATTGCGTATCTGGCCCTCTCTTCTACAATCGACAATCATTTGATGGACAGAGTTAGGCCCATTCGATCGTGGCTAGGACAGGTTTGGACGAGAAAATTCGACTGGTAGTAAATTCAGGGGGTAATCGGCAAGCCGGTGAGGGCGGAGCCGATCCCATATGACGTGGCCGAGCAGAAAGCGCGGGCCGCAGGAGCCAGTGATGACCGGGTGGAGCAAATGCTGCTGATGAACCTGCACTATGATGCTCACGGCTTTCGCGGCAACCCGAATATTCTCGAATATTTGCTTGGCCGTCCGGCGGCGCGGTTTCACGACTATGTGATCATGGTCCACCACCACGAACATTCCGCGGCGGCTCGCCAGCAGCATCGCGATGGTCATCTGGCACACTTTGCCGCGCACAAGAACCGTATTGTGACGCAAAGCCGTGAGAAGTGGTGCCAGTCAAACCACCGGATCGACGCGCCAATCCTCTGCTATCACCAGCCTCCCATAAAGCTGGCTCCCCTGTGAAACAGGTTATTGACCTTTTGGGAATCCCAGAGATCACGTAGTGGCCAAAGTCGTGCTTGAACTATAACGAACCCTGATAAGCACTGCAGACAATTATATTGGCTTTCGCCGCGCCTGAACAGCACCCTCGTTGGCCACACAAGTTGCGGCCAACGAGGGACGCTAAGGGGCTGGACGAATGTTGCTTAACCGAGATCCTTTACGCGAAATAACTGAAGAGGATATTGCAGATTACGCCCGGGATGGTGTGGTCTGCCTACGCCAGGTGCTCGATCGCGAGTGGATTGATGCGCTGCTCCCAGTTGCCGAAGATTTGATCATAGGCAAGAAGGACGTGGGTTTGCTGCCGACAATGCCCGGACGATACATGGCGAGGTTGAGCGAGGTGTATCGCCGGTTGATTTTCGAATCCCCGATCGCGCAGGTGGCGGGCAAGGTAATGCAATCGAGGGAAATTCGGTTTTTCTTCGACGAGTTTTTCGCCAAGTCGCCCCAATCCGATGCGAAGACGATCTGGCATTGCGACCGCATGGGCTGGCCAGTGACCGGGGTGATGGTGCCGTCCATCTGGATCCCACTCACTCCGATCGTCGAGGCCAATTCCCTGGAGGTGCTGGCCGGCACCCAGCATGATGATGTGCCCTATTGGTTGTTCAGCCCGAACGCGCGCAAGATGATCCAGCCCGACGACCGGCCCAATCATCCCGATGTGGAAAGCCGTCGATATGAGGCGGGGTTGCGTTTTCTGCGTTGGGACATGGACCCGGGCGACATTCTGATTGTCCACCCTTGGGTGCTGCATTATTCTTGCGGCAATCCAGTCGACAACTGGCGGATTGCGATTTCGGTGCGCGTATTAGGTGACGACATCCGGTGGGCCCCGCGACCTGACTGCCTAAATATCGCTGGCGTCAGCTTTGACGAGATGATCGACGGCGAGAAACCCAAAGGGCCACTGTTTCCTCTACTATGGTCCGAAGACGGGCGCAGCGATGGCGATGCGCAATACCCTCGCGGATTCGCCACCACTTGGGAACCACGCGAAATGGGAGACGTGAACGAATATAAGAATTTCAAGATGATGAGTGAGCGCGAAAGAAAGGGCGAGTTTAGTCGGCGCGAAGCCGCGTCAAGCCTGTGACTCGCAACGCTGTTGAAAAAGAATCGGGGCGGCGTAGGGCAATTGCTCAGAGACGCGCTGCATTGCGGGAGACGAACTTATGAAGGCCATCGACAGGCAGTTGCAGAATACTGCAACTAGGCGGGGGTTGCTTTACGGCGCAATGGGTGCCGGTATTGCCGCATCCACCTTCGGGCTTTCGGCCCATCCGGCCTTCGCAGCTGCACGACGCGTAATCGCGCCTGACGTGCTGCGAAGAGAGCATCCCACTGGTGCCTATGGTATGCGCTATATCGAAGTGGACGGGCTGACCTGGGCATTTCGCGACAAAGGTGAAGGCCCGGCGGCGCTGTTTCTGCCGAGCTTTTTCCTTAACGCCAATATGTGGCTCGACCAGATGAACGGGCTCAGCGATATCCGACGTTGCATTACGCCGGACTATGCAGGCTGGGGCATGTCAGAACCTGTGACCGACCGGCGTCCTGACGAAAGCGAATATGCTGACCGAGTGGTGCGTTTCATCGAGACATTGGGGATCGGTGGAAAGATCGATCTCGTCGGCCTCAGCATGGGCGGAATGATTGGCGGGCTGGTATGCGAGCGCATTCCGAACCGGATAAATAGTCTGACGCTCATCAGCTATGCCGGTTTCGATTTCCAACGTGACTTGGCTTATGAACGCTACCAGCAGGAAATGGCCCGGCTGTTTGTGGTCGAAAGCAAGGACACCGCATTCCGCCGGTTTAATGAATACATCACGGGCCCGAACACGTCGCTGATGGTGCGGGCGCGCTACAAGCAGATGCTGATGGATTCGCGCACCGAGATGTTTGTCTCTTGGCTGAGTACGACCGGTGAGGGCAAACCACGTCCCGATCTGCCTTCGAAGATCAATGTTCCCGTCATGATCCCTGTGGGTAGCGCCGATGTAGTGTTGACCGAAGAGCGCGCAAAAAAGTTGGTTGAGGGGTTTCCGAATGCCGAGATCGTGCGGATTGAAGGTCCTGGTCGCCTGCTGCCGCTGGAAAGCCCGGAGACGCTCAATCGCATCCTGCGGGAATTTTGGACGGGTCGTGCGTCGCAGAATTCGGTTCGATAGATCAAGGAGAAGTACACATGCCCGATCCAAAATTAGACGCCGAGCAGGCTCCTCTAGCGGAAGGGATGCTTGATCTTCATCGACGCTCGTTGCTGGCGGGCATAGGAGCCATGGCGGGAGCGAGTCTTTTCGGCACGCGCGCGACGGCACAACAAGTGGCATCTGGCCTCGACAAGCGGTCGCAGTCGGCTGAGGCGATGGCGGGGAAGCCGATGGTTTTCGATAAGGCGCTGCGCGGAAATTTTGACCTGGCGACCCCGCTAGGAAATTATCTCGCGACGATGAAGATGACCAATAACCTGGTTGGAGCCCGTACTTACATACCGATGATGGGGCGGATATATCTTGCGCCGCGCGGCAAGCCTGGGCGAGAAATTCATGGCTTGCTGGGCATGTGGACTTGGCAGCTGATGCGTCCCGACCCCAAACAGTTCCCCAATCTGCCGGCCCATACGGTCCTGCAGCGCGCCAGCTACACCGGGATCATGACCAATCCGAACACTTTTGAGCCGGCCAAGTCTGTCTATAACCATGTGCTTGACAAGCAGGTAGAGCCGCAAGATTCACTTTTCGCTGAAAGCTATCTTTTCTATGCCAACGGGACCGGATCGAGCATCGACCGACCGCAGTTCATGACAACTGGCTATGGGGATACTGCAGGCTTACGCAATCCCTTCGTCAATTGGGGGGAGCAGCTCTCTCTCTACCTTGCTGGGCTGTTCCAGAACGAAGGGCAAAACCAGCCGCGCATGGACAGTTCCATCTGGAGTGCGCCGCGAAGTAAGATCATGGACCCTGGTTCGAACCTTGTGCCGTGCGATTATAACTTCACGGGCCTGATGCGAGCGTGGGAACGGCCTTGGAGCGGTCATCAGAAAGGCGACGACACGCAACTGCTGGCCAACGTGAAGGGCACCAAGCTCCATTCCGTGGAGGACATCCCCGACATCGTAAAGCGCCATTTGGTCGAGAAATACCCCGAAAGGCTCTAACAGGATGACCGGAATGCAGATGAACCGCCGCCTCTTCATGGAATCCGCTGCAGCAGTTGCCGGGGCACTTGGCAGCGCGCGTATGGCCAATGCTCAGGCCGCACTCCCGCAGGCCGCGGATCGTTCAGGCTTCATTTTCGGAAGCGGTCCAGTGGGGCGCTGTGACAGCGGAAAGCTGGGCGGCCCGATCGTCAAATGGCATCCAGGCGAAAAGCAGTGGTGGATGTGGTATTACTGTCGCGATGCGGCATGGCCCAAAGATGTAGCACCCGGATTTGGAACCGGCCGAGTGGCGCTAGCCAAATCGCGGGACGGCATCGTTTGGGATCGTTATAATGGGCATCTGGCGCTTGGGTCAATCTTTGTCCCGAACGAAGACCCGCAGGCATTTGATTCGAGCCATGTCGCATCGGGTGATGTGCTATACCATGATGGGCGTTGGATCATGGCCTATTTCGGCGGTGATCAGGAGGTTCCCAACAAAGTCGGCGGAGTGGAGGTTTATCCACCGTACAAGGCCAAAGGCTATCGAGGCCGGCCCGGGATCGCCACCAGCTCCGACGGTATCCACTGGGAAAGAGTTCGGGGCAGAGGGACCGGAGGCGCCGCAGTCGATATCGGCGACTATATTTACGCTGCTTTTCCCAACATCATTCACGATGGTCGGCGTTATTTGCTCTATTATGCAAAATTATCCCCGCGCATACTTTTTTGGGAGACTCATGTCGCAGAATCAATCGATCTCATCAATTGGACGGAGCTTGGTGAGGTCGGGTGGAGCAAGGATATGGCAGTTTGGGAACGTGGCGGCAGCGTGACCCGTAATATAATCCCCAACCCTGACCGTCGCGGCCCGAAGTGGATTATGACTTATTCGGCCCTCGACGCGCGTTGGATGGATTATCCGCGCACGATCGGCCTCGCTGGCTCGAGTGATGCGATCACATGGACGCGGTTGCTCGACGAGCCGATACTGGGTCGCGGATCGGTCAAAAGCTGGGACGGCGGCGGCGTGACCTTTTCCAGCGTGGTCACCAAGGATGATACGGTGCGGCTCTATTACTTCGGCTACAAAGTTGAACAATATGCTGCGCTTGAACCTACGCAGGGTATGGGTCTGGCGACGGCGCGTCAGGGGCGGTGGAACAGCCTGCTGAAGCTCGACCAAACATGAGGATCGCCGCGCGGCGATTGATGCGCCTACTGGCGAACATGACGGTCCTGTTGGCCATGATTGCTACCACTGTGCCGGCACAGGCGGCAGTAGCCTTGCCCTACACGTCTGAACGCATTTTGCGCGACGGCGCTAACGGTATTCTTTGGTGGATAGCCCCTGAAGGTAATCCTATAGGTTTGGCGATTATCCTGCCCGGCGCGCAGATGACTGCGGACCGCTATCGCTGGCTCGGGGACCGACTCCTGGAGGCACACTACGCCGTCATCATTGTCGAGCCGGGCCTGGAATGGCTTCGGCCGCCCGGCAGTGACACCCCGATCGCCGCGCGTTATCTCCTGATCCCGCACGCCCTCGCTGCACTCGATTTTGCGAAGAAGAAGTGGCCCGGTGCGCCGGTTTCGCTGATCGGCCATTCGCTGGGGGGTGCGGTCGCATTGGAATTGCTCGATCCACTCGAGGCATCTCGCAATCCATACACGAAAGCCCCTAAGGGCTTTGAGGGAGTTATGGGACTGCGCGACGTAGTCGTGATTGGCTCATCCCTCCAGGCGACAGGCGGTGCCTTCACGCTCCCCTACAGATCCGACGAAAGGCCGCTTTCTCGTCCACTTGGCACCCGAATGCTATTTTTGACCGCGACCGAAGATAAGATGGCGCCGCCAGCGCTGATGCGCGCAACCGCCGCCCGCTATTCGCCGGCCGTTCGCGTGGTGGATGTAGCGGGTGCGAACCATCTACAATGGTCGAGTGGCCACGGCATGGCCGACCGGCCCGATTTCGACGGGGTTGCGTCGATATCCGAAGCCGCGCAGCAGTGTCGCACGGTCGAGCAAATTATCAACTTTCTTCAACGCGCTGGCGGATAGGTCCGCGCCGAGGCGACTTGGCGCATTGTCGACGAGCGCAATTGGCAGGACCCTGAGTTTGCGTAGGCCGGCGACCATCCGGTAACCTGCCTGAAGTTTGCCGACGCTGTGGCTTATACCCGATGGCTTTCGGCCAGGACGGGATACCGTTACCGCCTTCCGACCGAGGCGGAGTGGGAATACGCGGCGCGCGCCGGCACTTCCACCTCACGGCATTGGGGTGACGACCGGAACAAATCTTGCGAATATGCCAATGTCGCTGATCGCACTCGACGGACTGCACTGGAAACCAACAAAATGACTGAACAAAGCTTCATCGAATGTAGCGATGACTTTACCTGGACAGCGCCGGTCGGAGCGTTCAAGCCCAATCAATTCGGGCTCCACGACATGCTCGGCAATGCCTGAGAATGGACTGAAGATTGCTTTGTCGCAACGTATGCCGGTGCCCGGTCGGACGGATCAGCGCGGCGTGACGCAAACTGCACCTACCGACCGTTCCGCGGCGGATCGTTCAGTTCGCTCGCCTACAACTTTCGGGCCGCACAGCGCGCAACTGGGGTCAATCCTAAAAACTATGTTGAGGATCACAACGAATACCGTGCCGATTACCTCGGGTTTCGCGTGCTTCGCGAACTGGATTGACTTCGTCGTCAACCGTCGCTGGCGCAACGAATGATCTGTTCGATCAGGAACGCTGCAGTCGGACTGGCCGGGGCGCTGGTGCGGGTCACGATGCCCACCTGGCGGACCACGGGCATACCTTCCACCCGGATCAGCGCCAGCCGGTTCTCCGCCAAGTCGCTTTCGACCCAGTGCGCGGGCAGCAAGCCGACAAAGCCACCCTGCCGCAAAAAGCTGCGCAGCGTGTTGAGCGATGTCGTCCTGATCCTTCGCCTGGGCGCTTCGAGGCCCTTGCGGGCGAAAAACGAAGTCATGAAGGCTTCATTGTGAGGATTGTTGAGTATCACCCAGTTCGCATCCTGAAGTTCCTTCACCTCAACGATCTCGCGTTTGGCAAACGGGCTGTCGGGCGTGGTTACCAGAACCGACTGGATCGGCATCAGCTCCATGAAACGCAGGTCGGCCGCTGTGTCCATCTGCGGTTCGGCGGAAATCAGAAAGTCGAGCTTGCCTCCCCGGAGCAGATCGACCAGCTCTTCGTAAAGCCCCACTACAATATCCACCTGAAGCCGTTCATTGGCCAGTACGGCCAGGGTTATCGCGCGCTCGATCGGCGAATCGGTCAGCAGTGGGGGCACGCCGATGCGTGCCTCGCCTAGTCCGCCGGCCCGCAGAGTGCCGATTTCGCGCTTCAGAGTATCCATTGAATTGATAATCTGGCTAGCGTAGCGGAGTACGAGTTCGCCAGCTTGAGTGATTACCAAGCCTCTGCCATGCCTGTCGAAAAGCACAACGTCCAACGCATCTTCGAGGATCTTGACGCTGCGCGAAAGCGCAGGTTGAGAAATATGGAGATCGTTCGCCGCCCGGGTAAAGGTTCCGGCCGCTGCCACGCCACAAAAATGCTTGAGTTGGCGAAGGTCCATTTTCATTCCTATCTCAATCGGCTTTATCGCAATGCCACGACTTGCAAAAAAGATAACGGCAAGCGCGTGCCATGCGTCAACGGCAGCCGCCTGTATCAGTAATCTCGATGGCAGAATACCAATTCGGTAGTTGTGCGGGCGCTTGCATACCGCTTTAGTGCGAACCTTAGGCGCGGCTGCTGTTCAGGCCGGAGCCATGATGGAGAGTCGCATGATATCCCGCGTTTTTTCTTTAGCGTCTCGAATCCTATCCACCAGCATACTGTTCGGACTCAGTGCCTGTGCCACTGTGGGCGCGCCGAGCGTCGGTAGCACTTTCGCCAGCTGCGAGGGCTGCCCGGAGATGGTGGTGGTGCCAGCGGGCAGCTTTACGATGGGCTCCACGAAGGAGGAGACTGATCGCGAAAAATCCTATCCGATGAACGCCGGATGGGAAAAGCCGCAGCATCAGGTTGCCATTCCCAAACCATTCGCCTTGGGAAGGGATTTGGTGACCAAGGCGCAATATGCCCGGTTCGTGAGTGAATCCGGGCATTATGCAGGCGTTGGTTGCTACATCTACTTGCCTGAAACCAATGAATTCAAAGACGGCCCGCGCAAGAGTTTCCGGGACCCGAATTTCGAGCAGGGTCCGAATGAACCAGTGGTGTGCGTCAATTGGAATGACGCCACTGAGTATGTGAAATGGCTGGGCCGCATTACCGGGAAGCCTTATCGCCTGCCGAGCGAGGCCGAGCTGGAGTATGCTGCGCGCGCTGGAACGAATACTGTGCGCCCTTGGGGCGATAGCCACGACGGCATTTGCAAATATGTCAACGTAGCCGATAAGACGCGCCTTGCTGCGATCCCCCGGTTCGTGTCTAACTGGAACAAAGGGCAATGGGCCGACTGCGAAGACGGGTTTGTTTATACCTCGCCGGTCGGAGCGTTTCCCGCCAACGCGTTTGGTCTGCATGACACACTCGGAAATGTTTGGGCGGTGAGCGAAGATTGCTTTCACCAAACCTACGCGGGCGCTCCAAGCGACGGAAGCGCCTGGATCGCAGGTGGTGATTGTGACTGGCGGATGATCAAAGGCGGTTCTTTCTCGGGCCATATAGCCGATGTCCGGCCTGCGCAGCGTGGGCGCGACCCGGTCGACTATCGTGCCAACTATATCGGCTTCCGCATCGCGATGGACATTCCCTGATGGTGTGGGCGATAACACTTGTAGCAGCTCTCACACTGGCATTTTCGTCGATGCCTGCGTCGGCGAAACTGGCGAGAGGCGATACCAGTGCCGACCAGTCGGCCTTTCGTGACTGCGCAGACTGTCCGGAGATGGTTCCGATCCCGTCTGGTAGTTTTATTATGGGTTCCAGTCGGCAAGAACGAGATCGTGAGCAGGTGCATGCTTATGTCAGCGGCTGGGAGCAGCCGCAGCGGGAGGTCACGATCGCGCGACCCTTCGCAATCGGCAGATTTGAGATCACGCGCGTGCAGTTCGCAAAATTTGCTAGGGAAACGGGTCACAGCACCGGCTCTCGCTGCAAGGTCTATTTTCCCGCTGAACACGATTGGCGGGAAGAGGATGGCTATAACTGGCGCCGCCCTGGTTTCCTGCAGACGGGTGAACATCCCGTCGTCTGCGTGAGCTTCGCCGATGCCTCCCAATATGTCGAATGGCTCTCGAAGAAGACCGGGAAGCGTTATCGCCTGCCTTCGCAGGCCGAATTCGAGTATGCTACGCGCGGGGGGACAGCCACGGCCCGATACTGGGGTGACAGTCTCGACGGTGCTTGCGTTTACGCCAATGTGGTGGATCAGACGCGAGTTGAAACGGACACGAAATTCCCGCCGGACATGGTTACATCTTGTCGGGACGGGTTTGTCCGAACCGCGCCGGTTGGCTCGTTCCGTCCCAATAATTTCGGTCTGTACGACATGATTGGCAATGTCTGGGAATTCAACGAGGACTGTGCTAGCGATGATCACACGGTGGTGCCAATAAATGGCTCTCCTTATCTGCTTGGGGATTGCAAGTTCCGTACCTTGTCTGGCGGTTCTTATGGTTCACGAAAGTCCGAACTGCGGGCAGCGCAGCGAGGCCGGGGCGGCGATCCCCAAACCTATCGTGCCGACTACTTAGGTTTTCGCGTGGCGCGCGAGTTATAATACGGGAGATTGCGGACAGTCTGTTCGCCATGTGCCGGCTGTACTAAAGAGGTGAGCGGCACGCAGGGCGGGTTTCATCGAGGAATTTCCAAAAAAGTTTGGTCGAGCCCCGCGCACCTCAAGTTTGGCGAACGAGTCCCTGTTAACCCCATCGGAGGCGACGTACTCCGCAAGACGATGGGGGGGTTGTGGAAGCTCACCACAGAATTGTCGTAACAATTTTCGACTGAGCTCGACTCGTCTGCACTCGATTAGGAAAGCGTCCATTGACCGCAACAATATCCCAGACCCATCGCTTGGATATTGAGTGAATCAAACATTCCGAGACTCTACTGCATGTCTGCAGCGTGTCAGCGAGCGTAGTCTGCAGTGGACTACAGGTTGTTCCACTTTGTTTGATAGAACCCCCTAGGAGGCGTTGACAAATTCACGCATCCACAGGTGGATTGAGACGATGTGGGTGAAGCCGAGATAGCTGCCGGCGGTTTTATCGTATCGCGTTGCCAGCCTTCAGGCATTCTTGAGCTTGTTGAAGCAATGCTTGACCATGTTGCGCAGGGCATAGATAGCGGCATCCACGGGTAGCTGACCAGGCGGTTGCACTAGGTGGGATCATCGCGGTGCCGCCGCGCTTCTCCATATCTTCGCGAATAAAGTCAGCATCATAGCCCTTGTCGGCGAGCAGAGCCTTGGGGGCCGGGCCGTCGGCATCCATGATCGGCAGATAGCCTTTGTAGTCGGAGACTTCGCCGCCGGTCAGGGGGAAGGCTATGGGCAGGCCAGCGCATTGATGCGGAGATGGATCTTGGTCGTAAAGCCACCTTTTGAGCGGCCAAGATTTATCCCCGGCGAAATTCCAGTTTGGTGCTACTTGCATCGCTCTTCGCCAGTTCAAAACTAAATCCGGTCGGGATATTTCTCGAGCAGTACCCGCTTGTGGAAATCGGGGATCTTGTCGACCGAGTGGACCTTGCGGCCATAGGCGAGGTCTTGCAGCAGATCCTCATTCTGCGGGCCATATCCGGCCCACGGCTTCTCCCAGGCCTTGTTTATGCCGGTGAAGGTGTAGCGCATGTCTACCAGGCCCATATCGGGGTTCATCACCTCGGCATTGGGGGACACCCACATGTTCTCGGTAAAACGCGGCTGATGGGGGCCTGGCTTGTTGTAAACCCCGCCCTGAAACAGGATCAAGTCATCACCCCAGCGCTTGAACTGCTTGGGCTTCGCATCGTCCGGCTCATCGTTGGCGAATTGCGGTTCTTCGAGGAACCTGGACCCGCCCTTGGGGAAGTTGATAAAATTCTCGACGAACAGCTGGTCTTCCAGTTTCATCAATTTGCCGTTGTAGGGGTTCTTGAGATATTCGACCGGCTCCATCGTCGCCGGATCGAGATACCGCGCGGTGTACATCGATCGCAGGATGCTCGATCCGGCGGGCAGGTTTGGGAAAAACTTGGGGTCGGGAACCTGCAACTGCCAGGTGAACATGCCCGCCGCGCCGAGCAGCGGGCCGCCCGGCTGGTCCTCACGAGCAATCATCAACCGGATCATCATCGGAATATAGGTGCGACGTCCGATCAGATTGTTGGTCATTTTCAGCTTGGCGAGATGATTCTGCTTGGGATCTTCCAGATCGAAATTGCCCAACTGGCTCGCAACCCAAGGGGTTCCACTGTCCATTTCGTTGTTGGTGAAGCGCTTTGTACGGTCATAGGCATTGAATACCGGCTCGGCCGGAGCGGCCGGTGCCGCCCCCCGCGGCCTGCGCCGCGTCGCCGCGCTCGCCCCTTCCGCCGCCACCAGACCAAGCATAGCCGCGCTGGCTGCCAGGGCTGAGAGCATCGAGCGGCGGATCGGATCGTGGTCGGTCTGCTGGAGCGCTACTGGTGCATCTGGCTCGATCATACTGCGTACCCTTGGTCGTTTCGATTGAGTTGGATGGGGCAGGACCTCGACAGAGCCCGAGCATCTTTAACAAGTCGAGCCTGCGAAGCGAAACTAGCCGCTGCCTCGCTTCGCAGACGACAACCAAGCGTCAGAACTTCATTGTAGCCTCGATCCCGAACCGGCGCTTTTCGCCGTAAACAATCGCGAGCGGTCCCTGGAAATTGATCGGATTGAGCCCGCCGCCATAGTTGAACGGGGTGGCATCATTGAGCGCGTTCTCGATGAAGGCCTCGATTGTGAAGCGCTCGTTGGCGACCCCGATGCGGGCGTTGAGCGTGTTGCGGTCGCCGATGAAACCATTGTTGACCGGCGGCGTGGTGGCGAACTGCTTCGACTCAGAGCTGAACAGCCCGCGCAGCGTCCAGTCCCAATCGCCAGAAAGCGGGCGGCGGACGTCAACCGTTGCGCTGAACTGAACATCGCTCTGGCGCGGCAGCGACAGGCCATCGAGGTTAACCGCCGTGATGGTGGTCCCCGGGATCACCTGCACCCGCGACAGGCAAGACGGAATGTTGCGGCACTGCGAGGTCGCAAGGCCCGAATTAAGGAACGAGTCGTCGGAGAACTTGGGATTGGCATAGGCCAGCCCGAGGCCAAATCGAACGCCTTCGGCAACCCGCGCCGAAAGCGCCGCCTCGAAACCGTAAGCTGTCGCCCGCCCGGCGTTCTTGACCACCGAACGCAGGCCGTCGGCAGAGACGGAGTTGATCTGAAGGCTGTCAAGCTTGGCATAGTAGGCGGCGACATCGAAGGTGGCGACGCCAAACAGGCGGGTCTTGAAGCCGACCTCATAAGTGCGGTTGCGCTCCGGGCCGTATTGCAAGTCGAGCGGATCGGGGACTCCGGAGTTGAACCCGCCCGCCTTGTTGCCCTGGGCCACCGAGGCATAGACCATCGTGTCGGGCGAAATGTCATAGTTCGCCGAAACGCGGAAGCTCCAGAACTTCCAGTTTGCGGAAATGCCGTTGGCCCCGTCAGGATCGGCAAATGGGATGGTCAAAATTGACGATTTCTGGTTCTGCAATTTGGTTTGGGAAGAACGCCGGGCTTCGCCGGTAACCTTGAAGCCCGGCGCAAGTTTGAATTCCACCAGCCCGAAGACCGAACTTTCCTCATCCTCCAGCCGGGTAAGCTGCTCAACCAAAGGCCTGCCGGTTGCGGAATCGAGCAGACCGAGAGGGAAGGCATAGACCAGCGCGCGGCCGGCAGGGACATTGACCGGATCAATCACCAGGGAAGTCGACTGGTCGGCAGTAAACTTGTTGTAGAATCCGCCCAACGCCAGGATCAGGCTGTCGCTTACTTCCCAGGTAGCGCGCAATTCCTGCGAGAACGATTTGTCGAACGAATATCCGATATTGTAGAGCGAAGCCTGCGCGGTTCCGGCGGGCGTGCCGGTCAGGTTATAGGTGAGACCGATTCCAGTGCCGTCGGCATCCCGGCTCTGGCGGAAGCTGGTGTCGGTAAAGCCCGTGATGCTCTTCATCTCGAGCGCGCCCAATTCGACTCGCATGTCCAGCGTGCCGAGCAGGGTTGAGCGCCGGTTGCCATAGAGTTCGAACCGCGGATTCGATGAGCGAATCACGGTGGCATCGGTGAAATCTGGAATCTGGCCGCAGATCGAGGTCTGAAACGCCCCTGCGGCGGCGCCGCAATTGCCTGATCCGAGTTGGGCGCGGGCGGGCTGGTCGAAGCGGTCCTTGGCATAGAACAGGGTTGCCAATGCGTTGAAGCTCTCAGATGGTTCCAGTTCGATCGAACCCTGCACCGCATATCGATCATAGCCGCCAAAGCGAATGCCTCTATCCGGATCCTGCCAACTGCCGTTGTAGCCGTCATACTTGCCCGCTAGGCGCACCTTGAGCACATCTCCAGAGATCGGACCTGAAACCGAAGCTTCGCCACCGATCCGTCCGAGCGATCCCGCCACAAATCGCGCGCTGCCTTCAAAGCTGCTTGATGGGCGCTTGGTCACATAGTTGATCACCCCGGCATAGGCATTGCGGCCGTAAAGCGCGCTGACCGGTCCCTTGATCACTTCGACCCGCTCGATATCGAGGAATGTGGCATCAACCAGATTGTTGTTCTGCAGGTAGACGCCGTTGTAGAACACCGCGACATTGCCCTCTGCAAAGGCACCAGCGGTCAAGTTGGTCATGCCCCGCACCACCGGAACGTTAAGTGTGCCGGCGCCGAATTCGCTGAGCGTCAGGCCCGGTGTCAGGTTGATTATGTCGCGCAGGTTTTTGACACCCTGGTTTTGTAATGTCTCCGAGCTGATTGCCGTAATCGACAGCGGCACATCTTGCAGGTTCTCCTCGCGCTTGCGCGCGGTGACAACGATATCGCCATCGTCTTGCGTGGCTGACGGACTGCTGCTGTCCTGCGCCCAGGCAGCTGCCGGGAACG